>NZ_KV806793.1:0-102903 GCF_001811845.1 Corynebacterium sp. HMSC062E11
CCGACGTGTCTACTTTCCGGGGGTCAGGCCCACCGCAATGCCCGAATACCAAGAAGCAGTAACCAGACTCAACGCCGAACAAGCAGGACAACCACCAGAGGAACCACCCGACAGCAGCTAACCCCCACAGCCACCAAACACAGAAACGGCAGAAAGGACACCGCCAACCACCGACCCCGCCAACCCAAAGATGGTTGACGGGCACATCGGCGATCCCTAACCACGATTCACGCGCTTCCCGCCGGGAGTTAAGCCCTTAAAGGGCCAAACCCGCCAACCGGAAAATGATTGACGGGTTTGCTGTCGTGCACTGATGCAGCTCGAGCAGGCCGAGCCTTGCGGCGGCTGACCGCGTTGGGGCGAAGACCAGAGGTGGTTAGTCGAGGGTCGGCGTGGGGTCCTCGCCGATGACAACTTCCACCGTGACGGCATCAGGGCGCAGGGTCTCTTCCAACTGAGCAGCCACGACGCCGCCCTCCGCCTTAACGGTTCGTGTAATGCGCAAGACGGGTTGGTTCCGACCCACTCCAAGGGCCTTCTGCTCCTCCGTGCGCGCGGTGGCGGCCACGAGGGAGTCCCGCTTAAACACGGGCACCAGGTCAAGCTCCGTCAACAGCTCGGTCAGCGGCTTTTGAACGTCCTCTTCCGTGAGGTCCGAGGCCAAGGCCTGCGGGATAAAAAGGGTGGAGGCCATGATGGGCGAGCCCTCGGTCAACTGCACCGCGCGGCATTCCCACACGGAATCACCTTCCTCAATCCCGAAGGTGGAAGCGAGATGCCCAGGCACCTCAATCAGCGTCAGCGACAACACCCGCACCTCAACATCGAGGCCATGCTCACGCAGCTGGTCAAGCGCGCTGCGTCCGCTCGTCAGGCTCAGCGTCGGCGGGGTGGCACGCACGAAGGTGCCACCGGTGCGCCCGCGCTTGCGGTCAATGAGACCTTCGATCTGGACGATGTCCAGCGCGTGACGCACCGTCATGCGCGCCACCTTGTATTCCTGGACTAACTCCCGCTCCGTGGGAAAGCGGTCACCCGGCTTCAGTTCGCCGGATTCAATCTTGCTCCGCAGCGAATCCGCGATCACCAAATAGGCGGGGCGGCGACGTTGAGAGGTGGACACGCCTCATCACTGTACCGTGCGCTGCGTTTTTCGCATCTTGAGAGAAAATGCGGCTCCTACTTGCGCTGATTCAACTCAATGCGCGGGCGTACGCGAATCTCCGTAAGCTGCGTCGTCGGGCCAGCATCAACGGTGGCGCGGATGGCCTTCGCCACCTCCACAGGAGCGATGACATGCTCTGGGTTGTAATCCTGCAGGCCCTGCAGCATCGGGGTATCCGTCGGGCCCGGCGCGACGGTGGACACGCGGATGCCGAGTTCGCCGAGGCGGAGGCCGTCGGCAAGCGCGTACAAAGCATGCTTCGTGGCGGCGTAAATGACGTTGTCACCATAGGAGTGAATGCCGGCACCGGAGTTAATGAACACCGCAAGCCCCTCCTCCGCGCGCAGCGCGGGCAGAAGCAGGCGGGTCAGCTCGGCTGGCACGTGAACGTTGAGGTCCATCTGCGCGCGCCAATCCTCCGGCCGAGCGCTTTCCACCGAGCGCTTATCCGCCCGAGCCGCCGCGTGTACAAGCACATCGACGCGCTCCAGCGAAGACAGTTCGGCGGGAAGCGGTGAGCCGTCGAGAAGCGACAGCAAATCGATTGCCACCGGCACGATGTTCTCCGCCTCCGGCAGCTCCCCGGCGCGCCGCCCCAGGGCATACACGCGGTGGTCCCGGGCAAGGTCCTTGATGATCTCCGCGCCCATTCCACCCGTCGCACCAGTTACAACGGCAGTTTTCACCATGGTTGTTCCTCCTTCTCGTTAGCGGAAGCGCTTCGGCACATCCGGCTCCCCCAGCGTCAGCATCAGGCGGTTGGCCCAGTTGAAGAACGCGGTGGAGTTGATGACATCGATGATGGCTAGGGTATCGAATCCCACGGCCTCGAGGCGTTCAACGTGGGAGGCGTCGAAGGCAAAGGGTGACTCGGTCAGGGCCAGGGCGGCATCGCGAATGGCGGACCACTGCGCCGAGCCCAGGTCAGCATCTACGCCCTCCTCGAGCAGACGGTCAATCGCCGCGGCGTCACCGCCCTCTTCCTTGGCGCGCTGCTGGTGCACCGACGCGCAGTACTCGCAACCGTTGAGACGCGATACCACCGTGGCGGCCAGCTCACGCTCGGCGCGGCCGAGTCCGCCGTCGGTGTTGTAGAAGATGTCCAGGTCCGTGAGCGTGCGCGCCTTGAGCGCGGCCGGATCGCGGGCGAGCAGACGGAAGTACTCCATATCGATGCGCTCGGGCTTAATGAGCGCATCGCGCTGCGCGTCTGTGAACTCCTCCTTCGGCTGCGGCGGCACCCACGGCTTCCAGCCCAGCGAGTGCGCTACAAAGCCCTGCGGCTTGGCGACGTCCGGCACCAGCGTCCCCTCCCCCGGCACCCACTCCGGGGTCTGTGTGGGACGCGGCGCCTCAGTCACGGGCGCGGGCTGTGCAGTACCGGCAAGCACGGAGAGGCCGTGCGCCACGCGCAGCTGGAAAGACAGGAAGCTGACCAGCTGCGCCAGCGTCACGATGTCATCGTCGGACCAGCCGGCCGCCTGCAGGTGACCAATCGCAGCTGGAGAAGCATCCTTGGGGTGGAAGACCAGAAGGTGGGCGAAGTCGAGGGCGGCGGCGAGGCGCTGGGAGACCTCGAAAAGCGTGAAGCCGCCATCAATATACGGGCCGGTGGTGATGCCGCTCTCCACCGCGCGGGATATTTCGACGGCGAGTTCCTCCGACTCCTCCGCCAGCAGGTCAGAATAAAAGGCGACGGCAGGCGTCGCCTGATACACGCCCGCCACAAAGGTAGCGATGGCGTAGCGTTCCGCATAGCTGAACGTGCCGGGCGTTGAAGGTTCGAGGAGCGCGGCGAAGGAGGCCTGCGCATTCTCCTTGGCTTCGGGGCGGCGCTCGCGCAGCTGGGCGACGTCCTCGCTTGCATCCGACAGTAGGTTAATGATGTCTGCCATGAACTAATCCTTTCTTGATCGGCCCCAGGCTACAGGCCGAGGTTGAGGTCGCCGGCGCGGTAGCGCGAGCCGGGGATGGCCTCGATAAGCTTGCGGGTAAACGGCGATTGCGGGTTGCTAAAGACCTCGGCCGTGGGCCCGCATTCCACCTGCTGGCCCTTCGAGAGCACGGACACGGTATCGGAGATTTGGTTGACCACAGCTAGGTCGTGCGAGATGAAAATGTAGGTCAGGCCAAGCTCCTCCTGTAGCCGGGCCAGCAGCCGCAGGATCTGGGCCTGCACGGTGACGTCGAGGGCGGATACTGCCTCGTCGAGGATGACCAGCTCCGGTTCCACGATCATGGCGCGCGCGATGGCCACGCGTTGGCGCTGGCCGCCGGAGAGCTCGCGCGGACGGCGGTCGTAGTAGTCCGGGTTCAGCGCCACCAGGTCCAAGAACTCCTTGGCCTTTTCCTTGGCCGCGCTTGCACGCACCCCCTTCAAGTTCCGCAGCGGCTCCGCTACCGTCTGGCCAATCGTCTGCTTGGGGTCCAAGGAACCGTAGGGGTTCTGGTAGACCAGCTGGATGTTGTTACGCTCTTCACGCAAGGCCTTGCCGCGAAGGCCTACGATGTCGCGCCTGCCGACGGTGATGCTGCCCGCAGTCGGGGTATTGAACATGGCGATGCTGCGCCCCGTCGTGGTCTTGCCGGAGCCGGATTCGCCCACGATGGCATGGGTGGATCCCTTGGCCACGGTGAAGGATATGTCATCGACGGCGGTGAAATCACCGAAGCGTTGGGTCAGGCCTTCCACGCGCACCAAAGGTTCGCCCGCGGCGCCATCAGTGGTTGCGTCGGTCTTGGAGGCGGCGTCGCGAGAAGTAGCTGCTGGGCCGGCGTCGGCGACGGTGAGGGAAGGGGCGTCGGCAAGCAGGCGCTTGGTGTAGTCGTGGCGCGGGTTCGTCAGCACCGTGGCGGCCAGGCCTTCCTCGCGAAGCTGGCCGGATTCCATGACCACGACGCGGTCGGCGCGGTCACCGGCCACGGCGAGGTCGTGGGTAATGAAGAGGATGCCCATGCCGAGCTCCGCGCGCATGTCGTCGAGAAGATCGAGGATGATCTTTTGCACGGTGACATCCAGCGCAGAGGTTGGCTCGTCCGCGATGATGAGGTCAGGCTCCAGCGCCACGGCGGCGGCAATGAGCACGCGCTGCTTCATGCCACCGGACAGCTCGTGCGGATACTGGTGATAGCGGCGCGCAGGGTCATCGATGCCGACGCGCTCCAGCAACTCCAACACCTTTGCCTTGCGCTCAGCGGCGGTGCCCACCTTGTGGATGCGCATGCCCTCCTCCACCGAGGCGCCGATGGTCTGGACGGGGTTGAGGGAGTTGTTCGGGTCCTGCGGGATCAGCCCGATGCGTCGCCCGCGCAACTCACGCCACTGACGGCGACGCAGCGAGGTGATATCGCGGCCGTCGAAGGTGATGGTGCCGGCATCGATCGTGGCGTTGGAGGGCAGCAAGCCGATGGCGGCCATAGCGGAGGTGGTCTTGCCGGAGCCGGACTCGCCCACGATGGCGGTCATCTGCCCAGGATGCACCTCGAGGCTGACGCCCTGGACCGCGGGAACGTCACCACCAGCGGTGGAATAGGACACGTTGAGGTCCCGCACGCGCAGCAGGGGCTGCGCTGCATTTTTTGTAACAGACATGTTAGGCCTCCACGGGGAAGTTTTGGGACAGGCGGTTGGCGGACATCACCATGGCGACCAGCGCGATGCCGGGCAGGATGATGAGCCACCAGGCGGTGGCCATGAAGTCGCGGCCTTCGGCAATAATGAGGCCCCACTCCGGGGTGGGCGGCGGGGCGCCGTAGCCCAGGAAGCCGAGGATGGACAACTGCAGGATCGCGGTGCCGAACTGCAGGGTGGCCAGGGCGATGACGGGCGTGAGTGAGTTGGGAAGGATGTGGCGCAAGAGCACCGTGGCGTGGGTGGCACCGGCGCCGTATGCGGCCTCGATGTAGTCCGAGCTGGCCACGGTGATCACCTGGGAGCGGGCCAGGCGCGCGAAGGTCGCCACGGACGTCGCACCGACGGCCACCGCCGCCTGCACGGAGCCAAAGCCCAGCACGATGATGATGGACAGCGACAACAGGATGCCGGGGATAGACAGCAGCACGTCGACCACGCGCATGAGGACGGTGTCCACCGCTCCGCGCAGGGAGCCGGCGAGCAAACCGATGAGCGTGCCGACGACCAGGCCGACGGCCACGGCGATCAGCGCGCCGAGGAGCGACTGGCGGGCACCGTAAACGATGCGCGCATAGAGGTCGCGCCCCACCGCATCCGTGCCCATGAGGTGGCCGGACTCCCCCGGCGCCAACAGAGCTACGTCGGTGCCAGCATAGGGGTCGGCCGAGGTGAACAGACTTGGGAAAAGCGCGGCCAGGAAAGCGATCACGAGGACCACGATGGCGATGATGGAACCCGGCGCGAGCCAGGGATTCGCGGTGTGGCGGCGCGGCGCTCGTGAAGAACGCAGCGGATTGGTGTGCGTCATGCTCATGAGCGCACCGTCCTTTCCGAAGTAGCGGCCGAGGTGGTGGCGGAATCTGTGCTGCGGCGGGCAGCTCGCTCCGGGGCGCTGGCACGCAGGCGCGGATCCAGCACCGGGTAGAGCAGGTCCACCACGAGGTTGATGATGATGTAGGAGGTCGCAGCGATGAGAACCACGGCCAGCAGCACCGGGGTATCGCGGTTCGCCACGGCCTGCGCCACCATGTAGCCCAAGCCGGTGCGGCCAAAGACGGTCTCGGTCACCACGGCACCGCCGACGAGCTCACCGAAGAGCAGGCCCGCCATGGTCAAGGTGGGCAGCAGCGAATTGCGCAGGACAGTTCGCCAGAAGATCCACGCCTCCGAGGCACCGCGTGCGCGCACCGCCTGGACGAAGGGCCGCGATTGCGTCTCATCGATGGAGCGGATCAGCACTTGGATGAGCGGCGCGGCCATAGGAACCGAGAGCGTCACGGTAGGCAGGATGAGGCCCTCCACGCTGCCGGGTTCAATGACGCGCACCCAGCCCAGCTGGAAGGAAAAGAACTGGATGAGCAGGATGGCAATCCAGAAGCCGGGCAGCGAGACCATGAAGGAAGGCAGTCCCCGGAAGAAAGAACCGATGGCGCCAAGCCCCGGCAGCGTGGCCACAAAGGCCACGAGCACGGCCACGATGAGTGCGAGAACGATGGCACTGGCGGCAAGGATGAGGGTGTGGGGAAGGGCGTCGGCAAGCAGCGTGGCTACCGGAGCGCCCGACTGCGTGGAGTTGCCGAAGTGCCCGGTGAGGAAGCCACCCAGGGAGGTGAAGTACTGCACCACGAGCGGCTTGTCGACGCCCATCTCCTCCCGAATAGCCTCAATCTCCGCCTGGGACAGGCCCAGGGCAGGGTCGCCGAAGCGCGACTGGACGGCATCCGATGGCAGCGCCGACAGGAGCACAAAGGCCACGGTGTAGGTAATGAGCAGCACGAGGAGGGCCTGCCCAATGCGGCTGAAGAGTTGGCGGGTTGTCATTTATTTCTCCTCCTCATCCGATGCCGCGGCGTCGATGGACACCTCGTAGAACCACGGGCGCGCCACCGATTCCGGGCTAAAGCCCGAAATGCCTGGACGGACGGCGTAGACCACAGGTTCCTCAAAGAGCGGCAGCGCATAGGCCTGCTCGGTGATGTAGTCCTGGACTTCTTCCGTGGCCTCGATGCGGCCTTCCTTGTCGGGGGTGTCGAGGACGGCGTCGAGAAGCTCCTGCAGGTGCGCGTCGATTGGGGTGCCCTCCGCGTCCTGGTTGAGGAAGGCGTCGCGGTTGTTGATGCCGTAGAGCGAGGTGATGACGTCATAGTCGGCGCGGCCCACCATCGAGTGGTAGATCTGCACCTTGTCAACGTCCTTGGCATCGGCGTTCTGCGTGGCCTGGTCGCCGGCGTTGACTTGGATGCCGATGCCCAGCTCACCCAGCTGGTCCTGCACCATGGTCATGACTTCCTTGGAACGCGGCTGCGGCAACGCGGTATTGGTGCGCAGGACGAGGCGCTGGCCGTCCTTGACGCGGATGCCGTCCGGCCCGGGTTCCCAGCCGGCCTCGTCGAGGAGTCGCTTGGACTCTTCGGGGTCGAAGGCATAGGCGGCGGACTGGTCCTTGTAGGCCAGGCCGGTCTTGGCCACCGTCGAGGTGGCCAGTGGATAAGACTCGGAGAAGAGAACGCGGAGAATCTCCTCGCGGTCCACGCCGTGGATGATGGCCTCGCGCACGCGCTTGTCCTGCAGCAACGGGTGGTCGAAGCGGAAGGCGAACTGGTTGTTCATGGAGTTCGTGCCGCGCGAGATGATGCCAACACCCCGGTCCTTGAGCAGTGACTCCTGCGGTGCGGAGATCTGGCGGGCGATATCGGCCTGGCCGGAGAGGATGGCGCCGGTGCGCACGGATTCTTCGGCGGCGAGGATGTAGTGGACGCCGTCGATCTCCGCGCGCCCTTGGTGCTTCACGGCCGGCGGGGCCCAGTCGTAGTCCTCGCGGGTCTTGAGCTTGAGGTCGGTGCCGATTTCTTCCGATTCCACCACGAAGGGGCCCGAGCCAATGACGTTGACCGCGTTGCCGGGGCCGAAGCCCTCGTTGTCCAAGGCCAGCGTGGAATCGGAGAGCAGGCCGGCGTTATAGGCAGAGGTGGCCTGGAGGAAGCCCGGGGAAGGCTGGGTGAAGTAAAACTTCACGGTGTCCTCGTCCACGACCTCGCCGTGGTCATAGTTGGCGATCTGCTCTGAGCTTGTCAGCGTGCGGGACTTATCGCCGCGGCCGAAGAGGTCGAAGTTGGCCACGACGTTTTCGGCGGTCAGCGGGGAACCGTCGGAGTAGGTGACGTCGGTACGGATATTAAACGTGTACTCCGTGGCATCGGCGTTGACCTTGGGCATCTCCGTGGCGATCCACGGCGAGAGCTCGAGGGTCTCGGGGTCTTGGTACAGGAGGCGATCGGTCAGCTGGTTGACCACGCCGCCGTTGGGATAAAAGCCGGCGGCCGGCGGGTAGAGCGTGCGGAAGAACTGCGGCTCTAGGTAGGTGAGGACGTTGTCCTCCCCGTCCGGCCGCTCCGCGGCGGAGCAGCCAGCTAAGGCGAAGGCTGCTGCCAGGGTGGCGGCGAGTGCGCGTAGGGTTTTCACGGTATTGCTTTCAGAGAGTAGATAGTCGGTTTGAATTGTGTCTACGGATTTAACACAACGTATACTGACCGGTATTATTCCACTAGACAGCACAGTCTAAAAGTTTGAGGTTGATCTTTATGCCCTCCATCGCCATCGTCGGGGCCGGCCCGCGCGGCATCTCGCTGGTCGAGCGCCTCGCGGCCCACCTGCGCGCGACCCCCCTTGAGTCACCCCTGCACCTCCACATCATCGATGATGCCCCGCTGGGCGCTGGCCGCATTTGGGATACGGAGCAGACCCGCACGTTGTGCATGAACACGCTGGCCGGCGCGGTCACTCTGTTCACCGAGCCCAGTTCCACCACCACCGCGCCGGTCCTCGAGGGCCCCATCCTCTACGAGTGGATCCAGCTCCTGCGCGGCGAGCGCCCCGACATCGCGCCTGCCAAGCTGGAGCTTTATGATTCCCACCCGCCGCGCGAGGAGCTAGCCGCTTCCTTTGCCGAGGAACTCGCGCGAACCCGCCCGGAGTCCAACCCTTCCCGCGCGCTTTACGGCGCCTACCTGGAGTGGGTCTTCGAGGTTGCGCTGACTCAGCTGCCGGAGACCGTGGACGTCGTCCAGCACCGCGCCCGCGCGCTGTCCGTGGAGGAGCGCGGTGAGCAGGACGCCATTACACTTTCCGACGGCTCCACCGTCACCGCCGACGCCACCGTCCTGGCCTACGGCTGGCAGGTACCGGCGCTCAGCGAATCCGAACGCGCACTGGCGGAGGCTGCGCACTCGGATCTGCATTGGGTGCGGCCAGATAACCCCGTCGAGCAGCCAGTGTCTGAGGTCCCCGCGGGCGAGAAGGTCCTGATCCGCGGCCTGGGCATGGGCTTCTTCGACATCATGGCGCTGCTCACCATCGACCGCGGTGGTGAGTTTGTGGGGGATCCCTCCACGCGCTCCGGGCTGCGCTACGAGCCCAGCGGTGAGGAGCCGCACTTCATCGTCTCCTCCGGCCGCGGCTACCCTTATATCCCAAAGTCGGAATATCACGCGCTGCCGCCGAAGGCCGCGCTGACCCGTTTCCGCGCCGCGGTGGCCGCACTGGTTCCGGAGGTCGAGCTGGACTTCGGCACGCAGTTGCTGCCGCACATTCTGCGCGATGCCTACGCCGAGTACTACGAGAACCAGGCGCGGGTCGCGCCTGATGCCCTGCAGCGCCCCCTCGCGGATATCATCGCCACCATCGATGCCACTGTGGTGGATGCCAACGACCTAGCAGGCATGGCAGACCAGCTCACCGCAGCCCTCGAGGGCTCCTCCGCGCAGCCTTTGGATCTTGCGCATTGGGCGAACCCACTCGACGATTTCACCGACGGTGAGATCACCGAGTACATCGCCGAAGGCTTAGCGCGCGACATCATCGAGGCCGTCGCCGCCGCCGATTCCCCGCTGAAGTCCGCACTCTGGGCCATCTCTGCCGCGCGCAAGCCCTCCTCGATTGCGGGTTCAGAAGGCCGGATGACATGGGAGTCCCGCACCAGCACGTACAAGGAGTTCATGGCCTTCGGACAGATGGTAGGCTCCGGCCCGCCGCTCTTCCGCACGCGCCAGCTGCTCGCGCTTGTCGACGCCGGCCTCGTCACCTTCCTGGGTCAGCGCCCCCAGCTAGAGATCGGCGAGAAGTTCACGCTGCGTACCGCGCACGGTGAGGCTTCCTCCACCTGGCTTATCGACGCCTGGATGCACTCCCCCGACGTCCGCCGCGCCGGCGACCCACTGGCGGTATCCCTCAACGGGCGTGTTCGCGCGTTCGTCGACCATGGTCAGGCCACCGGCTCGCCGGAGACGACGTGGAACCGCCGCGTGGTCAACCCCGGTGGCATCGAGGACCCGCGCTTGCACATCGTGGGCATCCCCACCTATTCGCAGTGGCCGGACACCACCATCTCCCCCATGCCCGGCACGGACCCACTCATGCTGCAGGAAACCGACCGCACGGCCGGCTCCCTGCTCAATTCCCTCTAATCACACACAGCGAAAGCGCCGAGGCTCAAAACCTTGGCGCTTCGGCGGTTTTAGTGAAGGGCGTCGAGGGCCTGCTCCAGGTCCGCGAGCAAGTCATCGATGGACTCGATGCCCACCGAGATGCGCACGAGGTCTGCCGGTGGCACGAGCTCGGAGCCCTCAGCGGAAATGTGCGTCATGTTCTGTGGGTGCTCAATGAGGGACTCGACACCGCCAAGGGACTCAGCCAGCGAGATGAGCTTGGTGTTGAGACAAATCTGGCGGGCGTGCTCCTCGCTGTGGAAGCGCACGGACAGCATCCCGCCGAAGCCACGCATCTGCTTCTTAGCCAGCTTATGGCCCGGGTGCGAGGGCAGGCCCGGGTAGAGAACCTGCTTGACCTCTGGGCGGGATTCCAGGAACTCGGCCACGGCCTGCGCATTGGAACAGTGGCGATCCATGCGGACTTCCAAGGTCTTGATGCCGCGGGCGGTGAGGTAGGCGTCGAAAGGCGAGGACACCGCGCCGACGTTGCCCTGGAAATAGAGCAGGCGCTCATCCATCTCCGCGGAGTTGGTCACGACCGCACCACCCAGCACATCCGAGTGGCCGCCCAGGTACTTCGTGGTGGAGTGCAGGACGTGATCCGCGCCCAGCTCCAAAGGATTCTGCAGGTAGGGCGTGGCAAAGGTGTTGTCGACGACAATCTGAGCGTCGGTAGCCGCCTTAACAACCTCAGAGACTGCGGCGATATCCGTGATCGTCGTCGCCGGATTGGTCGGGGTCTCCAACCAAATGAGCTTGGTGTTCTCTTTCAACGCCGCCTCTACCGCCGCGGCATCGGCGGTATTGACGATGGACAGCTCGATACCCCACTCACCATAATCATGGTGCAGGAGGCGATACATGCCGCCATAGGCATCGTTGCCGAGGATGACGTGGTCACCTGGACGAACAAGAATCCGAATGAGGGTATCGACGGCCGCCATGCCCGTGGCGAAACAGCGCGCATACTCGGCATTCTCGAGCGCCGCGAGGGTCTTCTCCAGAGAATGAACGGTGGGGTTAGCCACTCGCCCGTACTCATAGCCGCCGCGCAGCTGCGCGAGGCCATCCTGCTGGTACGTGGTGGAGGCGTAGATCGGTACGTTGATGGATCCCATGTAGGGATCCGGCTGGTAACCGGCATGGATGGAACGGGAGGAAAAGCCAAGAGTGCGGTTGTCAGTCATGAGGCACAATTCTAGACCAAGCTGTTCAGTCGCGGGAAAGACAAGCTTTTTATATTCAGCTCTCTTCCCTACCATCGGTAAGCGTCAGTCGTGAGCGATAGCAGAAAGGACACACGTGACCAGACCAACCACATACCTAAGCGCTTCCTCCGAGCCAACCGACGGGGCTGTCGACGCGGTCACCCGCTGGTGGCAAACAGAAAACATGCAGTCCTGGCTCATCGACAAACCCATCGGCATCGCGCTCATCCTCATCGTCGCCATCATCGGCAGCTGGCTGCTGCGCCGGCTCATCACCAAGCTGGCTGATAACAGCATCAAGAAGGGCAAGCTCAGCTCGCCGCTCTCCCCGCGCAAAGCGCACAAAACAACCGACAAGGTCCTCGAGCAAACACAGGAGGCTCGGCGCACCTCCCGCATCCAGACCCTCGCCGGCGTTGGACGCTCCGCGGTTGCCATATTCGTCTGGGTCTGGGCAGCGCTCGCTATCTTGGACAAGCTCGGAGTCAACGTCGCCCCGCTCGTAGCCTCAGCCGGCGTGGTTGGTGTCGCCCTTGGTTTCGGCGCCCAGGCGCTGGTCAAGGATTTCCTGTCCGGCATTTTCATGCTCATGGAGGACCAGTACGGCATCGGTGACACCATCGACCTCGGAAACGGGGTCTTCGGCGACGTGGAGTCCATTTCCCTACGTATTACCACGGTCCGCGATATCGATGGCGCGCTATGGTACGTCCGTAACGGCGAAATCTTGCAGGTGGCCAACCATTCCGACCGCTACTCCGTCGCCCGCGTGCAAGTGCCCATCGCACTGAGTAACGACCCCACCCGCGCAGTCGATGTCATCACCTCCGCAGCAGAGGACGCCGCCCGCGACCCCGAAATCAAGGGCTTCATCCTGGCCAAACCTACGGTCAATGGCATGTCCGGTTTGGAAGTTGACCACATGTCCTACCGCGTTTCCGTCAAGACGCTACCGGGCAAACAATGGGATGTGCAGCGCGCGATGCAGGCGAAAATCCTCACCGCCATGCATACGGAAGGAATTACCACGCCCTACCCGCGGGGGATGGCTATCTTTGATTTGGAAGAACCCAGCCTGACGCGAAAGGAAGATTAGGCGTGCAACCAACGAGCGTGTACGAAGCCGTCGGCGGAATGGAGACCTTTGAGAAACTCGTCGGTGGTTTCTACGCCCAGGTGCGCGAAGACGATCTCATCGGGCCGATGTACCCGCAGCAGGATTGGGAAGGCGCGGAAAAACGCCTGACCTGGTTCCTCGTGCAGTACTGGGGCGGACCCCAGCTCTTCTCAGAGAATCGCGGTCACCCGCGCCTGCGCATGCGCCACGCGCCCTACCCCATCGATATGGCTGCCCATGATCGCTGGCTCGAGCTCATGGGCAACTCCTTAGCGCAGATCGACGAGGAGACCATCCCGCCGGCCTACCGTGCGGTGATTTGGGACCACATGGAGCGAGTAGCGGCGATGCTCATCAACCGCGCACCCTAAAGCCCGAAGGCCTCCTTCACGGGCTGGGACACCAGCTCTCCCCCGCGGGTCATCAGACCATTGGCCAAGCCCGGGAAGCGCTCGACTGCACCGTCGAAGCCGCCGGCAGCCAGGGCGCGCATGTACGGCAAGGTGGCCGAGCCGAGTGCGCGTGCGGAGGTGTTCGCCACCGCGCCCGGCATGTTGGCAACGCAGTAGAAGAGGGTGTCGTGCACCTTGAAGGTTGGCTCATCGTGCGAGGTCTTGTGGGAGTTCTCGAAGCAGCCGCCTTGGTCAATGGCAACGTCGACAAGCACGGCGCCCTTCTTCATGCGCTTGACCACGTCCTCCCGAACCAACTTCGGGGCGGCAGCGCCGGGCACGAGGACGGCGCCGATGACGAGGTCGGCGGCGAGAAGCTCCGCTTCCAGCGTGGCAGGGTCCGACACCAGGGTGCGCACGCCGCCCTGGTACTGCTCATCGAAGCGCTGCAGGACGTGTGGGTCGAGGTCGAGCACCGTGACTTCCGCGCGCAGGCCGTGCGCCATAGCCACCGCGGACGCGCCAACCTGGCCGCCGCCGATGACCACCACTCGCGCCGGTTGGGTACCCGGCACGCCGGAGACCAGCAAGCCACGCCCACCCTGCGTGGACAACAGATGGTGAGTTCCCTCAATGACGGCGAGACGCCCGGCCACCTGGGACATCGGTGTCAAAAGCGGCAGAGTGCCGCGGGCATCGGTAACCGTCTCATAGGCCACGGCGGTGGTTCCGGCCTCAACCAGGGCGTCCGTCAGCGAACGGTCCGCCGCCAGGTGGAGATAAGTGAAGAGCAGCAGATCCTCGCGCAGGTAGCCATACTCGGCCTCGAGCGGTTCTTTGACCTTGACCACCATGTCCGCCGCCCAGGCCTCCTTAGCGGTGGCGACGATGGTCGCCCCCACGGCTTGGTACTCGGAGTCTGGGAAAGAAGCGCCTTCTCCGGCCCCAGTTTCCACTAGAACCTCATGGCCGTCTTTGATGAGTGCGTGCGCAGCGCTCGGGGTAAGAGCGACGCGGTTCTCGTTGTTCATGATTTCTTTGGGTGCCGCAATACGCATCGTGCGAGCTATCTCCTTTTATTGAAGAAACTGAATTCGACCCCTTAATAGTAACGCAAATCACGCTGCGTTGCGGGCGTAGAAACCACACAGTTTTCCCGCGGTGCTGTGCCCCGCCGCAGACTCTGCGGCGGCGAGGCTGGAGACGTTTTAGAACAAAGACAGCCGCGTGGAGTGATAAACACTGCCATAGGGCGCGTCGAGGCGAACCCACCGCCCCTTGCCCGCCACGCGCAGATGGCGGGGGATATCGAGTGACGCAGCAAAGCCCGGAATGAGACCCAAACTCGTGCAGGCGAAGATCATCCGCATAGGAATCTCTACTTGGGTCTCCGCGCTCTCCACGGTGAGCACGGTTTGATTCAACAGGCCTTTCGGCGGGCCCATCGGACCAGAGAATTGCCGGGCTAGCTGCCGGCCTTTATCCGCTAAGTCACGGACGACGTCGACAGGCAATGAATCAATCTCTCGAAACCCCGTTGCCGGCGGCAAGGCCCCCGGCCATGAGGGGTCGCGCGCGGGGCCTAGATCAAGCACCTCCGCCCCGTCCTCTTCAAGAAGGTGTTCGGGGGTGGTGCGGAGGGCGTCGAGAAGCGCCTGCGCCGACACCACTGCCCCATCGCGACCAACGTTGCCTTCGCAGCGCCGCGCTACGACGACATCGAAGGGGGTCGTGACAAAAACCTCAACGTGGGTGGCGTCGTATTGACGCAAGCGCACCGTCGCTGAGGCATCCAGCCCCGTCGCACGAGCGAGGAGGGCCTGTAGCCCCACCCCGCCGTTGTGCAATGTCAGGGATTCACTCTCCATAATTGCGCTGGCCGCCTACTGCTCGTCCAACTCGACGACAGCATTTTCCAGGATGATGGTGCGCTCCTGCTCAGAAACCTCCCGCGGCATCTGGGTATCTGGATCAATGGTGACCTGCACACAGTCGATGACGCAGGCCACCTGGCCTTGCGCGTCCTTGATCTTCTGACGAGTGGTAAACGACGTGGCTCCAAGGCGCACCACCGTGGTCTCCACCGTCACCGTGCCATGCCGTCCATCCCACTTGATGGGGCGGACATAGTCCGCGTCGATGTGGCGAACAAAAGCCACCATGTTTAGGCCACGTGAATAGAAGTGGTGCATGGCAAAGGCCAAGCGCGCTTCCTGCGCCAGCTCGATAAAGTTGGCGTTCATCATGTGGCCGTACATGTCGAAGTCCGACCAACGCACTCCCACGGTGAGCTCGTGGACGTTGTCCTTAGTCTCCTCCGACACAACATTCTGAGCGGGCATTCCAGAATCCTTCCGAAGATTTCCTTTGAGTGTTAGGGCTGAGCGGCCCTAGCGGCTGAGCTTGCGGTGGGTAACGCGAGACGGACGGGCGGCGTCCTCACCGAGGCGCTCGACCTTGTTCTTCTCGTAATCGCCGAAGTTACCCTCGAACCAGAACCACTGGCCTTCCGCGACATTGCCTTCCCAGGCCAGGATGTGGGTACAGGTGCGGTCGAGGAACCAGCGATCGTGGGAAATAACCACGGCGCAGCCGGGGAACTTTTCCAGCGCGTTTTCCAGGGAGCCCAAGGTTTCCACGTCCAAGTCGTTGGTCGGCTCATCGAGGAGGATCAGGTTGCCGCCCTCTTTGAGGGTCAGGGCCAGGTTCAGGCGGTTGCGCTCACCACCGGAAAGAACCTTAGACGGCTTCTGCTGGTCCGGGCCCTTAAAACCGAATGCGGAGAGGTAGGCGCGGGACGGCATCTCGTTCTGGCCAACGTGGATGTAGTCCAGCCCATCGGAGACGACCTCCCACACGGTGGCCTCTGGGTCGATGTTTTCGCGTCCCTGGTCAACGTAGGAAAGCTTGACGGTCTCGCCGACGGTGACAGAACCGGAATCCGGCTCTTCCAGGCCCACGATGGTCTTGAACAGGGTGGACTTACCCACACCGTTCGGGCCGATAACACCGACGATGCCGTTGCGCGGCAGGGTGAAGGACAGGTCCTTAATAAGGACGCGACCATCGAAGCCCTTGGTCAGGTCCTTGACCTCCACAACCTTGTTGCCCAGGCGCGGCGGGGTCGGAATCTGAATCTCCTCGAAGTCGAGCTTCTTGTACTGCTCGGCTTCTGCAGCCATCTCCTCGTAGCGCTGGAGACGGGCCTTGTTCTTGGCCTGGCGCGCCTTCGCACCGGAACGAACCCACGCGAGTTCTTCCTTGAGGCGCTTCTGCAGCTTCTTGTCCTTAGCACCAGCAACTTCGAGGCGCTCAGCCTTCTTCTCCAGGTAAGTGGAGTAGTTGCCCTCGTAGGGGTAGAGCTTGCCGCGATCAACCTCACAGATCCAGCCCGCAACGTGGTCGAGGAAGTAGCGGTCGTGGGTCACGGCCAGGACGGCGCCCGGGTAGGACTCGAGGTGCTTCTCCAACCACTGGACGGACTCGGCGTCGAGGTGGTTAGTGGGCTCGTCGAGCAGCAGGAGATCCGGTTCACTCAGCAGCAGCTTGGCCAGCGCGACGCGGCGGCGCTCACCACCGGACAGGTTAGTCACCGGGTCATCAGACGGCGGGCAGCGCAGTGCCTCCATGGCCTGCTCGATCTTGGAGTCAACCTCCCACGCATCCGCGTGGTCGAGCTCCTCCTGTAGCTTGCCCATTTCTTCCATGAGCTCGTCGGAGTAGTTGGTGGCCATCTCTTCCGCGATCTCCTCGAAGCGCTGCTTCTTCTGGAAAATCTCCCCGAGGCCTTCTTCGACGTTCTCGCGGACCGTCTTCTCCTCGTTGAGCGGCGGCTCCTGGAGGAGGATGCCGACCGTCTTGCCCGGGTCAATGAAAGCCTCGCCGTTGGAAGGCTGATCGAGGCCGGCCATAATTTTCAGGATCGAGGACTTACCTGCACCGTTGGGGCCCACGACGCCAATCTTGGCGCCCGGGTAGAAAGCCATAGTGACATTGTCCAAAATAACCTTGTCACCGATGGCCTTACGCACGTTTTTCATCGTGTAGATGAATTCGCCCATGTTTCACCCTTTACTTCTGTCAGGATTGGTCAATAACAGTACAAAGAGTACATCACATGGGCGGTGGTAGTCCCCCGTCCTTAGGCCATAGCTTCTTCTGGCGCCGGTTCGCGGTGAGCTTCGGCCGCGCTCTGCGCTTGCTGACGATCCGCCGCAGTATCCTGCGGGGTATCTCCCGACTGCAGAGCAGCCGGCAATGCCTCATCCTCCGCAGTACTCGGCGGTGCCGTGTAATCCACATCCAGTACTGGCGGATTCTCCCCCAGCCAGAGGGCTTCGCTGCCCTCCTCACCATAGGAAGTACCAATCTTGGTGGAGGTGATGCAGAAGCGGTTGAGGTCGAGGCCCACGTGGGCGATCTTGATATAGGTCCTAGAGCGCTTTGCCCCGTTCTTATCCTCCCACCGGTCCGTGACAATGGAGCCCATAACAAAGACCGGCATGCCCTTAAACAGGGACTTCTTAACATTGATGGCGCACTGGCCCCACACCTCACCGTCGATATAGTTAAGGTCCAGCTCCCGCCACACAGTCTTGCCCTCGTCATCCTTTTCCGGAACGCTGCGCGAGGAAGCAAAGCGGAGGCGGGCCTTGTACATGGTTTCGCTGATTTTGGTCAGGTGGGGGTCGTGAGTCAGGCGCCCCGTGAGTGAAATTGGGTATTGAGACATTGCGTGATTCCTTTGCTGTTTGTGGCTGGTGCTCTTTTCAATGCGAGGAAGCGATGCGCCTCCCGTACCTCGCATCATCGCCACCCATCAGCGCGCCCGCAATGACCTCACTGCCAACCTGTGGATAACTTGTTGAAAGCATCAACAACATATCCGTTTCGCCCGGTAAGCACTCTTTTTCACGCACCCAGGGTGGGCACTCCCGCTAGTGCTGGCGGAAGGTGGAATCATCCCCTTCGCTCATCTGCTTGAGCATGGCGTTATAGCTTTCCAAATCAGCATCGCCGTCAATATCCGCCTTAGCATCATGGCGCCGAGCGGTGGCACGATCCTCCCGCAGCCAGTCAAGGAATAGCGAACCAAACACAATCACCAGCGGGAATTGGCCGAAGCCCCAGGAAATACCGCCGCCGGTTCGTTGGTCCGTGACAAAGTCCGGGTGCCACGGCAAGCTCAAGGACTCATAGAAGTCCAAGCCCAGAATGACTTGCATCTGCATGAGGTAGACGCCGGCAAAAAGGTGCAGGGGCATCGACACGAAGAGGATGAGCAGGCGAATGCCCGTCGGCGCGCGCCACGGCAACGGGTCCGGGCCAATAACTTCCCAGTAGTAGATGTAGCCAGAGATCAAGAAGACCCAGTTCATAATCACGTGCCCAGCGTGTTCCGAAATGGCGAGCTCATAAAAGTTCGGGAAAAGGTAGAGCACGTAAAGGAAAGCCAGGAACTGCACAACGTTGACCGCTGGATGCGTAAGAATGCGCAAGGTACGAGCCTTGGTGAGGGCGACGGCGGCGTCGTGAAGCGTGGGCTTGCCCGGCTCCCCAGGCTCAAAAGCTTCCATCACTAAGGTCACCGGAGCGCCCAGCACAAGGCACAGCGGGACTGCCATGGACAGAATCATGTGCACCAACATGTGCATGGAGTACAGCGCCGGCATATACAAGCCGATGCCATTGCTCATAATCAGCGTCATGCCCAGCGCTCCCACAAGGAACCACGCAGTGCGTCCTGCCGACCACGTCAGCCCGCGGCGCTTGAGGCGCCACAGCGCGTACAGGTAGAAGCCGGCCAGCACGATCCCCAGCGAGCCAAACATGAGATCAAAGCGGAACATGGTCCACACGTTGGTGGCGGTGGGGGCGTCGAAAAGCTCATAGCCCAGCAGAATCTGCATGGCGTTGAGATTCGGGTCCCGCGGCGGCGGGGGCGGCGTACGGCCCATCGAGATGGCTACGCCAACGGTCGCCGCCATGATGAGAACCTCAACCACAGCCACCCTGATAAACAGGCGCGGCGAACTCTTCAAGTGAGGGATGGTAACCCGTCGGTGCACGAAGCCGATGGCTGCCAACACCACGGTGAGCACCGCTTTGCTCAGCACTAACAGGCCGTACCGAGTAGTGAACAGATCCCCGAACTCAACGCGAATCAGCGCATTAACTACGCCTGTAGCTGCCAGCCCCACGATGGAGAACAACGCGACCGAGGAATAGCGACGCACCGCCACACCCATATCTGGGCCAAGGCGGCGGCCATGGGCGATGAGCCCCATGAGTCCACCGACCCAGAGCATGATGAAGAACAGGTGCAGCAGCAGCGAGTTCGTACCGTAGTCATGATCGCCACCGGAAGCCGAGTGGCCCTCCATCCCGAGAGGCACCGTCAGCAACAAGGACAAGAAAAACGTTCCGACTTGGCCCGCCCACGTGCGTGCGACAAAACCAGATACGGCAACAACCACTGCGATAGCTGCGGTGAGCAGCCAGACTTGCGACGCCGCGATCTGCCCCACTGCCATGCCCATGAGCTCCGGGTTGAGAACCTTAGCCAACGGGGTACCGGTGAGATCCGACATGACGAGAGGGACCTCTAATAAAGACACCACCGCGGCGCCCACCGCCGCCCATGCGCCGGTCCGCGCTGCGATGTGCCCATCGACGGTGAGCGTGGCCTTGATGAGACGCTCGTTGTCCTTATCCGGTACCGCCGGGTAAATAAAGAAGGCGCTCGACATAAAGGAGCCGATCGAAAGCGCCATGAGCATCCACGCGATAGCGCGGAAGAAGGGAAGGCCGAACGTTGTCATGCGCCCTGGGTCGGGGATGCCTAGGGCGGCGAGCGAGTCCGCAAGAAAGAACAGAGAAATAATTCCGCCCACGAGGCCCGCGAAGACGATGAAAGAAAGATTCAACAAGCGGGAAGGCTGCGCTCCCGACGTCGAGCGCGCCGACCCCCGAAAGCGCTGTGAGCTGGGAGTTTCTTTCTCAGTGTGCATGGTGGGCAGTCTACCGCCACGGAGGTTCTCTTACCTAAAAGGTAGTTTTTTCTCAGCTTTCGGGTAGTCTGCTCTTATGGACTCTCGCCAGCTTCACCATTTTCGGTCCGTTGTGGACCACGGTTCATTCACGCAAGCTGCGGAAGCACTGCAGCTCACGCAACCTTCTTTAAGCCTAACCGTGCGCAAACTTGAAAAGGATCTCAACGTGAAGCTGCTCTCCCGCGGGCGCGGTGGAGTCCGAACCACAGAGGCCGGAGATTACCTCTATGGCGTCGCTACCTCGATAGATTCCCTTCTTACCACCGCCACCACGCGCCTTGCCGAAATTGCATCCGGCAGCGCGGGCTCGGTGACGTTATGCTCCGCCCCTGAGTTCAACTGGCTTTATATGCCTGAGATTCTGTGCCGCATGCGCCAGCGCGCACCGGAGGTAAGTGTTTCCTTAAAGGACTTAGAACCAACCGCCACGTTGAGAGAGGTCCTGGATGGCTCAGCGGAGTTAGGAATCCTCCTCACCACTAACCCACAGCGCTTCCGCCAAGACTACGGCGCGCAGCTCACCATTGACTGCGCCGCAGAAATTGAGGTGCGCGTCGCGCTCCCCGAGAGGCTAAAAGGCTTGCCTGACCCCGTGCGGTTGACCGACCTGAGCGCTGAGACCTGGCTCTTGCCGCCGCGCTGGCCGGAACTCAGCGGTTTGCCGGAAGCAATGGATCAGGTGTGGGCTAAGTCGGCATTAAGCAAGCCCGTCACGGTCCAAGAAGTTCCCACATTGCAAACGGGGTTGCCACTCGTGGCGGGCGACTACGGCATCAGCCTCCTGCCGCACACCGCGCAGGCTTTGGGCCAGCAGGGAGTCCACTTCCGGCGAATCGCGGAAGCCCTCCCGACCGTGCAAGCGCTCGTCATCCACCGCGCGGACCGTGCGCTGAGCCCAGCGGCGCGCACGCTTAACGACGTCCTCCTCAACGCCAACGCCGAGCCAACGCCAGTGGTAGCCCGATAATCGGACTTCACGCCCCGGTGCGTTATGATGGCGCGGTACGCCTCCATAGCTCAGTGGATTAGAGCAGTGGGTTTCTACCCCATGTGTCGCGGGTTCGAATCCTGCTGGGGGCACGCAGGTCAGGGCCACTTTTGGGGTTTTATTAAGCCTCGGAAAGTGGCCTTTGGGCACAATTTGGACACACTCTTATGGACATCACCCTCGCGACTTTTGACCACGCTCCACAATCCGCGCTGCGCGGAATGCGCTTCAGCAATGCCTGGGGGACGTCACCAAGCTATGCGGAGTCACGCCGCGGAGTGCTCACCGGGCAGTACCCGCAGCGCGGAGCCACAACGCGCATCACGGACATCTTTGCGGCAGCTGGCTTCGAGGTTCGGGAGGACACCCGCCCCGCATCATCACGGGTCTTTCGGCTTCTTGAGCAACCAGACCCCCACGTGTTGGATGATCTCGATGGCGTCGTGGCGGTGTGTTCCCTGCAGGATGATAAGGCCGCGATGTCTTTCCTGTGGCCCGGAGTTGCAGAGTCCGGGGAGTGCACTGAGCTTGTCTCCCCGCTCGACCTAGCTCCTACCCTCGCGGCGATCGCGGGGCTTGATGTGCGCCCCAACGCCCCCTTGTCATTCGACGGGCTCAATTTGGTGCCGGTTCTACGTTATGGCGCCTCCGGGCACGGGGCTCTCTTCTTCGACTACGGAGTGCGCATGCAGGACGCCGTGCTTGTCGACGGCACCGCTACCCCACCCAGCGCCCTGCCGCGTCTGCGGGATGAATGGGAAACGTGGAAGCGGTTCATGGCGATGGGCCCGCTGCAGTAATTTGCAGAAACTACCGATTACTCCACTGGAATGACGACCCAGAGGATGAGGTAGAGCAGAATTCCTGAGAAGCCCAGCAGCGTGGCAACAACGAAGAGGATTCGCACCAAGGTCGGGTCGAGGTTGTAGGTCTGTGCGATGCCGCCGCACACGCCTCCGAGCATCGTGTCAGTTGTGGAACGGGTCAAACGTTGGTTGTTCATGATGTCTCCTTTCACTGTCCATTATCCAGAGTTGGGCCGAAGGGTTCATCGGTGTTTACCCTGATTTAGACCCTGATTGCTCTACGCTGGGTGGAAACTTCCCACCCTGAGAGAAAGGACGCCGTTTCATGGCTCACTCCCCCGGGCTGCCCGCCCCTACCCGCTCCTCGTATGCGCTGCTGACCGGCGCTAGCCAGGGCATTGGCGCTGCGATGGCCAAGGACCTAGCCGCCCGCGGCTACAACGTCATTCTCGTTGCCCGCCGCGAAGACGTCCTTGGATCCATCGCCGCGGACCTGCGCTCGCGCCACGAGGTGGACGCCATCGCGCTGGCAGCGGACCTCTCCGAGGTCGCAGACGTGGACCGCGTCATCGAGTTCATGGCGGGCAAGGAAATCTCCATCATCGTCAACTCGGCGGGCATCGCCAGCTTTGGCAAGTTCATGGAGCAGGACTGGGATTATGAAACCCGGCAGTTCGACCTCAATGCAAAGGCCGTTCACCGCCTGACGCGCGCCGCCCTTGAGCAAATGCTGCCGCGACGCAGCGGCGCTATCTGCAACGTGGGATCGGCCGCGGGCAACGTCTCCATCCCGAACAACGCCACCTACGTGTTCACCAAGGCAGGTGTTAACGCGTTTACGGAGGCCCTGCACTACGAGCTCAAGGGCTCCGGCGTGACCTGCACGCTGCTTGCCCCCGGCCCGGTGCGCGATGCCGTCATCCCCGAAGAAGAGCAATCCATCGTGGACAAGGTAGTCCCGGATTTCTTGTGGACCACCTATGAGTCCTGCTCCGAAGAGACCCTGGAGGCCATGGCCCGCAACCAGCGCCGCGTGGTCCCTGGGCCGCTATCAAAAGCAATGAACGCGTTGGGCAAGATTGTGCCCACCCCAATTGCTGCACCGCTCATCGGCAGCTTCTATTCCAAGATGGCCTAGGACATAAAAATGCCCGCTCTCCTCCGTGGAGAGCGGGCATTGCTTTACTTGCCTTGGAGCGGCGATTGCTCCGCGATAGCCTTCTGTGCGGCCTCCTCCCGGGCGAGCTTGCGCTCTACCCAGAACTCGGCGTTCTTGATGCCCAACGCTTCTGGGTCAAATTGCGGGTCCTTGCCAGCTGCCTTCTGTGCGCTGTAATCCTTGAGGCACTTGAGGGCCGGGACCTGTAGGAAGAGGATGGCGATGATGTTGAGCCACGCGGTCGCGCCAACGCCGATATCGCCCAGCGCCCAGGCAGCACCCGGAGTCGTCGTTGCGCCAACAACCACGGACACCACGAGGAGAATGCGCAGGAGCCACACCAGCGCGCGGCGGGCGGTCTTGTTGCTGATCCAGCGGTTGAAGTAGGTCAGGTTGACCTCCGCCATGTAGTAGTACGCCAGAACGGTGGTAAAGGCGAAGAAGGCAATAGCGATGGCAACGAAGCTCGGGCCGAAACCTGCCAACAGGGTGTCCAGACCGTGCTGGACAAAGCCCGGACCGACCTCGACCCCATCCGGGATCGAACCGGCGTAGCGCACCGGGCCATCCTCCGACTCGCCTTCGAAGACCTTGTACATGTCGGTAGAAATGATGATGAATGCGGTAGCGGAGCACACGAAGAGGGTGTCAATGTAGACCGCGAAGGCCTGCACGAAGCCCTGCTTGGCCGGATGGGATACCTCCGCAGCTGCGGCAGATTGTGGGCCGGTACCTTGGCCTGCCTCGTTGGAGTAGATACCGCGCTTCACGCCCCACATGATGGCCGAGCCCAACAGTCCGGAGAAAGCCTGCTCCGCACCGAAAGCGGACTTAAAGATCATGCCGAAGACCTCAGGGATCTGGTTGAAGTTCATGATCAGGATGATGATGGCAAAAAGGATATAGGCGCCGGCCATGAACGGGACCACGAGGGAGGCGAAATTAGCGATGCGCTTCACGCCACCAATAATGATGATGGCGAGGATTCCGCCCAGAATCACGGCAGACCAACCGACCTCAACACCCCAAGCGTTCTGAACGGCCGCAGCCACGCCGTTAGCCTGAATGCCGGGCAGGAAGTAGCTGGTGGCAAGGATCATCGCAATAGCGAAGACGATTCCATAGACCACCATGAAAGGACCGGCCTTGGTGTGCTTATAGGCCTTCTCAATGTAATAAGCCGGACCACCGCGGTATTCGTCGGTGTCTTGGTCCTTCTCCTTATAAACCTGCGCCAAGGTACATTCCACGAAAGAAGTTGCGGAACCGAGCAGAGCCACCGCCCACATCCAGAACACGGCACCTGGGCCGCCGAAAGCGATGGCGGTTGCAACGCCCGAAATGTTTCCCACGCCAACGCGGCCCGCCAGGGAAATCATCAGCGATTGGAAGGACGAGACACCTGAATCGGAGCTTTCGCCGTCCTTCAGCTGTTTAATCATGTCCGGAATGCAGCGCACCTGTAAGAACTTGGTGGCCAGGGTGAAATAAATTCCCGCGCCGAGGCACAGGAAGACTAATGCTGGTGACCAAATTAATGAGTTGAGAGTGTCAAGAAAGGCTGACATCGGTAGGTTTCCGTCCTTCGATATATGTGAGTGCCATCACTTTAAAGGCTGACCTAATAATGTCCCATCTCCCAAGGGTTTGGTGAGAGAAATCATGAAAAAGTTCAAGAAGCCCTCGACACTGCCCCTCAATGTCAACCAGAAAACCCCAGCACACCTCGAATAAAAAGGCACCTTCCACAACAAGACCCCTCCTCACCCCCATTTACCCCCATCTCAGCCGACTAGGGCACCTCCCAAACCATGACCGAAGAGAAACTATGGTGGAAGCCATGAGTGATATCCCCGCCAAAAACGACCGCCTCGTCTGGATCGACTTGGAGATGACCGGACTTGAACCGCAGCGCCACGTAATCGTGGAAGTCGCCGCCGTCATCACGGACGCCGAATTAAACATCCTCGACGAGGGCCTCGACCTCGTCGTGCACGCTACAGAGGAAGAACTGGCGGAGATGGATGACTTCGTCACCGAAATGCATGCGAAGTCCGGTCTCGACAAGGAAATCCGGGAATCCACGATCACAATCGAAGAGGCGGAGGAAGCGGTACTGAAGCTCGTCGAGAAGCACTGCGACGCCAACCACCCTGCTCCCCTTGCAGGCAATTCCATCGCCACGGACCGCACCTTCATTCGTGAGTACATGCCGCGCCTGGACGCCGCACTGCACTACCGAATGATTGACGTTTCCACGATTAAGGAACTAGCACGCCGCTGGCACCCGCGGGCATACTACAACCAGCCACAAAAGGGCATGGCGCACCGAGCCCTGCAAGACATTATTGAGTCCATTCGAGAGCTCGACTTCTACCGCCGCAGCGTATTCCGCACGGACGACGGCCCCTCCACCGCGGAAGCGGAGGATCTTAAGGCTGCCACTACCGATGACTACCAGGCGTTTTTGTAAATTCAACGAGGTGAGTTAACCTGTATCTCGTTGCTTTCAGGCAACGATGGTGGCTGTAGTTCAGCTGGTAGAGCACCAGGTTGTGATCCTGGGTGTCGCGGGTTCGAGCCCCGTCAGCCACCCCGAATATGCCCCGCGCCCTGTTCCGACAGGATGCGGGGTAATTTTTTATGCCCGCCAACCTTAAGCATGTTAGCCTTACCTAAACTTAGGGCATGTGGGCTTCTGCCCTTACAAAAGATCTAAGCTCGTAAAGAGATAGCAAGGATTGTGATGACAATGGCTGACCAGGGCAAAGAGGCAGCGCCGAAGCGCAAACCCCGCAAGGCACATGAAGCGACCGTAACTGGCCGCCGCCAAGTATCTCCAGACCTGGTTCGGTTACACATGAACTCTCCAGCATTCATAGGCAAAGAGCTGGAGTTTACAGATCACTACATCAAGCTGTTGTTCGTGCCAGAGGGCGCCGATTACTCTTGGCCTTTTGATATTCAGCAGATTCGCGCAGAGCAACCGCGCGATAAGCAGCCGATTCTCCGCACCTACACCCTGATCAACGTGAACTCAGAAACCGGGGATTTTGACATCGATTTTGTGTCCCACGGTGATTCCGGCCTGGCTGGCCCCTGGGCACGCAGAGCCGAGGTTGGAGAGAAGCTCGGTTTCCTCGGCCCTGGTGGCGCGTGGGGACCAACCGAAGACTATGAGCACTTTGTGTTCGCCGGCGACGAGTCTGCAGCACCGGCCATCAGCGCTGGCTTGAAGCGGCTTCCCGACGGCGCGACTGCGACTGCATATATCGAGATCGAAGCCGAAGACCGCACGTTTGAACTGCCCACCCGCGATGGCGTGGAAATCACCTGGGTAGTCCGCAATGGCGCTACCCACGGTACTGAGCTATCCCGTGTGGTCCGCGCGGCTGGTATCCCCCAGGAGAAGAAAACCGGATGGTTCATCCACGGAGTCGCCGAAATGATCAAAGAGCTTCGTCGCTTCCTTTTCGTTGAATCCGGGATTCCCAAGGAAGACGTTTCTATCTCTGGCTACTGGCGTATCGGAATGACTGAGGACCAGTGGCAGGCCTCCAAGCGTAATTTCAACGCAGAGATTGAGGCCGAGGAAGAACGAGCTAAGGCCTAACGTTTGTTTTCGCGTTAGACTGCGGCAATGATCGATTTCACCGACACCGCCGACGTCGTTGCTCCCCAGCTTCTGGGCACGGTGCTCACGCACAACGGAGTTTCGGTGCGCATCACGGAGGTCGAGGCTTACCTCGGCGCAGACGATGAGGCCTCTCACGCCTTCAACGGCCGCACCCCGCGCAACGCCGCCATGTTCGGCCCGCCCGGCCGCCTCTACGTCTACATGTCCTACGGCATCCACCGGAACGGCAACATCGTCTGCGCGCCCGAAGGAACCGGTCAGGGTTGCTTGCTCCGCGGCGGGGAAGTCATCGACGAAGTAGACCTTGCCTACCAACGCCGGGGCGACACGGAATTTCATAACCTCGCCCGCGGACCCGGCAACTTGGGCAAGGCCTTAGGTTTCCGCCTCGAGGACAACGGCACGCCCATTCGCCTTAAACAACGCGATAAGGAACCTGAGTGGGTCCGCGGGCCGCGCATCGGCATCTCAAAGAACCAGGACGCCGCCCTGCGGTTTTGGATCCCCTTCGACAAGACAGTGTCTCGACGTCGCGGGCTCCCCCGCTAACCCCTACCGATGTATGAGTCTCAGGACTCATACACCGCATGTGGGCTCATGCACCGTATCTTTAAGCCAAGGCTGCCCGCACCAGCTCCGCTGCCTGCGAGGGGGTCTTGCCCACCTTCACACCGGCCGCTTCCAGCGCCGCCTTCTTGCCTTCTGCCGTACCAGAACCACCAGACACGATGGCGCCAGCATGCCCCATCGTCTTGCCCTCCGGCGCGGTAAAGCCTGCGATATACGCAATGACCGGCTTTGTGACGTGGTCCTTGATATAGGCAGCGGCATGCTCCTCTGCATCACCGCCGATTTCACCGATCATGATGATCGCCTCGGTATCGGGATCATTCTGGAAGGCCTCAATCGCTGAAATGTGCGTGGTCCCGATAATCGGATCACCGCCAATTCCTACGCACGTACTAAAACCAATATCGGATAGCTCGTACATCATCTGATACGTCAAGGTGCCCGACTTCGACACCAAACCAATCTTTCCTGGGTTCGGCGCAGTCTCTGCCGGAATAATGCCCGCATTGGATTCACCCGGTGTGTAGAGCCCCGGACAGTTCGGCCCAATGATGCGTGTTTTGGACTCTCGCCCCAGCGCATAGAGCTCAGCGGTGTCCTTCACCGGAATTCCCTCCGTGATGATGACCACGAGTTCAATACCGGCACGGATGGCTTCTTCCGCGGCGTCCTTAGTGAATTTTGCCGGCACAAAAATCACGGTGACGTTGGCCTCTGTCGCCTGCATGGCCTCACGCACGCTGCCGAAGACGGGAATCTCGCGCCCGTTAATATCGACGCGCTCACCTGCCTTGCGCGGGTTGACCCCACCCACAATGTTGGAGCCGGATTCCAGCATGCGGCGTGTGTGCTTCATGCCTTCGGATCCCGTCATGCCCTGCACGATGATCCGCGAGTCTTTGTTGAGAAAAATCGACATTGCTACTCCTAGTTCGCCAGCTCCGCAGCCCTGCGGGCGGCAGCATCCATGGTTTCTACCTGCTCCAGTTTGGGCAGGTGTGCATCATTGAGAATCGTGCGTCCAAGCTCCGCGTTGTTGCCGTCGAGGCGCACCACGAGCGGCTTGGGTTCAACCCCCTCCGAGTCCAGAATCTTGTAAGCCTGCACGATGCCTTTAGCCACTTCGTCACAGGCGGTAATGCCACCGAAGACGTTGACAAAGACCGATTTCACCTGCAGATCACTAAGAATCACTTCCAGCCCGTTGGCCATCACTTCGGCGTTAGCGCCACCACCGATGTCTAGGAAGTTCGCGGGCTTCGGCTGCGAAGGAAGATCCTCGCCGGCATAGGCCACAACGTCGAGCGTGGACATCACGAGGCCGGCACCATTGCCGATAATCCCCACGGAACCGTCGAGCTTCACATAGTTCAGCCCCATCTTCTGTGCCTTGAGCTCCAGCGGGTCGGTCGCGCCGTGGTCTTGGAGCTCGGCGTGCTCGGGGTGGCGGAACTGCGCGTTATCATCCAGCGTAATTTTCCCATCGAGCGCAATGATCTCACCGCTCGATGTCTTGACCAGAGGATTAACTTCCACCAGCGTGGCATCTTCCTCGGTATAGACCGTGTAGAGCTTCTTGAACACGGGCACGAGCTTGGCGACGTCCCCCTCATCAAACCCGGCCTCATACGCCATGTCCCGCGCCAGCGTGTCCGTCATACCGTCGAGTGGGGAGAAGCTGCGCTTAATCAAGGCATCCGGGCGCTCTTCGGCGAGCTTTTCAATCTCTACGCCGCCCTCCTTGGAGAGCATGGCTAGGTAGCGCCGCTTGGTGCGGTCGAGGAGGATCGAGAAGTAATACTCCGCCGCAATGTCCGCGCCTTCGGCCACCATGACCTTGCGCACGGTGTGGCCTTTGATCTTCAGACCCAAAATCTCGTTGGCCTTTTCCGCAGCTTCCGCGGGGCTATGCGCGAGCTTGACTCCCCCGGCCTTGCCGCGTCCGCCAGTTTTAATTTGCGCTTTGACCACGACCACCGGTGTCCCCAACTTCGCGGCTGCTTCTTCAGCCTGCACAGCTGAGGTCGCAACGATGCCTTTGAGGGTGGGAACGCCATGAGCTTCAAAGAGGTCTCGAGCTTGGTACTCGTAGAGATCCACTTCTGCCTCCATCTTTGCAGTGAAAACTAGTTCTCCACAAGATTCACCAAAACAAAGACGTGATGCAAACCACTTTACAGAAGCTAAAGCGTTACACTTCACACACTTTGCACTCCGTGCGCATGCGCCACAACGCTGCCCGTTACAGCCATTTGAACCACCGGCAAAGAATTAGCTGATTTAGCTTTCGGGGGCACCCTGGTCGGCGACGTCGATAAGCGCCGCCGCCCCAGGAGAGCTACTGATTAGCGGTAGCGTTGCCCGCAGACCAGGTGGCCCAGTCCATGTTCCAATCACCCAGACCATCGAG
Source organism: Corynebacterium sp. HMSC062E11 (assembly GCF_001811845.1). Lineage (NCBI taxonomy): Bacteria > Bacillati > Actinomycetota > Actinomycetes > Mycobacteriales > Corynebacteriaceae > Corynebacterium > Corynebacterium sp. HMSC062E11. The sequence continues at coordinate 29,625 of NZ_KV806793.1, forward strand.
CGGGCTCAGCACGCCGCCGCCGGTGTTGGAGACCCTCACAATATCGCCGCGCTTGACCGTATTCTGGAACCACTGAGCGGCCTCGGGGGTTACATTGATACAGCCATGGGACTGGTTATAGCTGCCCAGCGCGCCAACTGCCCAAGGCGCCGCGTGGACATAGATACCCGAGTACGACATCTGGGTTGCCCACTGAACATCAGTCCTGTAGCCGCCGGCATCGAGAGCCAGGCCGAAGGTAGTGGAGTCCATAACGAGGGACGGGTACTTGTCACCGATGACGTAGGTGCCGTTCGGGGTATCCCACTGGCCATCCCTGCCCATCGAAACAGGCAAACGGCGCAGCACTTCACCGTTTTTGAACACCGACATCATCTTCGTGTTGTTGTCGACCAGCGCGATGACGCGGTCACCAATGGTGAAGTTAGTGGAAGCATCCTCGCCGCCGTAGATGCCGCCGCCGAGGTTGCGGCCGTACAGGTCGACATCGACGGTCACTTTCGTGCCGGGTTCCCAGTAGTTTTCCGGGCGCCACCGCACTTCCTGGTTGTTGACCCAGTAGAAGGCACCTTCAACGGCAGGCTCGGTCTTGACTGTGATTGCCTCTTCGGCCGCCTTGCGGTCGGTGACGTAGTTTCCGAATCGCACGCCGATGACCTGACCAACCCCCACCTCAGAATCCGGTATCGGGCTCAAGGCCACTTCGGACACACCTGCTGCCTGCGGGGTGGTGAAGGTGATGGTTTTATGGGTGCCGTCCTTGTCCGTAGCGTCAATGGTGTAGGTGCGGTTATACCCCAGCACTTCGGCGCTCTTCCACATCTTCGAATCAGACGACAGCTCATCGTCCACTTCGATGCCGGCTTCGTTGGTCATTGTCACCGACTTAAGCCCGGCCGGGGACGTCACCTCAACTGGCTTGGAGGGATCGACGTCGCTCGCACCGTCCTTGACGGAAAACTTCAGCTGCTTTGCCTTGGCGGCTGCCGACGCCGATGCTTCCGCCGAAGCGCTCGCTTTGATGTCAGCCTCCGATTGGCCAGTGGCCGGACCGGAATCCGCGGCACCACCAATAGTGCAGGCGGTTAAGAGTGAAGCGGTCGCAACGATACTCGAGAGAAGCATTGCGGGACGTGCGGAAGGGAATAGAGAATGCACACAAACCCCTAGCTCATAGAAAGACACAGACAATAATTAGAGTGCACATAGCCTAACCGCCCACGCACCCTACGAACCAGTTGGCGCCACCGCTCTTAACCGTTTCGTTACCCACCCGCCAGGCTTCCACATTCGCAACTCTTTGAGAGAAGCATTTAGCCATGGCATTAATCGCGGAAAACACCCATTTACCTGGCGATTTTACCTTTTTACGAAGAGGGTGTTAAAGTTACATCTCGTTGCACGGCAGGCACTGAGGAAATCAGAGCCGGTCAGAAACAACAAGCGCCATTAGCTCAATTGGCAGAGCAACTGACTCTTAATCAGTGGGTTCGGGGTTCAAGTCCCTGATGGCGCACAGTTTAAGCCCCTCACCCCCGTGGTGAGGGGCTTTTCCGATCCTAGCCCAAGACCTCGAGCTGCTGCGTTTTGGGGCGCCACCACGCGGCCTGCGCCGCCGTGAATTCCTTGTGCTCAAAGGTCGAGATTTCATCGAGCGCCCGCATGTACTCAGGCACCATCGCTCGCGGCAGCCGCAGACCCATCGTCAGGTGCGGGGTCCACCGCGGGCCCCTCCCCTCCGGGTTCAAAGCACTGAGGCGGCGCGCGGCGAATTCCAGCTCATCCGTGGTTTCTAAAAGCCACGCCACGGTCTGTTTACTCTTCGTCCCAAAGACCACCGTGCCCACGCGGCGAAAGGCCGCGGGCAGAAGCGGCGGGAGCAGGTTGCGGGCCTCGTCGACGACTGCGGTCTCGAGCGCCGGCGCGAACGTCACCGTAATGTGCGGGCGCTGGTGCTGCACCGGAAAGCCACGCTGAGCCAGGGCAGCATAAACGTCCCGGAGGGTATTTTCATCCTCTGGGGTGAGGTACAACAGGAGGTTTTCGGGCGAATTTCGGCTCACACAGCCCGAGTCTAACTAACCTCCCGCAGCGCCACGACGGGTTGCCCGCGGTGGTCCAGCACATCCGTCTCTACGCCGTAGACCTCGCGCAAGAGCTCCTCCGTGAGCACCTCCCCCGGCGCGCCATGGGCGCGGGCCTTGCCGCCATGGAGCACGACGAGCTGGTCGCACATCCGGGCCGCCAGGTTGATGTCATGAATCGCCACCAACGCAAGGCTTCCTTCCTCCCGAGCTTTTGCCCGCACGCGGCCCAAGACGAAGAGCTGCCGGTTGAGATCGAGGGCGGAGGTGGGTTCGTCGAGAAGCATGAGCCCAGGGGTCCCCACCAACATCTGCGCCACGGCGACGAGCTGGCGTTGGCCGCCGGAGAGCTCGTTGAGGTAGCGCTGCGCAATGTCGTCGAGCCCCATGGAGTGCAGGACCTCGGCGGTGCGGGTGATTGGGTCCTCGCACGCTTCGCGCCGCGCTGCAATCAGCACCGCTTCAAACGCGCGCAGCGCCGCGGTGTGCGGCAGGCCCTGCGGCACATAGCCGATAAGCTGGCGGCGCCGCTGTCCGCGCGGGCTCTGGCCGTCGACGCGAAAGTCCACCGTGCCGCCCCGCGCACGGTGCACGCCGGCGAGCGTCTTGATGGTGGTGGTCTTGCCGGACGCGTTCGGCCCCAGCAGCCCCACGACCTGCCCGCCGCGCAGGGTGGGAAGGCTCAGCCCGTCCACCACCGTGCGCGAGCCATAGCCGGCAGATAGATCGGTGATGGTGAGTTCTACGTCCACAATGCCCTCCTCCGGGTCATGACGATGGCGATGAAGAATGGCACGCCCAGAAGCGAGGTGACGATGCCGATGGGGATGGCCAGCCCGGGCTTAATCAGGAGGCTTAGCGCGTGCGCGGCGCACATCACCGCCGCACCCGCGGCCATGGAGGCCGGCACGAAATAGCGCTGGTCCTCACCCACCAACATGCGCGCAATGTGCGGGCCCACCAGGCCGATAAATCCGATGATGCCGGCGAAAGCCACGGTGGTGGCCGCGACGAGCGAGACCACGACGAGAACAATCACGCGTAGGCGGGAGGTGTTGATACCGAGGGCGGTGGCGCGGGCGTCACCAAGCCGCAGCGCCGTCAGCCGCCACGACAGCGCTCCCAGGATGGGCAACGCCACCGCAAGCACGCCGGCCAGCACGGCGTTGGCCTGCCAGCTAGCGCGGGTGAGCGAACCCATGGACCAAAAGACGATCTGCTGGAGAGCCTCGCTGGAAGAGCGGTATTGAATGAGCGCCAGCATGGCCTGGAAGAAGAAGACGAGGCCGATGCCGAGCAGCACCATCGTCTCGGACTTCGCACCGCGAATAACGGCGGCGACGACGATGATGGCCGTGGCCAGCGCCGCCGACAGCCACGCGATGAGCGCGAGGTTGAACTGCGGCTGGGCCAGAAGCTGCCAACGCAACACGATGGCGCTGGCCCCGCCGAAGGCAGCCGCCGCGGAGATGCCGAGGGTAAAGGGCTCCGCCAGCGGATTATCCAGGATGGTCTGCATCTGCGCGCCGGCCAGTGACAGGCTGGCCCCGATAAGCAGCGCCATGACGGCCATAGGCAGGCGCAGGCTCCACAGGACTGTACGCGTTTGCTTGTCGACGCCTCCCGGATCCACCATCCCCCGCAGCACCTGCCCCGGGGTGAGGTCGATGGCGCCAACGATCACGCTAAGAACGAATGCGGCGAGTGCTACGACGATAAGCCCGGCGACGATGGCGATGCGGCGGCGGGTCACTCGGGAGTGTTCGTGTGCGAGGGCCTCCACAGGAAGTTCCGCAGTTTCTGCGCGCGTGGTTTGTTCAGGGCTTGCGGTGCGCGTGGTTGATGTGAGAATGCTCATGACTAGTTGGTGCTGAAGAAGGTTCCGTCGCCGGGGACGGGCGAGTATTTCTCTTGGGCTTCGGCCCATTCTTGCTGGACGTTGACGTCTGCGTAGTCCTCTGGGTGGAGCCACGCGGCGATCTGGAGGAGCGCCAGGTAGTTGAAGGGCGAGTTGTAGAACTGGTGCCACAGGCCGTGGAGGTTGTGCTCCTTGACGGCGGAGAGGTCCTCAAAACCAGGTTGAACGCCGGCCAGCGAAGCGGCGCTGTCATGGGCGTCCTTTTCGCTGATGCCATAGCCGGCGGCAGCGAAGCCGGTGTGGCCCTTTGCGCTATCGACCTTGGCGGACCAGTCGCCGCCGGTGGCGATGATCATGTCGGGATTGGCGTCGATGACCTTCTCCGGGGTCAGCGCGCCGGACTCTCCCTCGATGATGCCGTCTGCCACGTTCTTTCCACCGGCGACGTTGACCAGCTCAGAAATGTTGGAGTCATTCCACGAGCCGCAGCAATCGGAGACACCCGCTGCGCGCCACACGAAGGTGGAGGGCTTGTCCTGCGCTTTCGTGGCGCGCTCGGTTACCAAATCCACGTTCTTTTGCCAGTCCGCGATGAACTCCTCCGCGCGGTCCTCGTGGCCGAAGATATCGGCGAAGATTTCCATGGTGGGAATGGTGTTCTCCAAGGGCTTGGCGCGGAAGTCCGTGACGGCATAGGTCAGGCCGGCCTGATCCAGCTTGTCGGTGAGCCCAGCGGTCTGGGAGGCCTCGTACTGATCCTTGGAGAGCACGATGAGGTCCGGGTCGAGGCTGATGAGCTCCTCCACAGTGACATCGCCCTTGGTGAAGCCGCCGATTTCCGGCAGCTCGTTGACTTTGGGCGTGGTCTTTTCCAACTCGCGGTAGTAGTCGGGCACATTCTGCTTCAGGTCCGATCCGATGGCCACGACCTTGTCCAGCGGGTCTTCCTTGTTGAGGATGCCGGTGGCAAAGACGCTGCGGCCTTCTCCCAGGATGACGCGTTCCGGCGCGTGGTCCAGCTCCACCTGGCGGCCGGCAAGGTCTGTGAAACTCACAGCGGCAGTCCCCTGCGCTCCCGTGGCCTGCTCGCTGCCGGCATCGGCATTGTCGGAGGCACAGCCCGCCAGCGCGCTGGCCAGCGCCGCCACCATGGCGCACGCCCCTACTACTCGCCCGGCGCGCGGACGGGATGCCTGGCCTGCAGGCGTCGATACGTGAAGCACGATTTCTCCTTCAAACTTTGGTCTTATGGTCTGTTCGGAGGTTCATACTACACAGACAGGTAAGGCTACCCAAAGCCTGCATAGAGTAGGCAATGCTTCCAGTAACGCATACGGAGCACAAAAATGCCCCACCCCGGGGTATTTCCCAAGGCAGGGCCTCTAGGTATGCAGTCGCGCCCAACGGCGCTAACCGGCTCTAGCGACGCTCAGCGAGCAGGCGCTGCAGTTCCTTGATATCGGACTTGCGGCGCTTGGAGCGGAAAACGGAGAAAGCGATAAGGCCTACGACGGCTGCACCAACGCCGGCGAGCGCCATCTGCACATTGCGCTCCTGCAGCTTCTGGGTTGCCGCGCCCTTAGCGTCCTCGACGAAGTTCTGCGGCTTGCTGCGATCAGCCAGCTCATCCAAGGTGCTAGCCAGCTGACGGCGGGTGCGCTCGATGTCGCGCTGGATATCATCAATGTTGCGTGCCACGTGAATCTCCTGAATTTGGCTTCGTTCGGTGTTGCTGCGGTTAGTGTCTTTCTAACCGTTGTGGTTCTAACGTCGACATTCTACATTGACCGCCAGCTCCCCTGCAGAGTTGGCCAACGTTTGTTTCACCCTCGGTGGCGTAGATACGCCAGATAGCCTCCCCGTAGGGCACGGTAAGGTAGACAGCATGACTGAAGCACAACGACTGTCCGTAGGAGACAAGGCTCCCGCTTTTTCCTTGAGCGATGATGCCGGCAACACCGTAAGTCTGAGTGACTATGCTGGCCAGCGCGTCGTGGTTTACTTCTACCCGCGCGCCAACACCCCTGGCTGCACGAAGGAAGCCTGCGACTTCCGCGACAGCCTGGAGCAGCTCAATGACATGAACATCGCCGTGGTGGGAATCTCCCCTGACAAGCCCGAGGCACTGGCAAAGTTCCGCGAGGACCATGAGCTCAACTTCCCGTTGCTGTCTGACCCTGACAAGGAAGTCATGACGGCTTATGCCGCTTTCGGCGAGAAGAAGAACTACGGCAAGATCGTCCAAGGCGTTATCCGCTCTACCTTCCTTGTAGAAGAGGACGGCACGATCGGCCAAGCCATGTACAACGTCAAGGCCACCGGCCACGTCGCCCGCGTGCTTAAGGGGCTCAACTAAACCGTGGAATCCAGCTCGAAGTCACCGGAGATTCTGGTCCCGAGGCGTCGCCCAGCGCAGGCGCGCAGCCGGGCCAAGTATGACCGGATCTTGTCCTGCGCGCGGGAGACGCTCGTGGACTATGGCTTCGAGTCCTTTACTTTCGACGAGGTCTCGCGCCGCGCGGAAGTGCCGATTGGCACGCTCTACCAGTACTTCGCCAACAAGTACGTGCTGATCTGCGAGCTCGACCGCCAAGACACCGCGGAGATGTTGGCTGAGGTTGAGCGCTTTTCCCAGCGCGTTCCTGCCCTGCAATGGCCGGACTTCCTCGAAGAATTCATCGACCGCATGGCTCGTGTTTGGCGCAACGATCCCTCGCGCCGAGCGGTGTGGCATGCCGTGCAGTCCACACCCGCGACCCGCGCCACGGCCGCCGACACGGAGCTCAGCCTGCTCAAGCCCATCGCGGAAATCATCGAGCCTCTTGCCCAGGGCATGGACGCCGATGCCCGCGTGGAGATCGCCGCCTTCCTCGTCCACACCGTGGTCTCCCTGCTCAACTACAGCACCATGCGCTCCGAGGAAAGCTTTGATGGCGTGGTGGAAGAGATTAAGCGCATGCTCATCGCCTACCTCTTCGCCATTGCCACGAGCGCCTAGCCACCCCCAGCGAAGCCAGGTGCACCCAGGCGTGTTTAGCGCGAAAGGTACACAATGGCGGTGGCGTAATCGCCATCGTGGCTGATGGACAGCGCAGTTGAAAAATCCCCCAAGGACTCCCGCGCGAGGCGGGCAATCTCACCACGCAACTCGAGTGCTACTCGCCCCCACGCATCCGGGCGGACCTCAATCTCCGCCCAGTCCACGGCTTCCTCTGCGATGACCGGCGGGTGCGCGTAGAGCGCTTGCGACCACGCCTTGATGAAGGCCTCCTTCGCCGCCCAGCGCCCCGCCAGGTGCTGCGCGCGGGCAGCACCGCTCAGCCCCCGGGCCTGCGCCACGCGCAATTCGGAGGCGCTGAAAACCTGCGCGAAGCGCGTTCCGGGAAGCTCCAGCTGCTGGGCAAAGGACGGAATGTGCACTAGGTCGGTGCCCACGCTCACGCCACTTTTTGTCATGCGGGCAAGCTTAGCGTGCCAGCTCCTGTTTGAGCTCCTCCAGCTCGTCGCCGCCCGCCATCCACTGGGTCAGCTCCGGCAACGTGACCTCCTTCTTAGAAGCGTCCAGCGACATCTGCCCCACCGTGAGCACGATGAAGTGATCGCCCACGAGGTAGGCGTGCTGCGGGTTGTGCGTAATGAAGACCACGCCCATGCCGCGTTCGCGGGCGGCGTCGATAAAGCGCAGCACCATGCCCGACTGCTTCACGCCGAGTGCTGCGGTGGGCTCGTCCAGGATGATGTAGCGCGCGCCGAAGTAGATGGCGCGGGCAATCGCCACCACCTGGCGCTGGCCGCCGGAGAGCGCGGAGAGTTCCACGGAGACGTCGCCAAGCTCAATGCCCATTTCGGACAGCTGCTCGTGCGTAATGCGCTTCATCTCTTCCTCGCGCAAGCTCCCCAACGCCCCGGTGAGCTCCTGTCCCAAGAAAAAGTTGCGCCACACCGACAGCGAGGGAACCAGCGCCAAGTCCTGGTACACGGTGGCGATACCGGCGTCGAGGGAATCGCGAGGGCTGGTGAAGTTCACCTCTTCCCCATCGACGGTGATGGTGCCGCCGGTGGGCTGGTTGAGGCCGGCCAGAATCTTGATCAGCGTGGACTTGCCCGCGCCGTTATCACCCAGCACGCAGGTCACCGCGCCCTCTTTCACAGAAAGGTTGATGCCGCGCAGGGCGTGGAAGTTGCCGAAGGTTTGGGAAATATCGTGCAGCTCAATCATGGTTATCGCTTCCTCGTAAAGTTGGCCACCGAGGTGTTCGTGAGCACGGCGAAGAGCAGCATGGCGCCGAGGAAGAACTTGAACCAGTCGGGGTTCCAGCCGGCGTACACGATGCCCTGGTTGGTCATGCCGAAGATGAGCGCGCCGATGGCTGTGCCCACCGCGGTGCCGCGCCCGCCGGTCATGGAGCAGCCGCCAATGACCGCGGCGATGATGTAGAGGAACTCGTTACCGATGCCCTGGCCGGCCTGGATGGAGTCGAAGGCAAAGAGGGTGTGCATGCCCACGAACCACGCCGCGAAGCCGACGAGCATGAACAGCGCCACCTTGACGCGGCGCACGGGAACGCCGACGGCGCGGGCGGCTTCATCATCACCACCCACGGCGAAGATCCAGTTTCCCCAGCGCGTCTTGTACAGCACCCACGACGCAATGGCGACGAAGAGGATCCACCAGATGACGGTAGCGCGGATGCTCAAGCCACCGATGTGGATGGTGCCGGCAAAAATGACGCGGGCGGAGCCGAATCCTTCCATATCAGCGATGGTCGGGGTGGCCACCTGACCGGTCACCAGCTTGGTAATCGCCAGGTTGAGGCCCTGCAGCATGAGGAAAGCCGCCAGCGTAATAAGGAAGGAATCGATCTTGGTGCGCACCACGAGGAAGCCGTTGAGCGCACCGATGGCCAGCGCGGTCAGCAGGGATAGGCCCACGCCCACCCACGAGTTGAGGTGGAAGTTGTAGTTGAGCATGGTGGCCACGAGCGCCGCGGACGTCACCGCCACACCGGAGGACAGATCAAACTCATTACCAATCATGAGCAGGCCCACCGCCAACGCCACGATGCCCAGCGTGGAGCTGGCGTAGAGCACCGTGGAGAAAGCCTCAACCGAGCGGAAGGCGGGCGCCACGATCGTGAAGAGGACGAAGATGACCACCGCGCCGAGCAGGCTGGCCAGCTCCGGGCGGCGGATGAGGCGCGCGAAGCCGCTGCGGCGGGTCAGACGGGTATCGGAAGGGCTGGATAGCGCCTCGTCGGATGCAGTCGTGGTTTCGCTCATCGCAGACCTTCCTTAGCGGATTCGGAGATGATGTCCACGTTGGTGGAATCCACGAAGGAGGGGCCGGTATAAACCGGGCGGCCGCCGCCCATGGTGGATCCGTTGCGGTGCGCCAACCACAGCGAATCGACGGCGAGGTAGCCCTGCATATAGGGCTGCTGGTCGACGGCCCACTGGATCCGCTTATCCGCGATGGCTCCGACAAGCTCGGCGTTGGTGTCGAAGGTGGAGACCTTGGCCTTGGAGGAGGCGTCGGCAACCGCGTCGGCGGAGCGCATAGCCACGGAGGCCTGCAGCGCCATGACCCAGTCGATGGAGGGATCCTGGCTCAGCTTCGCGTTAATGGTGGACTGCGCGGCGGTCAGATCCTTTCCGTTGACGTACAGGAGCTCAACCTTGCCGTTGTCCAGCCCCTTCTTCACGCCGGCGCAGCGCGACTCCTGCGAGGAGTTGCCTTGCTCGTGGATAACGCACAAGACGTGCTTGGCGCCCTCATCCTTGAGGCGCTCGCCGGCCTTGGTGCCGGCGACTTTTTCCTCTTGGCCGAAGAAGGCGCTCATGCCGTACTTCTGGTAATCATCCATGCCGGCGTTAAGCCCCACGGTCGGGATGCCGGCATCGGAAGCCTTCTTGGCCACAGGCCCGATCGCACCAGAGTTGGGCATGGTCACGGCGATGCCATCCACGCCGGAGTCGATGGCGGACTGCACCAGGTTTGCCTGGTTGGGCGCTTCCGGATCGGAGGAATAGCGCAGCTCGATATTGTCCTTGCGGGCGGCATCCTCCGCGCCCTTGCGCACGAGGTCCCAGTAGGTATCCCCCGGCGCGCCGTGGGAGATCATGGCGACGACAAGGCGCTCGGTGTCGACGCCACCGGCTAGCTCGCCGTCAGCGTCGGGGCGGGGCGCGCCACCGGTGGCCGAACATGCTGTAAGCACGGCGGCGGCAGCGACCGAGATGAGACCTAGCAGTGGTTTCTTAGCATTTTTCACCCTTGCATGGTGCCCCAGATTGGGGGACTTCTCCAACACGTCTGACCTGCTTCTTTATCGTTCCAGAGGGTACAAGCTGGGGATACTCCACGGTTTGCTACCCCCGTTGAGCCGTGCTTCCTCCCTCCGGATCCAGGGTGCCTCCGCGCAAGCGCGCGGACTCGCTCAGCAGCACTGCGGCCTCGCGTTCAGCTACCTCGGCGGCTGTGCCCGTCCCCAGGTTGCGGTTCACCGGCCGCTCGTACAGGGCGGGCCCGCCGCGCATGGCTTTTTCCAGGCGCCGCAAGCCACACCACTCGCGCTCGGCGGCGGCTGAGCGCCATGCTTCGGCCTCGGCCTCACCCCACTCACGAACCAGCGCGGCATAAAACGCACCCGGGTGCACGAGCGCGATGAGGGCGGAGACATGCCCGAATCCCAGGGAGGTCACCAAGCCGGCTTTCGGCGGGGTGCGGCGCAGGTCCAACGGTTGGCGCAGCCACACCAGGTGCGGGTGGCGGCGCAGCACGGGGTCAACGCAATCAAGCGAACGGTTCGGCGGGAGGACTCCACTACGCAACGCCTGAGTCAGACCGATGAGCTGGAAGGCGGCGGCACCGCCCTTGGCGTGCCCGGTCAGGCTCTTCTGCGAAACCACATACAGCGGGTTGCCGGGGCTGCGGCCGAGTGCGGCGGCGATGCGCTCGTGCAGATCCGATTCGTTGGGGTCGTTGGCGTTGGTGGACGTATCGTGCTTCGACACCACCGCAATATCGTCCGCGCCCACGCCGAGGGACTTCAGCGAGCGGGCCAGGCGGGAGTCCTGCCCACCCCGCGCCGCCGAGAGCGCGCCCATGCCCGGCGCGGGGATGGAGGTGTGCGCGCCGTCGGCGAAGGACTCGGCAAAGCCCACCACGCCAAGCACCGGCAACCCCATCTCCGCTGCAAAGGTTCCCCGCGCTAGCAGGATGGTCCCGCCGCCTTCGGATTCCACGAAGCCGCCGCGGCGGCGGTCGTTAGCGCGGGAGAAAAAGCGATGCTCAATCCCCTTCGCCGCCATCTCCGCGCTATCGGCCGTGGCCGCCATGTCCCCGAACCCGGTGATTCCCTCAATCGACAGGGCGTCGATGCCGCCGGCCACGACGAAGTCGGCTTTGTGCAGGCGCAGCTTGTCGACGCCCTCCTCCACCGACACCGCCGCCGTGGCACAGGCGGCCACGGGGTGCACCATCTGGCCATAGCCGCCGACATAGGACTGCATCACGTGCGCAGCAATGACGTTGGGCAGCGCTTCCTGGAGGACGTCATTGGGCCGCGGCTGGGCCAAGAGCTTATCGACGTACAGCGAGCGCAGCGCCTCCTGGCCTGCCATGCCGGTTCCCTGGGTGGAGCTCACGCGCGCCGGGTGGACGTGGGCCAAGAGCTCGGCTGGGCTAAAGCCTGCGGAGAGGAAGGCATCCACGGTGCACACCAGGTTCCACAGGGCGAGGCGGTCGAGGTTATCCACCATGTCCGCGGGGATGCCGTAGACCTGCGGGTCGAAGCCCTCCGGAATCTGGCCACCCACAAAGCGGGTCATGGCCACGCGCCGCGGAACCCGCACCGCGGAGCCCGCGGGTCGGGCGACCTGCCATTCATCCTCACCGGTCGCATCAGTGACGCGGCGCAGCGTAGCGCCTTCGCAGCTGTCGACGAAGCTGCGTGCTGTCTCTTCGTCCTGCACGGTGAAGCTCAGCGGCTTCTCCAAGTAGATGGTGGTCAGCTCGGGCGCGAGGTTATCCACCATGGGCAGGTGCGGGCCGAAGTCATCGTGGAAGCGGCGCACACCAATCCCGGCGAGAACCTCGTCGTGGAAGCGCGCGTAGACGTCTTCCTCGGCTACCTCCTCTCCTTCGGCCGTCAGCCATCCGGCTGTGCGCTCATCCCAGCTGATGAGCCCGCGGCTCCACGCCAGCTCCAGCACTCCAGCAGCAGACAGGTCCCCGCCGACCTCCGCCTCAAAGCGAGTACGCGATGAACCCAGCGGGCCGAGCTCGCCGGCCCCGACGATGACCACCATGTCCTCGAGGGACTGCGTCACGCCATTGAAGTCTGGGCTGGTGCACTCGGCAGGCCTGAGCACGTTCGGCAGGGCTTTTACCGTTCGCGGCGCCTTCCCTTCGCACAAACTACCGGCTACGCGCGATGCGTCGCTGTTCTCGGACTGCGCCGCGCTGGCAAGTGCAGCAAGGTCCAGCTCAGCCTCGGCCAGCCCGCCGGTGAGGTCCACGCTCAGCGGCGCCTGTGCTGCTTCGGCGCGGATGCGAGGGGAGGCGGTGGCGTCGATAAGCTGCACCGCCATTTCCTTCGCCGAGAAGGTTCGCACGCCGCGGGCCTCCACCTGTGTAACCAGCGGATCGTTGCCGCCCATCAGGCCGGTGCCGCGCACCCACCCGATCTGGGCGTGCACCAACGAGGTGCGCGCACCCCAACTGGATTGCTCGGAAGACCAGCGGTTAACCAGGGCGTCGAGGGCCGCCTTGGCCTCGCCGTAGGCGCCATCGCCGCCAAAGCGCCCGCGGTTGGGTGAGCCCGGAAGCACCACGTGTAGCCGGTGGCCAACATGTGTATCCGCACCCACGGCGGACAGCGACGCGATGAGCTTCTCCACCGACCACAGCAGCAGACGCATCTGGGACTCCGCCCCTGCCCCGGCATCCGCAAGAGTGCCGGCGACACGCGGCGCGGCGAAGGGGAAGAGCAGATCCGGCACGTAAGCAGGCTTGAGCTGCACAGACTTTCCACCGACGGTGGCGGTGCGCTCCGCCGCAATCCATTCCGCAAGCGCGTCCACGTCCGCGAAGGAATTAAGGTTCGCCGGAACAACCCATAGTGCTGCCGCGCCGACGGCACGGCTGCGATAGAGCTCCTTATAGAACTCGAGGCGCTCGTGGCTTAGTTGGGAAGTCGTCGCAATCACGGTCGCGCCTTCCGCGAGCAGCTCACCGATGAGCTCTGCGGCAATCGAACCCGGCGAGCCACCCGTCACCACGGCCACCTGCCCGGTGAAGAGCAATCCATTCGCCGGGGTGCGGGCATCGCGGGCTAGGTCCTCATAGCCGAAGTGCTCAGCCAGGAGCGCCACCTCCTCGCCGGCGCCCAGCACGTCCAGCTCGGGCTCTGCTTCCCCGGCGGCGGCCGCGCGGGCGATGTCCTCGCGGGCGGTGGCCCAGAGGTCGTCGAGAAGCACTGCCTTGCGCGCATCGAAAGCGGGGGCGACCTGGCGCTGCCAGTCCGGGCCGAGCTCCGCTGCAACGAGCTGCTCCAGCTCCGTGTGCGAAGCGCTGTCCCCCTGCTCAGTCGCGGTCTCCTCGCGCCCCAAGGCGGCGAGTGCGGCGCGGGCGGAGTCCTCCAGCGCCGCTTCAAGGCGCTCGGTATAAGTGCGCACCGCCTCCGGGTCCACGGTCTCGTGTGGCGTTAGAGCAACGGCCTTCTGCAGCGAGACTCCTTCGCGCTCGCCGGCGGCGCGCACGGAGGCGTCGATCAGCGCATCGAGCTCAGCAACCGATGCCGCACCGGTCATGGGCAAGCTGGCCAGCTCCCCGCCGCGCAGTGACGAGCCCTCGCGCGTGCCCAGGACCAGCTGTGCAATAGCGCGATCGGCCCAGCCCGGGCCCAATCCCCAGGTAGTGCTCACGCGCTCGGCCACGTAGCTCGGCTTCTTGCCCGCGGGCCCGGTCAGCCGGGTGAGCGCCTGCGCGACGTGCTCCGCGAGGACCTCCCCAAACGTTGCATAGCCCGGCGCGCGCTGCGCCACGCTCTCCGCCAGCTGCGGGATGGGTGCGTCCGCGGCATTCTCGATGGCGCTGATACCGAACTCCACGCCGAGGTCAACGAGCAACTGGTTGCGGCGGGAGGACACGCCTTCCACGAGGGTTTCTATGGAATCGGTCGCGGCCATCTGATCAGGCCGGACCTTGGTCCACAGCGCGATGAGCATCTCAAGAGCCTGGTGCACGCTGAGCGGGCGATCCTCGACGGCGGCTGGGGCCTCCTCGCGCGGGGCGTGCACGGAGTCTTCCCGGTGTGCGCTCTCAATTGGCTGCCTCGACTCAGGCTCATCTGCCTGTGCTTCGACGGCGTCCGCAGAATCCTTCGCTGCTGACTCGGGTGCCGTCTCGGCGTCTTCGGCAAAGACCCGCTCACGGTCGCGCTCGTAGTTGAGCACCTCGATGCCTGCGCTGCCCGCGTACTGGGGCAGCCGCAGGGTTTGGCCCAGCATGTTGGTCAGCGTGGGCGCGGTGCCAACGCCAACCTCGATGAAACGCTCCACGCCGAGCTGACCAAGGAGCAGGTCCTGGGTCTCAATCCAGCGCACCGGGGAAGCAAACTGCCAGGCCAATAGCTCGATGAGCAGGGTGCGGCCCAGGCGCGCCGGGCATGCCATAGCGCCATCGAAATCCGCGAGGATCTCCTCGATGGGCTGCGAATCCACCACCGCGGCGATGGACTCCACGAACTCGCGGCTCAGCGCAAAGGGCCGCGCCACGAGGTTAGGGATATAGCGCCCCACCAGCGCGTCGAGGTTGATTTCTTCAGGGATGAGTGCGTCGAGGTGCGCGCGGAAATCAACCACACCGCCCACTAAGCGGGAGGAGTGGAAGGGCACGTCAATCCCCGGGATGGGGATGACGGCACGTTGCCCGGGGGCGCGGCGCTCGGCGTCGTTCGCCAGCGCATCCAGGCCCGCCTTCGTTCCGGCGACCGCGTATTGGCGCCCGGCGATATTGTGGTTGACCACTTCGAGGAACTCACCCGTCTCCGCGGCCACACGGACGACATGGGCGAAGGCCTCGCTCGCGCTCATCCCCATCTTGTGCGGGCGCAGCGCCGCCAAACCATAGAGGGACTGGCCAGCGGAATCGCGCTCGACCAGACGGTGCATGGTCAGCCCGCGGACATAAACAATATCCAGGACCGCCTCCAAGGACAGGACCCCAGCATAGGCGGCCAGGGCGTTGTACTCGCCCACCGAGTGGCCAGCGAAGAAGGCACCGGAATCGAGCACCCCGGCTTCCCGGAGCGCTGCAATCTGTGCGCATCCGAGCGTCGCCATGGCCACCTGCGTGAACTGCGTCAGATACAGCACGCCGTCCGGGTGCGTGAAGGTCTCACCACCCACCACCACGGTGTCGGGGTTGTGGCGGACAATCTCCAGGATGGAGAAGCTCAAGCTCTGCCGCGTGTGCTTGTCCGCGCGCTCCCACACGGCGCGCGCCGCTGCGGATTCCGCATAGTCCTTCATCCCCATCCCCGGGGATTGAATGCCTTGGCCGGGGAAGGCATAGAAGGTAATCGGGCTGTTCATCGTCGCTCGCGCCTGCAGCACCGGCACGCCCTGGCTGGTGGCGGTCACGCTGCGGACCTCACCGTAGCCGCGCCACTTGTCGACGCCCACCCGTTCCACCACAAACTCCACCTCACTCCCCGGCAGCACTGGTGCAAGCCAGGTAGCGGACCAGTCGAGGACGCGGGCGCCGTCAAAAGCCGCGGCCGCCTGCGCGAGCGCCGAGGTCCACATGCCGTGGACGATGGGGCCTTCACGATGTCCCGCCAGCGCCGCCGCGTTCGATGACAGGTGGATGGGGTTCCTATCCCCCGTAACCACGGCGAAAGGCAGCAAGGACTCCGGTGCCACCA
This sequence comes from Corynebacterium sp. HMSC062E11, assembly GCF_001811845.1. Taxonomy (NCBI): domain Bacteria; kingdom Bacillati; phylum Actinomycetota; class Actinomycetes; order Mycobacteriales; family Corynebacteriaceae; genus Corynebacterium; species Corynebacterium sp. HMSC062E11. The sequence goes on from NZ_KV806793.1 coordinate 45,497, forward strand.
CGCTGGTGCGGTGGCGGAAGGAGCGCGGTGTCTCACGGACCGATGACTCTACTGTCTCCGCCCCGCTTTCTTGTGCACCATAAGTTGCGGCGCCCACGGTCTCGAGCGCGGCGTCACCGCGGCGCCCAGTGATGAGGAAGCGCTCGTGCATCTGCGCGAATTCATGTTCTTCTCCACGCGCGGCTGCAGTCACGCCGACAGAAACGTCGACAACGCGCCCCGACGGTGTATCGCGTACCTCCTCCAACTCAGCGGTGTAGCGCAGGTCCAAAGGCTCGGAGCCCGGCGCGGCGCTGGCGCGAAGCAGCTCCCAGGTGTCTGACCTGAGGCTCAGCGCGTGCTCGAGGTGGACCAGGTCGAGAAAGCCCTCCACTACCGGCTCCCCGGACGCCGCATGGGCGCTGGCCAGCACGGCGAAGGTGGCCGGCCAGGCGGGGCCGACGAGGACATCGGGCGAGACAGTAGCGCTTATCTCCCCGCTCGTCACCGCGCTGTAGTGGGCGATGTCGGTGGTGCTGAGGTGAGCGCTGACCGTCGCGGTCCCGGAGCTAACGTCCGGAAGGTCACCGCCGACGGCCTGGCGCAGCAGCTCCCGCATGGCGGTCTCGGCATCCTCGACCCTAACGAGTGGTGAGGCACCCGGAATGCTCGGCGGAGTGATACGAATGCGCAGCTCAGCTCCAGAGTGGAACGGAACCGTCAACCACATGGCGCCGTCACCGGCAGGTTCCAGCTCGGTGCCATCAAGCCCAAGGCGCAGGGGGTTGGGCTGCTCGCGCCCGGCCCAATTCAGGCTCGGGGCGCGGCGGATGAGCTCTTCGTCGCTCATGTTGAGCTCGCCTGCAAGCCCCTTGTCGAACTCTGCGTCGGAGGCGTCGAGAAGCCCGAGCACCGCCTGCTCGAAGCGGCCGAGTATCTGTGCCACCAGCTCGTTGGCCTGCGCGATTCCCTCAACGGCTGACGTGCCAGGGATGATGCAGACCTCATCGGCCTCGTAATGCTCATCGTGTGCCTGCCACAGGGTGTCGCGGCGCCAGCGGCGGCGTACGTCAGCATCGATGACCGGCACAAAGTTTGCGGGTTTGCCGGGACCATCCACGAGCTGAATGAACCACGCGGCGTCGGTCGGGTGCAGCGCCGCGTCACCGTAGAGTTCGGTTAGCTGGGCAACTGCCTCAGCCGGGTTCTCGCGGTCAACCTCAACGCGCAGCTCGATCTCGCCGTGATCGGCCGGGTGGAGGCGGGCTTCGGCGCGAGCCACCATGCGGGTAAACCGACTCAACCAGGATTCATCGACCCAGCCGTCCAGGTAGGACAGCTCAAGGTAGCGCTGCAGCCACTCGGCATAGGTCATCTCATCGAGGTCCCCGAAGTAGGGCTTGCACGTGCGCCCGATGGCCTCAATGATCTCCGCGCGGCGCGCCTCCACGGCCGCAACATCACCGGCCACCTCATCCAGCAGGCGCCCGGCGCGAGCGAAGGAATTGTCCAGCTCATGGATGTCCGCGCCCAGGTCCGAGCGGCCCGACACAACGTCACTGCTGCGCGCGGCGACAAGAGCCTGCTTCACCGCCTCGGATGCGGTGGATTCCTTCGCTGCTATGACAGCGGTGCCCACCATGATGGCGTCGACTGGCGCTGCGGGCAGGCCGAAGCGTTGCGCCCACGTGCCCAGGAGGTACTCCGCGCCACGCGCCGGGGTGCCGATTCCCCCGCCAACGGCGAGGAGGACATTGTCGCGCTCACGAATCCGCGCGTAGGTGGCAACAAGGACCTCATCAAGGCCCTCTAGGGAATGGTGGCCACCGGCCGCGCTTCCTTCCAGCTGCATGATGATGGTGGTATCAGGGAGAGCATCGGCGATGCGGAGCACCTCCTCCACCTGCGCCGAAGTTCCCGGCTTGAAGGCGACCCAAGGGATGTTCGCGGCGTGGAGCTTCTCCACCAGCTCTACCGCCTCCTCCACAGGAGGAATGCCGGCGGAAGTCACCACGCCATTGATGGGCATTCCTGCGGCACGCGCTCGCAGAATCGAGTTTGGCCCCTCAATCTGGCGGCGCCACTGGGAAGCCGCAAGGTACAGCGCATTGAACTGGGCGTTCACCCCTGGCTTTAGCAGCCGGCGCAGGGTATGCAGGTTCTCCTGCAGGATGTCATCGGTGTGCTGACCCCCGCCGGCCAGCTCCGCCCAGTGCCCGGCGTTGGCCGCTGCGGCAACAATGCCCGGGTCCACCGTGGTGGGGGTCATCCCGGGGAGCATGACCGGTGAGTATCCGGTGGTCTGCGTAAAGGCAGTCACCAGACGCCCGTCCGCCACGCGCGGTGCCCACTCGGACCACGCGCAGGGCAGGGCGGGCGCGCGGCCCGGCTCCACGAGCTGGGCCAACCCTTCCGGTGCAGCGACGGCCAGCGTGCCCACACCGCGCCCGGCGACGATATCCCGAGTCAGCGGCTCCACCCCACGGGTGGGCCCGATTTCCAGAATCCAACGCGCCCCGGCCTGAAGCGCTGTGTCAACGCGCTCGGGCCAATCCACGTAATCGGTCAATACTGCCCGCGCGAGCTGCGCGGCGGATTCGGGTTCCAGTCCGATCCGAGCTGCCCAGCTTTCCACCTGGTCCACCGCACACTGCATGGTGGGATGATGGAAAGCAGCTGACACGTCAAGGTCGGAAACGGTAACTGCGGCGGACTTCCCTTCCCGCCCTTCTTTAAGGGCCGAGCTCTCCTGGAGCGCGGTCTTCACCCGGGAAAGCTCAGCCGGTGTTCCGACGATGACGAAGCGCCCCCGCCCGTTATCGAGTCCGATGTGGGCGCCGGCGTCGAGTAGTTGCTGCTTCGTCGCGCCGGTCACCGCCGCCATGGGCGCGCCCTGCGGGGTGCGGACCAGCCCAGCACTGCGTGCGGTTGTCTCCAGAGCCGCGCCGATGAGGCGTGCCAGCGCCAGAGCCTCGGCTGGGCTCATGCGTCCCTCAACGACCGCCGCAGCAAGCACGCCCTGGGAGTGGCCAATGTTGGTGACGGCATCCTCGAGTTCAATTCCGTGTGCACGCAGCGATTCGAGGACAGCCAACTGCGCGGTGAGGATGCCGGGGGTGGAAAGCGAGGCGTCGGCAAGCGCGTGCGCCCACGCCGGTTCCTCGTCTGCCCAGGCCAGAGGCGCAAACCCGTGCGGTGTGGAAGGCAGAAGTTCCTCCTCCAGCGGGGCAAGGAGTTCCTCGGCCGCGCCGAGGAACTCCGCTATGTGTGGCCGCGCACCGGTAGCAAGGGCATCGCGCAACGTCGGCAGCCAGGCATAGCCCTGACCGGAGAAAGACAGCGCAAAGGGCTCGGAGCCCAAGCGCGCGGACAAAGGCGACAAAGGCGCAGAGACGTGAAAAACAGACACCTGCACTACTCCCCCAAGGTGTGGGCGACGAGTTGAACCGCCTCTTCGAGGGAAGACTGGGTCTTCGGCTCAGGCGCATCGCAAAAGACCTGGCAGGCGTGGTCCGGGACAACCTCGGCCGAGCGCGTCAGACCGCGTTCAGCGAGGTACTCGTCAAAGAACATATCGATACTCATACCGTGTGCCGATTCTACCCACTAGGATCAATACGTCATGGCCACTCGTACCCCGTTCTTCATCGCCGCGCTGTTCAACGCCGCGGTAGCAGTACTAGTGGCCATCGGCCTTATCCTCCCCGCCCCAACCGAACCTACGCCCGAGCGGCCCAAGGCCACTGAGACAGCGGCACCCACGCAGGAAGGCCCAGCAGAAGAACAAGCCGAAGAGGCCACACCCGCGCCAAGCATTGCGCCGGACATCGCCGAAGTACTCGCCGCCTTAGATTCCTTGGAGGTCAAGGGACGTGCGCCCAAAACCGGCTATGAGCGCGAAGAGTTTGGCCAGGCGTGGTCCGATGACGTCACCGTGGAGTTCGGCCACAACGGCTGCGATACCCGCAATGACATCCTTCGCAGGGACTTGGATCCGGAGAGCCTCGTTCTCAAGGAAGGCACCCACGACTGCGTGGCACTTTCCGGCACCTTGCACGATCCTTATTCGGGCCAGGACATTGAGTTCCAGCGCGGGGCGCAGACATCACGCGCGGTACAGATTGATCACGTTGTGCCGCTTGCCGACGCCTGGCAGAAAGGCGCCCAGCAATGGTCACCAGAAAAGCGCCGCGACTTTGCTAATGATCCCCGCAACCTCCTTGCCGTCGATGGCCCCCTCAACCAGCAAAAAGGCGCTGGCGATGCCGCCACGTGGCTGCCACCTAACAAAGGATTTCGCTGCGAATATGCGCGCCGCATCGTAGAGGTGAAGGCGGCCTATGAAATCTGGGTCACGGCGGCGGAGAAGGATGCGCTCCGTCGGCTACTGAATGCTTGCTGAGTATTTTTACCCCTTTTAGATGCCCTGATACCCCTCCCACTACCCCCGAAATTATGCGCATAATATTCACTCACCCCTAAACGGTTATGCAGGGTTTTCGGCGGCGGGAACCTTGGTGCGCACTGCACCTACATTCCTCACGCCCGATAATTTCTATAGGCCTATTAATATGTAATAAATGCAACCTACGGACGTGCAGGTGATACCCCCATGAAACAAAAACAATAAATCTTTCCCTCCTGTCTCACATTTCTTTTAATATGTGACACAGCACCTAGCCTGAGGTCTAGGTCACATGGATGCCGTGAGTTTTCACGGCTCCATACTTCCCAAACCCGTTGAGACCACACCCTGCGAAGGAATAGTGATGTTCAAGTACATCATCAAGAAGACCGCCAGCTGGCTGGTAGTCATCTTCCTCGCGACTAATATCGCGTACCTCCTGGCCGCAACCTTCCTTGATCCCCGATCAAATTATGTCGGCCGCAACCCACCACTCGGGCCGGAAGAAATCGGCCGAATTCTCACGCCACTCGGCCTCAACCCGGAGACCCCGCTCCTTGAGCGTTGGTGGGGATGGCTGTCCAACATCATCTTCCACTGGGACTGGGGTACCTCCCCTCTCGGTGACCCGGTCAGCGCACAAATCGGGCACCGCGCGCTCGTCTCGGCACAGCTGCTGCTCGTGGCCACGATTCTCTCCGTCGTCATCGGCGTCGCCCTCGGCGTCTACACCGCCTCCCGCCAGTACAAGGCGGCCGACCGCTTTTGGCAGGGCGTCTCCATCATCACGATGAACACGCACGTCGTCGTGGCCTCCATCTTGGTCGTCGCCGGTGGTCTGTGGATCAACCGCGTGACCGGCCACCGCGTGGTCTACGTGACGGGCGCTTCCAGCCTCGGCGTCGAAGGCTTCTTCCCCAAGCTGCTGGATATGGCGCAACACCTCATCTTGCCGTCCATCTCGCTCATCATCATCAGCTACGCCGGCTACCACATGATGCAGCGCACCTTGCTGCTGGATAACTTGAACGCCGACTACGTGCGCACCGCCCGAGCTAAGGGCCTGACGCGCTCCCAGGCCATCCGCAAGCACGCCCTGCGCACCTCCATCATTCCGGTCGCAACCTCCGTGGCCTTCTCCGTTCCCGGAATCTTTACCGGCGCCATCATGACGGAAACCATCTTCGCGTGGAAGGGAATGGGCCAGTACTTCATCGAAACCATCAGCCGCAACGACGTCAACGGCACCACCGCCGTCGCCGCCTTCGGTGCCGTCATGATTGCTTTCTCTGCAATCCTGGCTGACCTCGTCGTCGTCGCCCTCGATCCGCGAGTAAGGGTGAGCTAAATGTCTCCAGAAAAGAAATCCACGTCGCCACGCTCCGAAGCGCGCCACACCGAGCGCCACCGCCGCAACGACCTCGCTATCGATACGGCAGCTGATAACCTCGGCGTGCGCCCGCATGCCGCCACTGCGGACTTTTCACCGCAGACCGAACCCAGCGCCCAGTCCGCTCTCGGCTCCGGCGTCGACGTCGATGACGCACAGCGCAAGCAATTCTCCAGCAGCGATTTCCGCGGCACCTCCAAGCTCAAGCTGTACGTTCGCCGCTTCTTCCGCAACAAGGCAGCTGCCGTCGGCCTCGTCATCTTCGTGCTACTCGCGTTGCTCTCCATCTTCGGCAGCTACCTCACCCCGTGGTCCTTCGACGAGCCGGACTTCTTCAACCTCTCCACCGGGCCTTCCCCGGAGCACTGGTTCGGAACCACGGACTCTGGAAACGATCTCTTTGCGCAGACCGTCCACGGCTTGGGCCGCTCGCTGATCATCGCACTCATCGTCTCGTTGGCCTCTACCCTGCTGTCCGCCTTCATCGGCGCGGCCGCGGCCATGTACGGCGGCGCGGTGGAAAAGGTCATCCTGGCAGTCATTCACTTCTTGCTGGCCATCCCGACCTTCCTGCTCATCGCCCTGGTGGTTTCTGATTCCGGCGGTGACTGGAAGCTGCTCATCGTGGTGCTCATCGCCTTCGGCTGGATGTACCCGGCGCGCGTCATCTGGGCCATGGCGCTCAGCGTGCGCGAGAACGACTATGTCCGCGCCGCCGACTACATGGGAGTCTCGCGTCTGCGCACCATCTTCCGCCACGTGGTTCCCAATATCGGCTCGCTGCTCATCATCCAGGCGGCCCTGGGCGTGGTGTCCACCATCATGTCGGAGACCGCGCTGTCCTTCCTGGGCTTGGGCGTGAAGCTTCCCGACGTCTCCCTGGGCACCCTCCTGGCCGGCGGCGCCAACGCCGTTGAGGCCTCGCCCTGGCTCTTCTACTTCCCCGCAGGCATCCTCACGCTGCTGACCGTCTCCATGGCGTTCATCGCCGACGGCCTGCGCGATGCCATTGACCCCAACTCGAACTCCGGAGGCCGAGCATGACCCCGCAGAATACTGCACACACCGCCAACGCCGACCCGGCCAGCCGCGCCACCGACCCCACTTCATCCACCGAGCCGGTGCTGTCCGTGCGCAACCTCACCGTCACCTTCCCCTCGGAGGCCGGCTCCGTCCACGCAGTGCGCGGCGTCGACTTCGACCTCATGCCGGGGCGCACCCTGGCGATTGTGGGCGAGTCCGGCTCCGGTAAGTCCGTGACCTCTTTGGCCGTCATGGGCCTGCTGCCCGACTACGCCAAGGTGGAAGGCTCCGTGGTCTATGCCGGCACCGAGCTCATTGGCAAGTCCGACAAGGAAATGTCGAAGATCCGCGGCAAGGATATCGCCATGATCTTCCAGGATCCTCTCTCCTCCCTGACCCCGGTGTTCTCCATCGGTGACCAGCTCATCGAGGCTATCCAAACCCACCGCGATGTCTCTAAAAAGGAAGCGGAGAAAGAGGCCATTCGCCTGCTCGAACTCGTCGGCATCCCAGAGGCGGAGAAGCGCGTGAAGTCATTCCCGCACGAATTCTCCGGCGGCATGCGCCAGCGCGTGGTCATCGCTATTGCCATGGCCAACAACCCGCGCGTCATCATCGCCGACGAGCCCACCACGGCCCTCGACGTCACCATCCAGGCCCAGATCCTGGAGGTCCTCAAGGTAGCCCAGCGCGAAACGGGTGCCGCAGTCATCATGATTACCCACGACATGGGTGTGGTCGCCGGCACGGCCGACGACGTCCTGGTCATGTACGCCGGCCGACCGGTGGAGCTGGGTGATGTCGACACCATCTTCAACAACCCCAAGATGCCCTATACCGTGGGCCTTCTCGGGTCGACGCCGCGCGTGGACAAGGCCACCGACGAACCACTGACCCCCATCGTGGGTACCCCGCCGCAGCTTATCGACGTCGCTGCCGAATGCCCCTTCGCGGACCGCTGCCCAGTGGTGAAGGATGAGTGCCGAACCCTGGAACCGGAGCTGCGCGCGCTTGACGACGTCCCCGGGCACTTCGCCTCCTGCCTGCGCTCCGATGAGATCAAGGACGGCACCATCGGCGGCGAGCGCATGTACCCGTTGCCGAAGATTTCCGCCGATACCTTGGGCGATACTCCCTACGAGCAGCGGCTGGTTACCTTGGAGGTCAAGAACCTGGTCAAGGACTTCCCTCTTATCAAGGGAGCGATTCTCAAGCGCCGCGTCGGCACAGTACACGCGGTCAAGAACGTCAGCTTCGATGTCCACCAGGGCGAGTGCTTCGCCATCGTGGGCGAGTCCGGCTCCGGCAAGACCACCACCCTGCTGGAAATCATGGACCTCAACCCGCCAGAGGGTTCCACCATCGTGGTCAACGGCACCAACACCTCCGGCTTGAGCGCGTCGGCGCGCCGCAAGCTGCGCAAGGATATCCAAATCGTCTTCCAGGACCCGATGAGCTCGCTCAACCCGCGTATGACCATCCGCGAGATCATCGCCGAGCCGCTGGAATCGCTGGGGTATGAGGGGGACGTCGGCCAGCGCGTGGCCGAGCTGATGCAGCTCGTCGGTCTTGAGTCCCACCAGGTGGACCGCTTCCCCGGACACTTCTCCGGCGGACAGCGCCAGCGCATCGGCCTGGCCCGTGCTCTGGCCACCAACCCCTCCATCGTGGTGCTCGACGAGCCCGTCTCCGCACTCGATGTGTCCATCCAGGCCGGCATCATCAACCTGCTGCACGACCTGAAGAATCGCCTAGGCATCTCCCTGGTGTTCGTCGCCCACGACCTCTCCGTGGTGCGCCACCTCTCCGACAAGGTCGCCGTGATGTACAAGGGCGACTTCGTGGAATACGGCCCCACGGACGAAGTCTTCGACAACCCGCAACACGCCTATACCCGCGCGCTGCTCTCCGCCATCCCGGTGCCGGATCCAGCCGTGGAACGTGACCGGGTACGCGAGATTTACCAGCCCGCCGAAACCCCGGCTTAGCAAGACTTATAACTAAATACTCACCTTTGTCTCCATGTTTCCTCTCGAAAGGACACACATATGAATATGAAGCTCCGCAGGACCGCCCTCGCAGTGGTCACCGCCTCTGCCCTCATCCTGACCGGCTGCGCCTCCGATGGCGGCTCCGGCTCCGATGGATCAGGCAATTCCGCCTCCGGCGAGAAGCTCGACGTCAAGCTGGACGGCTCCTACAACCCCAAGGACCGCTCCGAGCTCAAGGAGGGTGGCGAGCTGCGCTTGGCTATCGACGAGATCTCCCAGCAGCAGAACACCTTCCAGGCCGACGCCACCTCATACACCCTGAGCCTGTGGAAGTACTACAACCCGCAAATTGGCCTCTTCGATGGCGCGGGTGAGTTCCACGTCAACAATGACTACATCACCGACGTCAAAGACGAAGAAAAGGACGGTAAGACCGTCGTCACCTTCACCATCCACGAGAAGGCGCAGTACAACGACGGCACCCCGATTGACTGGAAATCCTTTGAGAACACGTGGAAGTTCAACAACGGTGAGAACAAGGACGTCAACGTTAGCGCCACCGACGGCTACGAGCTCATCGAGTCCGTCAAGCCGGGTGAGAACGACAAGCAAGCCGTCATCACCTTTAAACAGGCCTATCCGTGGTGGCAGGGTCTGTTCAACGTCCTGCTCCCGCCACAGGTTGACTCCGCGGAGAAGTTCAACGAGGCCTACCTGGGCAAGGTCCACCCGGAGTGGGGTGCGGGCCCGTACAAGGTCGAGAGCGTCGACTTCAAGAACGGCAGCGCTACCTTCGTTCCAAACGAGAAGTGGTGGGGTGATAAGCCATTCCTAGACAAAGTGACCTACCGCCAGATGGAGGACCAGGCCTCCATCAACGCGTTCAAGGCCGGCGAAATTGACGCCACCGGCGTGGCCAACAAGGAACGCCTGGCGGCCGTCAAGGACATGCCAGACGTTGAAATTCGCACCGCCATGACCCCAGGCAAGAACCTGTACACGCTCAACTCCAAGAACGAGATCCTCTCTGATATCAAGGTGCGCGAAGCCATCATGACCGGCATCGACCGCGCCACGCTCTCCGGCATCCGCTTCAACGGACTCAACGGCTACACCGAGGACCTGCCAGGTTCCTTCAACCTCTACCAAACCCAGAAGGGCTACGAGGACAACGTCGGCGCAGTCATTTCTTTCGATCCAGAGAAGGCCAAGTCGCTCCTCGATGAGGCCGGCTGGAAGGAAGGCGGCGACGGCATCCGCGAGAAGGACGGCAAGAAGCTGTCCATGCGCTACACGCTGCTGGGAGATTCTTCCATCAGCAAGGCCATGGCCACCGCCACCCAGAAGATGATGAAGGATATCGGCGTGGACCTGAAGGTGGAGGAACGCCCAGTCTCTGACTTCTCCGAGATCACCTCCAAGTACGACTTCGATATTCTGCCTATGGGTTTCTCCTCCGGCGATCCCTTCGGTGTCGCTTACTTCGGCCAGACCTATCGCACCGGCTCCCAGCTCAACCGCTCCGGCACGGGCACACCAGAACTGGACAAGAAGATCGACGAGCTATCCCAGATCGCTGACCCAGACGAGCAGATCAAAAAATCCAATGAGCTGGAGAAAGAAGCCCTTGCCCAGTACGGCATCATTCCTATCTTCAACGGCCCGACCATGGTTGCGACCCACCCCGATATCGCAAACTTCGGCGCCAACTCCTTCGCCGTCATCGAGGTGGAGAACATCGGCTACACCAAGTAAGTAACGGCCGCCTAGCACCACCCAAGGCAGGAAAGAGGGCCTTCCCCAAGCGGGGAGGCCCTCTTTTATGTGCTGAGCTTAGTCTTAAGCGCTGTGCTTAGTTATTGCCCTTGTTGAGCTGGTTGCGCAACTGGTCAAAATAGTCGCGCGCGCTCTGCGGCTGGTTATTGCCCTGCGGCGGGGAAGGGAAGCTCGGAATCTGGCTAAAGCCCTGGCCCTGCTGCGGCGCGTTCTGCACCTGCTGCTGTGCTTGTTGCTGTGCGCGCTGCGCCTGCTCCATCATCTCAGCTTCGCGGCGGGCGCGCTCGTCGCGCTCACGGCGCTCCTGCTCCTCGCGGCGGCGACGTGCAGCACCGGAATCCTCGCGGCTGTGCTTGTTGTCGGACAGGGAAACCGACGGCTTCGGCGCTTCATTAATAGCGTTGGTGGACAGCAGTGCGTCGCGCATACCGCCGAAGAGATCCTGCATGCCACCCGGGTTAGACGGCATGTAGAGCACATTGGTGTGGGCGCGGTCGGCCACGTCTACCATGGCGTCGAGGTACTGGGAGACCAGCATGAGGGTCTCGGGGTTCTCTTGCACGCCGGCAGCACGCAGCAGCTCATACTGCTGAGCAATACCTTCGACGATCTCCTTACGCTGGTCAGCCACACCGCGGCCCTGCAGCTTCTTGGCCTCGGCCGCACCTTCGGCCTCCTTGACCACGCGGATCTTCTCGGCCTCTGCCTGGGCAACGGCTGCCTCGCGCTCACGCTGTGCGGCGTTAATGGAGTTCATGGACTCGCGCACGCGGGCATCCGGGCGGATATCGGTGACCAGGGTATTGACAAAGTTCCAGCCGTAGGCGGCCATGTTATCGCGCAGGGACATCGCCACGTTGCGGGCGATGGTGTCCTTGGAGGAGAAGGAATCATCCAAGTCCATGTTGGCAACCGAAGAACGGACATTGTCCTGAACATAAGCCACGATCTGCTGCTCGTGGTTAGACAGAGTGTAGAAGGCCTGACGCTCGCTGCCCTGAACTACCTCGTACTGCACAGCAACGGGGATCTGGACGAAGACGTTGTCCTTGGTCTTGGTTTCCACCATGACGTCGAGCTGACGGATCTGCAGGCTGATCTTGGCGCGCACGCGGTCGACATAAGGCACCTTGAAGTGCAAGCCCGCGTGAGCAACGTTCACGAACTTACCCATCCGCTCAATGATGGCGGCCTCCTTCGTCCGGACGATGTAGAAACCGTCGAAGGCGGTGGCAATAATAATTAGAAGAATCACGCCGATGACGATGAGTCCGCCCATAGGCTTATCCTTTCTGCTTCGGTTGGATTTTCCTAACCAGTTTGCCACACGGTGACCACCACCACATCTTGGGGGAGATTGCTCCCCGAACGTACTCGACGCCCGTTAACGCTCGTCAGCCGCCCGGAAGAGCTCGCCCAAAATCCCCGCGCCGTCTTCGCTAATACCGTTGTGCTGGAAGCGGTTGGTCACCACCGGGCGCAAATCGCGGTAGGTCTCCCCCGTGGCCAGGGAATCTTCGAAGGGCACGAAGATATCGTCAAGGTAGATGGCGGCGGAGGCGATAACGGGGGCGTCGGCAAGCGCGGCAGCATCGTACGGCGAACTTGCCCACTCGTGGACGGCGAGCTCCTCGGCGGCCTGCTTGAAGGGGCGCAGCGCCGGGTCCTCGTCGAACTGCCAAGGGAAAATGTGCTCGCCGGTCAGATAGGTGCCTTCCTCGGCGAACTCGGGGAATTCCTCGCGCACACGGTGCGCCGCCCAGCCTGTGACGGCCTGGCCGCCCACGCCACCGTAAATGGACTCATGGATGGCCGCGTAGAGAGGCCCAGCCTGGAAGCTCACGCGGCTACCGACGTTGTTGAGGAAGTCCGAACGCAAGCGCTTCTCGCCGTTCACGGTGCGGAAAGGCTCCTCCAGCAGGTAGCCCAGAGAATCGAATCCGGTACCGCGGCCCAGTTCGATGCCGATAGTGCGGAAGCGGCGCGAGGACAGGCGCTCCCCTGTCGGCAGCAGCTCTTCCGAGTTGTCCAGGTGGTGGATGAGCTCCTCGATGCGTGCTTGAGCCCACGGGAACTGGGCATAAAAGCGCTCGTGGCGGACCTTGAGCTTGGCAAAGGTCGTGCGGTAGAGAGCATCCGCGCCCTTGGTCAGGGTGGGCAGGCCGCCGGTGAGAAAGGCACGGCCGATGGAATCGGGGAACATCGAAACATAGGCGGTAATGATGAAGCCGCCGAAGGATTGGCCGTAGAGATCCCAGGAGTCCTCGCCGAGGTGCTCGCGCAGGCGCTCGGCATCGCGCACGATATTCTCCTGCCGCAGCTGTGCCAAGCGCTGCGCCGTGCGATCCTCAGCCGGGCTGAGCTCATCGATGCGGTGGCTGCGCCCGGTGCCGCGCTGGTCCATGAGGATCCAGCGGTAGCGCTCCAGGCCCTTGCCGATGAGCCCGGTGGCACCCGTCGGCCGCGGCGCCGGGAAACCCGGCCCGCCCTGGTTATAGAGCAGTGCCGGGTAATTCTCACCGCCGGGTGGGATGATTTCCCGGGCGTAGAGCTCGAACTCCCCCGCGGCTGGATTGTTATAGTCCCAGGGGACGGTGATGGTGTGTTCCTTGATGGTGTGGCCGAAGCGTTTCATGCTTCTAGTAGACCACGAAACCTTCCTTACGGAACACCTCGCGGATCTCCTCCACGTCTTCCGCCTTCGGCGGCTTTGTATCCTCCAGGGTGTACGGGTAGCCCAGCTCGTGCCACTTGTCCGCGCCCATGTTGTGGAAGGGCAGCACCTCGACGCGCTCGACGTTGTTCTTCCAGCGGGAGACAATTTTGGCCACGTTGGCGACGTTCTCGGGGTCGTCGGTAAGCCCCGGCACCACCACGAAGCGGATCCAGACCGGCTTGCCTATGGCGTTGAGGCGATCCCCAAAGTCGATCGTCGGCTGCAGCTCGCGGCGGGTGACCTTCTTATAGGTCTCCTCGTCACCGGACTTGACGTCCAAGAGCACCAGGTCGATGTTGTCCAAGTCCTCATCGCGCAGACGCGCGCCGAGGTAACCCGAGGTGTCGATCGTGGTGTGGATGCCTGCATCGTGGACTTCCTTGAGCAAGCGCCGAGCGAAGGCGATCTGGAAGAGCGGCTCACCGCCCGAGATGGTCAGGCCGCCCCCGGAGGCGTTGAAGATGGGCTTATAGCGCTTGATGCGCTTGACCACATCCTCGATGCGCTCCAACGTTCCGACCTTCATCTCCATGGTGTCGGGGTTGTGGCAATACTGGCAGCGCAACGGGCAACCCGACATGAACATGGTCATGCGGGTTCCAGGCCCATCCACGGCCGTCACCAGCTCCCAGGAGTGCACGAGCGCGACATCGCCAGAGCGGCGGGCCTGCATCAACTCCGGGCGGGTGTAGCCCTCGAGGTCATTGTCCGTTCCTAAACCGGCGGCGGCGCCGCGCACCTTCTCCCCTTCTTCAGGGTTGAGGTGCACGACGCCGGTAATGCCATCTGCCATTTAGGAGCCCTGGTGGAAGGTACGGGAGATGACGTCGAGCTGTTGCTCGCGGGTGAGCTTCACGAAGTTCACCGCGTAGCCGGAAACACGGACGGTGAGGTTCGGGTACTTCTCCGGGTGCTCAACGGCGTCCTCCAGGGTGGACTTGTCCAGGACGTTGATGTTGGCGTGGTAGAGGCCCGAGTTCATGTTGTTGGCGGTGCGGTTGGCCTTCATGGAAGCGAGGCGCTCGTCGAAAGTTTTGGTTGCCATGTTGTGTTCTCCTTGGGAAGTGGTGTGGATGTGGTCTATTCGGAATCCATGATGAAGCCGGCATCGAGGACGCCCACCAGGTTGGTGATGCGCTCCTCCGGGGTGCGGCCCAATCCGGACGGGGTGATGGTGTTGGTCAGCGAGATGCCGTCGAGTGCATCCTTGTAGTCCAGCTTGCCTACCGACAGCATGGAGGCAACCATGCCGTGGCTATCCGCGCCGTTCTCCGGGTTTGCGCCCGGCGCGAACGGGGTGCCCGCCTCGTGGCCGGACGGGAAGGCACCGGTGGCCTTGCCGTAGACAACGTTGGAGGTAATGGTCAGCACCGACTGGGTGGGGATGGCGTTGCGGTACATCGGGATGGCCTTAATCTTCTCCATCACGGTGTGAACGATGGTGGCGGCGATGTCATCGGCGCGGTCGTCATCGTTTCCGTAGAAGGGGAAGTCACCTTCCGTCTTGTAGTCCACGATGAGACCGGTCTCATCGCGCACCGGGTAGACCTTGGCGTACTTGATGGCGGAAAGCGAGTCAGCCACGATGGACAGGCCGGCGATACCGCAGCCCATGGAGCGCACGATATCGGAATCATGCAGCGCCATCTCGATGGCCTCGTAGGCGTACTTGTCGTGGCAGTAGTGGATGATGTTGAGGGCCTCAACGTAGGTGCCCACAACCCAGTCCAGCATCTCCTCGTACTTCTGCCAGACCTCGTCGAAGTCGAGCGGTCCATCGCCCTTGATGGGCTCGTAACCGTCGACGACCTGCTTGCCGCTGACTTCGTCGCGGCCGCCGTTGATGGCGTAGAGCAGGGCCTTCGCAGCGTTGACGCGGGCGCCGAAGAACTGCATTTGCTTGCCGACGGCCATCGGGGACACGCAGCACGCAATTGCGGCGTCGTCGCCCCACTGCTCACGAATCTGCTTATCGGACTCGTACTGGATGGAAGAGGTCTCAATCGAGATGTGGGCGCAGAATTCCTTGTAGCCCGCCGGCAGCTGCGGATCCCAGAAGATGGTGATGTTCGGCTCCGGGGACGGGCCTAGGTTGATCAGCGTCTGCAGCAGACGGAAGGAAGTCTTGGTCACCATGTGGCGGCCATCGTCGCCAAAGCCGGCATCGGACCAGGTTGCCCAGTACGGGTCACCGGAGAAGATCTGGTCATAGTCCTCGGTGCGCAGGAAGCGGACGATGCGCAGCTTGAGCACCAGCTGGTCAATAATCTCCTGGGCGTCTTCCTCGGTGATGATGCCTGCGGCAAGGTCACGCTCGAAGTAGCAGTCGAAGAATGCGGAGAGGCGGCCGATGGACATGGCGGCGCCGTCCTGAGACTTAATGGAGGCCAGGTAGCCAAAGTAGGTCCACTGCACTGCCTCGTGGGCGGTCTTCGCGGGCTTCGAGATATCGAAGCCATAGGACTCAGCCATGACCTTGAGCTTCTTCAGAGCCTTGATCTGCTCGGCGTGCTCCTCGCGGTAGCGCGCCCAGTGCTCGGAGAATCCGATATCACCGACTGCGTGCTTGGATGCCTCCTTCTCAGCGATGAGGTAATCCACGCCGTAGAGGGCCACGCGGCGGTAGTCACCAATGATGCGGCCGCGGCCATAGGCATCCGGCAGGCCGGTGATGATGTGAGAGGAACGCGCTGCGCGGATGCGCGGGGTGTAGATATCGAAGACCGCGTCATTGTGGGTCTTGCGGTAGCGGGTGAAGATCTTCTCTACGTCTGGGTCAACTTCCTTGCCGGCCTCAAAGATAGCCTGCTTGACCATGCGCCAGCCGCCGTTGGGCATCATGGCGCGCTTCAGCGGAGAATCCGTCTGCAGGCCCACGATGACGTTGTCGTCCTCACAGATGTAGCCGGCCGGGAAAGCATCGATATCGCTCGGGGTGTGGGTGTCCACGTCGAAGATGCGCTTCTGGCGCTCGATGGACAGGTAGTTCTCCTCCAGGTGATTCCACACATTCTTGGTCTTCTCGGTGGGTCCAGCAAGGAAGGAGGAATCCCCGTCATAAGGGGTGTAGTTGCGCTGGATAAAATCACGAACGTCAATGTTCTCAGTCCACGGGCCGGGCTCGAAGCCCTTCCATGCCTCGAACTGCACGGACTGTTCAGTTGCGGTGGTCACTATATTGACTCCCTTCGTAGTTCACACGACGCGTAATGCTTAGTCGCAGAAGGGCTTTAGGTGACTTCAATTCACGGGCAATTCGGTCAACCCGTCCGTCACCGAACCCCTCTCTGTAGCCCATAGTAGGGGTAAAGACGCACAAGCTCATATCGGCAATTGCTGGCCGCGCACCACCAAAGGAGCCAGTGTGAGCACTGCACAGGTCAGCTCCGTCATAGGTAACGGCCGTACGGTTGGATGCGGGGGTAAAGCACCCCCTGACGTGGCCTTTCCCACACTTTTTGGGGCGAGCTCTTGGTGCGTGTCCTTGCCGCGCTCTATTGTTATGCGCAGTATCCTCGTCTCGCTTTTTAGCAAGGAGCCTCCCCGCGTGTCCGACATCGCAACTGCCCCTCAGCCCACACACCCGGTCGACGCCGTCCCACCAGCCCCGAAGTTGGCAGCGCTCGGACTCCAGCACGTCCTCGCATTTTATGCTGGCGCGGTCATCGTACCGCTGCTTATCGCGGGCTCGCTGGGGTTGGATGAGGCCACAACGATCCACCTCATCAACGCCGACCTGTTGACCTGTGGTCTGGCGACGTTGATCCAAGCGGTGGGCGTCGGCAAGCACATCGGCGTTCGCCTGCCCATCATCCAGGGCGTGACCACCACGGCGGTCAGCCCCATCATTGCTATCGGACTCAGCGCAGGTGACCAGCCGCTGCCTACGATTTATGGTGCAATTATTGCCGCCGGTATCTTTACGTTTTTCGCCGCGCCGGTCTTTGGACGCGTGCTCAAATACTTCCCGCCGATTGTCACCGGTACCGTGCTCTTGGTCATGGGTACATCGTTGCTGGCGGTTTCTGCAAATGACTTTGTCAATTACGCCGACGGGGTTCCGGCCGCGCGCGATCTGCTGTATGGCTTCGGCACGCTGGCCATCATCATCGTGGTTCAGCGCTTCTTCCGTGGCTTCCTGGGGACGCTGTCGGTGCTGCTTGGTTTAATCATCGGCACCGCTTTGGCACTCGTGTTGGGTGATACGTCCTTCGACGGTGTGAGTGAGGCCGACGCCATCGGCATGACCACGCCTTTCTATTTCGGCATGCCGCGCTTCGACATCATGGCGATTCTCTCCCTCATCATCGTCATGATCATCACCATGGTGGAGACCACCGGCGATGTTTTCGCCACCGGTGAGATTGTAAAGAAGCGCATCAAGCGCGATGACGTTGTGCGCGCCATCCGCGCCGATGGCCTCTCCACCACCCTGGGCGGCGTGATGAACTCCTTCCCGTATACCTGCTTCGCGCAAAACGTCGGCTTGGTTCGCCTGACCGGTGTGAAATCGCGCTGGGTGGCAGCATCGGCAGCCGGTTTCATGATCATCCTGGGACTACTGCCCAAGGCCGCCGCCGTGGTGGCGGCTATCCCCTCCCCGGTACTCGGCGGTGCCTCGTTAGCGCTCTTCGCCAACGTTGCCTGGGCCGGCCTGCAGACCATTGCGAAAGAAGACATCACCGACGGCCGCAACGCCGCCATCGTTACCACCGCGCTGGGCTTGGCCATGCTGGTCACCTTCAAGCCGGACGTCGCCACCGCCTTCCCGGAGTGGGCGCAGATCTTTGTCTCCTCCGGAATGTCCATCGGCGCGATTACGGCGATTCTTCTCAATTTGCTGTTCTTCCACGTCGGTGCGCAGTCGGGTGATGATGTCAGCCGCCTCGACGGCGCCGGCGTCTCGCTTAAGGAGCTCAACGAGATGGAGCGCGACAGCTTCGTCAGCGCCCTGCGCCCGCTCTTTAACAACGAGACCTGGCCGCTTGAGGCCGCCTGGGAGCTGCGCCCCTTCCAAGACGTCAGCCAGCTGCGGGAAGCAATCCAGGTTGCGGTGCTCACCGCCCCGAGTGAGAAGCACCGCGCACTGATCCACGACTACCCGGCGATGGATGAGCTGCTGCTTGTCGACGCTGACTCGGCCGCCACCATCTCCGCCGACCGCGGTTCCCTGGCCTTGGATGACCTCGATGATGTACAGACGCAGCAGCTTATCGACGTTTCAACAGCCTACCGCGAGCGCTTCGACATGCCCTTTGTGGCATACCTAGACACTAACGACTCGGCCGACCGCGTCATCGATGCGGGCGTGCGCCGCTTGTCCAACTCGGATGAGCTGGAACAGCGCGTGGTCTTGAGCGAAATCATCGAGATTGCCAACGACCGCTTCGACATCCTCCTCGCGGACGCCAACCCAGTTCGGGCTTATTGGGACCGCAAGTTCACGGAGGTCGAGTGACCAGAAGTCACTCGACGTAGAAAAGGTTCATTCCACGTACAAGGCCACTCGACGTAAAAGAAGGTTCATTCCGCCTTCAAGGTCACTTGGCGGGCGAAGGTTTGTGGAACTCCATGGTGACCTGGGCTTCGGAGTCCACTCCGCGAATGATCCCTTCATAAAAGCTTCGGGCTTGGTCTTCTAAGAGCTCGCGGTTGTCGTTGATGTCCTTGCGCTTCTTATCGGCGCTGAGGACGTCCGACACTGTGGATGCGGCGTCGAGTGGCTGCGTGGTCCAGCTGAGAACTCCGTTGTTCTCCACGGCGGTCTTAAACTCCTCGTCCATGTGCCCGATGAAGATGAAGTCCGGAATGTGGACCGTGTAGGAATGCTCGCCGGTTTCGGTGACACTCACGTCCTTACCCTCAATACCAAGCTTGGCTTTGTAGGAATACTGCACAAACTGGGTGCGGTCGGTCCACGGAACCCTCACGCCAAATACCTGCCCGGCGGAGGACTTCTCCGTGAGTCCTTGGATACCGAGGCTAAGCAAGACGACTTGCTCCTCGCGCTCGACTGCGTTGATTACCTGCGAATTGGTTGACTCTACCGGCGCGGTGTACACCTCATGTGGTTGACGCACGGCATACACACCTAAGCCGGCACAGGCGAGTGAAAGAAGCACCACCAACGCGATGAGCGTGGTGCTGAGTTTGCGAGGAGACATGAGGCTTAGCCCTTCGTGCGTAGTAGAGATAGCTACGCTCCAGATTAGTCTCCGCAGATTTAGTACACGTCACCTGCAGTCACCGAGACGAGAGCCTGCTGCTCAGCGAAAGCAGCAAAAGCCATTAACAGGGTGTCGATATGCGTGCGCAGGTGACGATCCATGACCACCGAGCCCGACTTCCGAAGGCGCTCTTCGGCGACCCCGTTGACGTCGCCAAGCACCAGCACAACCTGGCCGGGAAGAATACCAGCGAATTCTGTGGCGTCGACAATCACGCCGTCGCACGCACGCGCTTCCGCTTCGCTACCGATCCACCGGACAGAGACTCCTTGCGGCGCATAAGCGGCGATGTCATCAGCGAGCCGTTTGCTCATCATAAGCCCAAAGGTTATGGTCTTGCGCATTTCAATCATCTTCCTTAATCGTGCATGACGTGGCTTTTTACCTTGACAAGCTACAGATTAAAGATTGAAGCGTTCACCGACCATAGTCATTTCATGCCGATACAATCAAGCCCATGGACAAGGAAGAACGCCAGCGCAGAATCATTTGGGCCGTTGACTCAGGAAGCAAAACGGTCAGCCAATTACAAGAACTCACCGGAGCTTCCGCTATTACCATCCGCCGCGACCTCACGGCGCTGGAAGAAGTAGGGGCCCTCGAACGATTTCACGGAGGAGCGCGCCCCGCGGTTCGAAGGGGCGCCCGCTATCCCCTGGAGGTACGCCGAAAAGAGGATCCCGCCGGCAAACGGGCGATTGCTACGGAGGCTGCCCGCCTCGTTGAACCAGGCTCCTGCGTGCTCGTTGACTCAGGGACAACACCAACTGCCGTTGCCCGCAATCTCGCCGGCATGGACATCACAGCACTAGCGATGTCCCTGTACGCGGGCGCAGCATTAGCCAAGACGCCGGGCAGTGACGTCATCATTCCCGGCGGAACCGTCAACAGCGACGATCTTGCGGTGTACGGGGCGGAAGCGGTTGAAACAGTCCTGTCTATGCGCTTCGACCTCGCGATTGTCGGAATCTGCGCGTGTACTCCGTCGGTAGGCCTTATGTCCCCGAACCTCACCGAGGCGACCATTAAGCGGGCCTATTTCCAAGCCGCCCGACGAGTCATCGTTGTCACCACACCAGAGAAATTCACGCGCATGTCAGCCCACCGCGTGGCCACATTTGATCAAGTAGACACGGTCATCACAACGACTGACCTATCCCAGGATCTAGCCGAGGATGTGGTCGATGCCGGCACCAACCTCACGATGGTGCCGGTGGAAGGCGCCTAAAGCTGGAACTTTTCGACGATTTCAGTGCGACGCTTGTGCTCCATCCAGAAGGACAGGAACGGGACAACACCGGCAAGCGCCGTGGTGAACAACTTGCTCACCGGCCACATGACGCGCGGCCCAAGAACCAGGATGGAGACGAGGTAGACCATATAGGCCACGCCGTGGGCTTGGGCAATGAGCGTGGCCCACGACGGCATTTCCATGCCTACGCCGTACTGCAGGATCATGCGCACAACCAAAATAAGAAGGAAGATACCGGTAACCGTGGCGGCGATGGAAAAGAACTTCAGCGGACCACGAATGCGGGCCTGGCGGTCTGGGTGGACGGCGTTGCTCATTGATTCTCCTCTTCGGTGCCGCGACGGCGGCGCTGTTTGTTCATGGCGTTGAAGGTTTCCACATCAACCTGCGGCCGAGGTGGCAGGAAATCCTCGTCGATCTTGGTCACGGCTTGTTCCTTGGTTGACCTCACGCTCTTTGCTTCATACTGAGCTGGTTCTTCTCCCCGCTCGAGGGCTTCGTTCTCTGCATCGATACGCTCATTCTCGTAGCGCATAGCGGTGCGGTATGCGTAGACCACGAACACCGCGAAGAGCGGCCACTGGAAGGCGTATCCCAGATTTTGGAAGGTTCCCGAGCCAGAGCGGAACCGAGTCCACTGCCAATAGGCAAGGAACAAAAAGAGCACGACAAAGAACACGATGAGGACGATGTGCCACCATCGAACCTTCATCCGCTTTTTCGGTGCTGGGTTGGTGCTCACCCACAACAGCCTACCCACCACGCCGTGAAAAGTGGATTTCCTTCCGCGGCCTGCTGCCCTGTAGGCTAGTGGACGTTGCGCAGAGAAGGTAGTACTCCGCAGCAACAAAACCAGCGCCCGTGGCGGAATTGGCAGACGCGCTAGATTTAGGTTCTAGTGTCTTATGACGTGTGAGTTCAAGTCTCACCGGGCGCACAATTTCAAACCCCGCTCGGCAAATTTCGAGCGGGGCTTTTGTTATTCCCAGTTCCGCGCGCTTAGGCTTGCCCGGCGAGGGCCGCCAAAGGTTCGCGCAGCTGCGCCAGTGCGCGGCCACGGTGCGACACCGCGTTCTTTTCCTCCGGGGACATCTCCGCGGCGGAACGGGATTCGCCCTCGGGCTGGAAGAGGGGATCGTAGCCGAAGCCATTCTCGCCCTGCGGCGCAGTGAGCAAGGAGCCTGGCCACCGGCCCTCCACCACGTGCTCCTGGCCATCCGGGGTCACCAGGGCGCAGACCGACACGAATGCCGCCGCGCGACGCTCCGCGGGCACGTGGGACATCTGCCCCAACAGCAAACGATTATTCGCTTCATCGTCGCCGTGTCCGCCCGACCACCGGGCCGAGAGCACACCAGGCATGCCGTTGAGTTCTTCCACCGCGAGGCCGGAATCATCTGCAATCGTTGCCAAGCCGGTGTGCTGCACCCCGGCGCGCGCCTTAATCAACGCGTTGTCGGCAAAGGTGCGGCCGTCCTCCACGGGCTCCGGGTAAGCCTCCACCGCGGAAAGCGGGAGCAGCTCGATGCCCGCGATGCCGGCGTCGGCGAGGATCTTCTCTAGTTCCTTGAGCTTCTTGGCATTATTCGAAGCGACGAGGAGCTTTACCATCCGAGGGCCGCCTTTTGAGCGTCGATAAGCTGGGCGCAACCAGCCTGCGCCACGTCCAACATGTCATTGAGCTCCGCGCGGCCAAACAGGCCGTGCTCGCCGGTGCCCTGAATCTCGACGAAGTCTCCGCCTTCCTGCATCACCACGTTGAGATCGACCTCCGCGCGGGAGTCCTCTTCATAAGGCAGGTCCAAGCACACCTGGCCATCGATGATGCCAACGGAGACCGCAGCGATGGGATCCAGCAGGGGCTCGCCCGGGACGACGCCTTCCTCCTTGAGGTAAGCAATCGCATCAGCCAGCGCCACATACGCGCCGGTAATCGACGCCGTGCGGGTACCGCCGTCTGCCTGCAGCACGTCGCAATCCAGCTGGATGGTGTTCTCCCCCAGCTCAGACAGGTCCACCGCTGCGCGCAGGCTGCGGCCCACCAGACGGGAAATCTCGTGGGTACGGCCCTTGACCTTGCCCTTCATCGACTCGCGCGGCATGCGCTCGTGGGTTGCAGAAGGCAGCATGGCGTACTCAGCAGTCAGCCAGCCCTCGCCGGAATCCTTCTTAAAACGCGGCACCCCGAATTCCACGGAAGCCGTACACATGACTCGGGTGTTGCCGAACTCCACCAGCACCGACCCAGCCGGGTTGGTGGTGAAATTACGGGTAATGCGAACGCTACGGAGTTGGTCGAGCGCGCGACCATCAGCACGAGTGAAATCAGTCATGCCCACTACCCTACCGCGCGTGTTAAAAGTCGAGCTCCATCCCAGCGGCGCCGACGACGATCTCTCCGTCGAACTCGCGGGCAGCGGCGGCATATGTTGCGGCGACATCGCCCCACGGCTGTAGGTGAACAAGCACGAGCTTCTTTACCCCTGCCTCACGCGCTAGGCGCCCAGCTTCTGCTCCCGACATGTGCATGTCTGGAGCCTTATCCTCCGAAGTCTCGCCCCATGCAGCCTCGCAGAGGAAAGCATCCACGCCTTGGGCAGCCTCAACGAGCGCGGGCGTATAAGCAGAATCCGCCGAATAACACACAGTTGCGCCAGTCTTCGTGTGCTCGACCCGCAGGGCATACGTTTCTACCGGGTGCACGGTACGGAAAGGCGTGATGTAGACATCGTCGACAAGCTGGCGCTCACGGTCCACCCACGGACTAAACGCAAAGGAATCACTCATATCATCCACCCCATCCGGGGCATCCGATGACAACCGACCCAAGTGGGTTTCAGTCGCCGCCGGGCCGAGACAAAAATTGCGGGAAGCTGCCGGGGCCGTGGGGTGGAAACGGCGCCAGACCATCAGCGACGGGAAGTCTAGGCAGTGGTCAGCGTGGAGATGCGTTAATGCCACGTGGGCATCGCAAGGATCCTGGAGTTCCTGCAGGCGAGCAAGCGTACCCGGGCCGAGGTCCATGATGATGGACGGAGCCGAGGGGAATGACAGGAGGTAGCCAGAGGCCGGATTACCCACAGTGGGCACCGACCCGGAACAGCCTAGGATGGTCAGCTTCATGCGTTCAATAGTTCCACGAAACAATGGGGGATGCGAGATTTGGCTCGATTGTACATCTTTGCCGGTGCTAAATCTTGGGTCCCAGGAATCGCGTAGCCAAACGCTCGAACGCCGCGTGGTCACCAGTGCACTCAAAACTGCGGGTTGGCACTTGCCCCGCCGGGGCAAGCATGTCCGTCTTGGTGAGGATGCGCAAAACGTCCTTCGTGGTCTCCTCGGCGGAAGACACCAAGGTGACGTTGTCACCGATAGCGAGCTGGATGACGCCTGTGAGCAGTGGGTAGTGCGTGCAGCCGAGGACGAGTGTGTCGACCCCTGCCGATTGCAGCGGAGCGAGGTAGCCTTCCGCCACACCGAGGATCTGGCGCCCAGCGGTAATGCCGCGCTCGACAAAGTTCACAAAGTCCGGGCAAGCAACTGCCTCGCACTCGACGTTCGGGTTGACCGCAAAAAGATCTTGATAAGCACCTGAATTAATGGTGCCCTCCGTGCCGATCACGCCGATCTTGCCGTTGCGGGTGGTGGCAATGGCACGGCGCACGGCCGGGCGAATCACCTCGACGACCGGAATGTCGTAGCGCTCGCGGGCATCGTGGAGGAAGGCTGCGGTGGCGGTGTTGCACGCAATCACCAGCATCTTGCAGCCACGCTCCACGAGTTCATCAGCAATCGCGGTGGACAGCTCACGGACTTGGGCAATGGGCCGTGGACCATAAGGGGCGTGGGCGGTATCGCCGATGTAGACGATGGATTCGTCGGGAAGCTGCTCAATGATTGTGCGCGCTACGGTGAGTCCGCCTACGCCTGAATCAAAAATCCCAATGGGAGGGGTTGCATCAGGCATTAGTTCATCACTCCTCGAGGCGCAGGCTTAACCTTTCTCATCGGGTCATCAGAGGTGATCACCATGCCCGCGACGATGCCGCCAATGGCACCGAAAAGGTGGCCCTGCCAGCTCACTCCCTCATAGATGGGCAGCACGCCCCAGATCAGGCCGGAGTAGGCAAAACCAAGGCCTAAGCCAACGAGGAACTGGCTCAACGAGCGGTTAAAGATACCCCGCACGATAAGGTATGCCAACCAGCCATACACCACGCCCGAGGCTCCAATATGCGAGGTTCCCGGCCCGCCCAGCAGCCACGTGCCAACACCAGCGATGAGTACCACGATGATGGTGACCTCCCACCACGCCTTACGCCCGGATAGGCCAATCAGGAAACAAAACACCGCACCTGGCAGCGAGTTACCGATGAGGTGCTCAAAGTTTGCGTGGAGCAGCGGCGCGGTGAAGATCCCCCAGATACCGTTGAAATCCAACGGGTGAATGCCGTACTGCCCCAGCTCGCTTCCAAAGAACAGGAAGTTGATGATGTGGATGATCCACTCGACGGCCAGGAAGCCCACCGTTAAAGACGCAGCCGTTTTTAAACGTCCGGTCCGGGTGTAGTTCTTCGAGTCCCCCTTGTTGAGTATGGGTTGGTGCCCCGTTCCCGGTCCTGCCGGGCGGGGTTGGAAAGGGTTGGGCTCATGCGATTGCTGCTGGCCAAAGGGTCCACTCGTGGTCATAATGCCTCCAACTTTAGCAAGCGTGAGGCAAGGACTACGTCTCCAATCCCGGCCTGCGCTTCTGCTAGTCCATGATGACGTTGAGCAACGAATCCTGGCAGAAGGCCAGCCATTCCACGAGCGCATCGCGGTCTGCCCCGGGGGTATCCTGCGGCACGTCCCCCGCAGCGATGTAGAGGCGCAGGTCATTGAGGCCGGCGAGGAAAGCATGTGCCTCTTCCTCACTGATAGCCACCTCTACCCCGCCGGTAGGGCCAAGGGCGGTGTTAATCACCTGGAGATTCTCCAGCTTGGCGCGCGCGATGTCATTCTCGTGCAGCGAGCGCAGCAGCGAATTATCACCATCGAACTCTTCGTCCCCTGGCTTCTGGAAGTCTGGAAAGAGACGGGCCAGTGACGGATCCTCCGGTGCTTCGGTGTGGCCAGTGGGCATGTCGAGCATGTCCGCCAATTCATCCTTCGGCGCTGACTGCGCGCGGGCGATGATGGCCTCGGAGACCGTCGCGGTGAGATCACCGAGGACTTCACGCTCCATGGGCTCGAATACGGTGGTGTACTTCGCACCACGCATGAAGGACTTTTTCTTCTTCCACGTCTGCATACTCTTATCCTGCCTGCTGCATCGTGGCCCACAGGCCGGCGACCTGTAGTTTCTTCACGTCAGCTTCAACCTTGTCGCGTTCACCCGAGGACACCGCCGCCTTACCTTCGGTATGGACTTGCATCATCAGCTCGTTAGCTCGCTTCTTGTCATAACCCAAAACAGTCTGGAACACGTAGGAAACGTAGCTCATTAGGTTGACTGGGTCATCCCAGACAATGCACATCCACGGCAGGTTTTCGCTCGTGGCGACGTCGACGTCAATCGCCTCATCCAGCTCCGGGGTGGCCATGGGCGAACTCATCACCACGACTGCGGACGTTTCGTTGTGCGCTTTCATGTTCTCTACACTAGCCAAATTTTTTCATCTCGCGAACAGTTATACTGTCTTCGACCTTTAACCTGATTGTCGTTTGCAGGTGGCATCGATGAATTCTTTCTCCCTTCCCCCAGCCGTTACTGACATTCTCGCGGGACGCCAACCCTCAAGAGAGGACCTTGTGCCTCTCGTGCAGCGCATCATCACCGTATTGGTCCTCGGTGGCACGCTCGTGACCGCCGTGCTCAGCTTGACCAACCCCTCCGATAACGGCAGCTCACAGGATTCTGAGCCTCCCGCGCCGGCGACGTGCGATTACGAGCTTCCCGACGTCCCCGTCCAACGCCAGCTCGCCACCATCCAAGATGAGCTCATAGAGGCGCTCAACACGTGGCGCAAGGAGGATGGTCTAGCCCCGCTGGTGCCCTGGATCGACCGCCAAACCGCTGCCCGCGAAAAGGCAGAATGCAACGCGGTAACACACGAGGAAAGGCCATCTGAAGAAAACGTGCAGATGGTCCAGCACCACCTTCCTTTGGACACGGCGAGTGGATATGAGTTTGTCGAAGCCTTCAGAGCTTCCCCCTCCCACGTGGCCGCCTTGCGCGATCCCCGCATGACCACCGCTGCGGTGGGCACGGCTTACAGCGACGGCGAAGTCTACGTTGTCATTCAGCTCGAAGCATAGAACTGCTGATTTTTCGGTACGCGCTGAGTAGCATCTTCGATGTGACTACTACCTCAGACAACGTCCAGGATTCTGGGCTCGGGCCCAGCGATCGTTCTACGGCCCTGCTTACCGATAAGTATGAGCTGACCATGCTGCAGGCTGCGCTGCGCGATGGCTCCGCACACCGCCAGGTGGCCTGCGAAGTGTTTGCCCGCCGCCTCCCCAACGAGCGGCGCTACGGTGTTGTCGCCGGCACCGAGCGTGTCCTTCGCGCAGTCCGAGACTTCCGCTTCACCGCTCAGCAGCTGGCGGAAATGGATTTCCTCGATGCAGAGACCAAGGAGTACCTGGCTAATTACCGTTTCTCCGGGCACATCGATGGCTATCGCGAAGGCGAGCTGTACTTCCCCAACTCGCCGCTGCTGACCGTGCGCGGAACCTTTGGCGAATGCCTGATCCTGGAAACCGTGATCCTGTCCATCATGAATTCCGATTCCGCCGTGGCCTCTGCGGCCTCACGCATGGTGGTGGCTGCGGATGGCCGCCCCATCATCGAGATGGGCTCGCGCCGCACGCACGAGTATGCCGCCGTCACCGCCGCCCGCGCCGCCTACTTGGCCGGTTTCCAGGCCACCTCCAACCTGGAGGCTGGCTACCGCTACGACATCCCGGTCTCCGGTACCGCGGCGCATGCATGGACGCTCGCGCACGTCAACGAAGACGGATCCCCGAACGAGGAGGCGGCCTTCCGCGGGCAGATCGAAACCCTCGGCGTGGGCACCACCCTGTTGGTGGATACCTACGACATCACCAAGGGCGTGGAAACCGCCGTGCGGGTGGCCGGCCCCGAGCTGGGCGGCGTTCGCATCGACTCCGGCGATTTGGCCGCTGTCACCCGCCGTGTGCGCAAACAGCTCGATGACTTGGGCAACCACAACACGAAGATCGTTGTCTCTTCCGACCTGGACGAGTTCGCCATCGCTGGCCTGCGCGGAGATCCCGTCGACGTCTACGGCGTCGGTACCTCGGTGGTCACCGGCTCTGGCGCCCCAACCGCCAGCATGGTGTACAAGGTCGTCGAGGTTGATGGCCATCCCGTGGCCAAGCGTTCCTCCTCGAAGAAGTCGCAGGGCGGGGCAAAGCGCTCCCTGCGCACCTACCGCTCCTCCGGGGTGGCCGTCGAGGAGCTCGTGCTCCCCTTCTCCGCCGAAGACCCAGACACCGGGACGCTGAGCACCCGCGACATGACGGTGCCGCTCATGCGCGACGGAGAGATCCTGGACAATCTGCCCACCCTCCACGAAGCCCGCGAGTACCTAGCCCAAGCCATCACCACTCTGCCGTGGGAAGGTTTAGCTCTGACCCGCGACGAACCTGCAGTGCCGACCCGCTTCATCGGGTTCGGCTCATAGGATGCGTGCGGGAGGCAACCGACTAGACTGACTCAAATGCAGGATTCAACGGTTGACCTCCTCGACGCTGCCGTCTCCGCCCTCGGAGGTGCGCGGCGTGCCGGCCAGGTGCGCATGGCGGAAGCCGTGACCACCGCGCTGGAAAAAGAGCGCCACCTCGCCGTGCAAGCTGGAACGGGTACGGGTAAATCACTGGCTTACCTCGTCCCTGCTTTTCGCCACGCGCAAGAGACCGGGCACACCGTGATTGTTTCCACGGCCACGCTGGCACTGCAACGCCAGCTGGTGGAACGAGATCTGCCGCGCCTCGCCGAGGCCCTCGAACCGCACCTGGAAAAGAAGCCGACCTTCGCCATCATGAAGGGGCGTTCCAACTACGTCTGCCTCAACAAAGTCTCCCGCGCCGCTGAGCTTGACGACGAAGACGCCCTGCTTGACCAGGACGCCATCTCCAGCCTCGGCCGCCATGTCCAGCGCGTCTACGAGTGGGCGGAGGACACCGAGACGGGCGACCGCGAGGACCTCGAACCGGGAGTGCCCGATCTAGCCTGGCGGCAGGTCTCCGTCACCTCCAATGAGTGCCTTGGTGCTACCCGCTGCCCGCACGGCGAGGACTGCTTCGCGGAGCGCGCGCGGCACCGCGCGGCGGACGTCGACATCGTCGTCACCAACCACGCGCTGCTCGCCATCGATGCGGTGGCAGACATCAACATCCTGCCGGAGCACGATGTCGTCATCATCGATGAGGCACACGAGCTGGACGGCCGTATCACCTCAGTCTCTACCGCCGAGATCACCGGGCGCGCCCTCAAAATGGCGGCCAACCGCGCCAAGTCCCTCGGCGCCAATGGCAAAGACCAGCGACTGAGCGAACAAGCCAATGAGCTCAGCCAACTACTCGGTGAATTCACGCCGGGCCGCTGGACCGATCTTCCGGAGGAAGCCAAGCAACAACTCATGAGCCTCGCGGACACGTTAAGCGACTGCCGCGAGACCATCGCCCGCGCCCCCGAAGGCGAACAGGCCCAAGACCCGGAAAAATCTGCCGAGCGCCAAAACCTGGCCAATCACCTCGGCAGCCTCGTCGAAGCCATCGCCCGCATCCTCGATGTCTTCGCCACCGGTGACCCCGCAGCACACGCCGACGTGGTGTGGCTGGAACGCGATGAGCGCACGCTGAACGACACCCTGGCCGTTGCCCCGCTCTCCATCGCCGGGATGCTGCACGAAAAGCTCTTCGGCGAACAGACTGTCGTGCTGACCTCCGCCACGCTTGCCTTGGGCGGGCGCTTCGACGCCATGGCCGCACAATGGGGCCTGCCCAAAGGTACATGGGATAGTCTCGACGTGGGCTATCCTTTCGACCCCGCGCGCAGCGGCATCCTTTATACCGCAGCGCACCTGCCGCAGCCGGGCCGCGACGGACTCAGCCCGCAGACGCTTAAGGAAATCCGCGAGCTCATCATGGCCGCGGGCGGGCGCACCCTCGGTCTCTTTTCCTCACGCCGGGCCGCACAACAAGCGGCCGAGGAGCTCAAGCCCACGCTCCCTTTCGACATTTACCTTCAAGGCGAGGACTCCATCGGCGCGCTCGTGGATAAGTTCACGAAGAACGAGAACTCCTGTCTGTTCGGCACGCTCACTCTCTGGCAGGGTGTCGACGTCCCGGGCCCCGCGTGTTCCCTGGTGCTCATCGACCGTATCCCCTTCCCCCGCCCAGATAATCCCCTGATGCAAGCGCGCACCGAAGCCGCGAAAGCGGCTGGGCGCAACGGTTTTATGGAGGTTTCCGCTACGCACGCGGCGCTGCTTATGGCCCAGGGCGCGGGCCGCTTGCTGCGCTCCACTGCGGACCGCGGGGTCGTCGCAGTCCTCGATAGCCGCTTGGAAACCAAGCGCTATGGCTCCTACCTACGCGCCTCGATGCCGCAGATGTGGCCCACGAGCGACCCGCAGGTCGTACGCGGGGCGCTCAAGCGCCTGGTTGAGGCCCGCTAGGGATGACGCAGCGCGCACACCGTGGCTGAGTCTGGAGCGACCTCGGTGAAACCGGCGTCATGCACCACCACCGCTCCCGGACGCGCACAAGCCACGGCAAATTCCTCATGGGGGATTTCGCGCACGGACAGCACAAAGTCCTGTGCTGCCCAGTCCTCCACTTCCTCGGAGCTCATCGCCGCGGCCAGCAGCATTGAGCCGTGCCCTACTTGTGCTGCGGCCTTTCCCGCACTCATGGCGAGGGAGGCGTCGACGTAGATCACGGGGGCGTCGCCAAGCGCGGGCCCGGGCTCATCCTGGGGCAAATCGGTGTGACCGATCTGCAGCTTCGCCACGAGTGGGTGCACGTCCTGCACCGCCGAGGGGAGGAAGACGCGCGCGCGATCATCCACGGTGACGCCCGGCAGGGACTGCACATCACGCCAGGCCTTGTTGCGTGCGCGGCGCGCCACCTTGCGGATGCGGTGCCCGTACCACTGCCCTAGGGCCTCGGCGAAGGCCCCATCCTGGCCAGCCCTATCATCGAGGCAGAGCTTGACGACGCCTTTAGCTGCCGCCTCGAGCACTTCGGTGCGCGCGGGTGGATCCTGCTTGGGCAGGTTAAGCGCGATCTGCATCGCCTGAATGGTCTCGGGTTTGTTCGGGTCCTCAGGGTCATCGCGCCAACTGCGCTCGCTACACGCAGCCGCAAGACGGCGATGGGCCTCGCGGAGATTACTCACTGGCAACTTCTTCCATCGGGATACCGAGGATCTGCAGGATCTCATCCATGTACGGGTGGTTGACGGAGGTATCCGCAACCTGGCGCAGCGCTGGCTTGGCGTTGAAGGCGATGCCCAAGCCGGCGGCGGAAATCATGTCGATATCGTTAGCGCCGTCGCCGACGGCAACGGTCTGCAGCATGCTCAGACCCGAATCCGCAGCGAATTCGCGCAGGAACTTCTCCTTGGCCTTGCGGTCCACCACGTCACCGATGACGCGGCCGGTGAGCTTACCGTCCACGATTTCGAGGGTGTTGGCGCGCACATAGTCGAGGTCGAGTTCCCGTGCCAGATCCTCGAGGACTTGGATAAAGCCACCAGAGACTACCGCAACGCGGTATCCCATGCGCTTGAGGGTGCGGATGGTGGTCCGCACGCCCGGGGTCAGGCAAATATCGGCGGCGGTTTCTGCGATGACGGACTCCGGCAAACCTTCCAGGGTGGCGACGCGCTCGCGTAGGG
Source organism: Corynebacterium sp. HMSC062E11 (assembly GCF_001811845.1). Lineage (NCBI taxonomy): Bacteria > Bacillati > Actinomycetota > Actinomycetes > Mycobacteriales > Corynebacteriaceae > Corynebacterium > Corynebacterium sp. HMSC062E11. The sequence goes on from NZ_KV806793.1 coordinate 77,168, forward strand.
ATTGCTCGAAGTCCAGCTCGCCGCGCATCGCGCGCTCCGTCACTGCGGCAACCTCGGCTTCCTTGCCGGCGTGGGCGGCCAGCATTTCGATGACCTCGCCGGTGATAAGGGTGGAATCGCAGTCAAAGCAGATAAGCCGCTTCGAACGGCGCTGCAGGCCGGAGCGCTCGATGGCGATGTCGACACCTTGCTCGGTAGCTAGGCGGGCCAGCATGGCGCGCACAGGATCGGCAGCACCATCGATCGTGATATACAGCTCCAAGCCATTGAGCGGATAAGTGGAGAGCCCGCGGATACGGTCGATGTTGACGTTGAGGTTAGCCAGTTCCTTAGCAATGGCGGACATCTGGCTGGCGTTGAGCTGGCGTCCCAGAACCACGACGACGTGCGTCGAGCGCGGGCGTGAGGTTGACTCTTCTTCTCGCAGATCCACGTTGATGGACTGCGCGTAGATGCTCAGCGTATTTCGCAATCCCTGCTCCAAAGCCTCGAGGCGCGAGGAACGAACCCGGATGTAGGCGGACAGCGAAATCCGACCGGAGAAGATAGCTTGCTCGGCGTCGACGAGCTCCACATCATGAGAGCCCAGTACGCGGAAGAAGGCCGCCGACACGCCTGGCTTATCGGGGCCGGAGGCGGTAACAACGGCGAAGACTTGTTCACTTTGATTATCCACGGGGCTTATTATCTCACACCACGTTCGTGACCTTTTCACCTACGGCAAACGCCGCCTCCCCATCGCAGTGATGGGGAGGCGGCGTTTTCAGGAGTACTCAGCTAGTGAGTGCTTAGTGGCCGACGTGTGCTTCCTCGCGAATGCGCTTAACCATGTGCGGGTAGTGCAGCTCGAAGGCCGGGCGCTCGGAACGAATGCGCGGCAGCGACACGAAGTTGTGGCGCGGCGGCGGGCAGGAGGTGGCCCACTCGAGGGAGTTGCCATAGCCCCACGGATCGTCCACGGTGACGATCTCACCGTAGCGCCAGGACTTGAAGACGTTCCAAATCAGCGGGATAACCGAGGCGCCGAGGACGAAGGAGAAGATGGTGGAAATCTGGTTGAAGACCGTGAAGCCATCAGACTCCAGGTAGTCGGCGTAACGACGCGGCATACCCATGTTGCCCACCCAGTGCTGAACCAGGAAGGTGCCGTGGAAGCCGATGAAGGTCAGCCAGAAGTGAATCTTGCCCAGGCGCTCATCGAGCATGCGGCCGGTCATCTTCGGGAACCAGAAGTACAGGCCAGCGAAGGCGGAGAACACCACGGTGCCGAAGAGGGTGTAGTGGAAGTGAGCAATCAAGAAGTAGGACTCAGCAAGGTGGAAGTCCAGTGCCGGGGAGGCCAGCATAATACCGGTCATGCCGCCGAAGAGGAAGGTTGCCAGGAAGCCCATGGCGAAGATCATCGGGGTATCCCAGGTGATGTGGCCCTTCCACATGGTGCCGACCCAGTTGAAGAACTTCACGCCGGTCGGAACCGCAATGAGGAAGGTCATGAAGGAGAAGAACGGCAGCAGAATAGCACCGGTCACGAACATGTGGTGAGCCCACACGGCCATGGACAGCGCACCGATTGCCAGCAGGGCGAAGACCAGACCGATGTAGCCGAAGACCGGCTTGCGAGCGAAGACCGGGACAACCTCAGAGATGATGCCGAAGAACGGGAGTGCCAGGACGTAGACCTCCGGGTGGCCGAAGAACCAGAAGAGGTGCTGCCACAGGATGCCGCCGCCGTTGGCGGAGTCGAAGATGTGGCCGCCCAGCTTGCGGTCATAAAGAACACCCAGCGCCGCAGCGGTCAGCAGCGGGAAGATCATCAGAACGATGACAGATGCGGTAAACACTGCCCAGGTGAAGACCGGCAGACGGAACATGGTCATGCCCGGTGCACGCAGGGTGAGGACCGTGGTGATCATGTTGATGGCGGAAGCAATGGTACCGACACCGGTAGCGCCCACGCCGACGATCCACATGTCGGCGCCGATACCCGGGGTGTGAACCGAGTCAGACAGCGGGACGTACATGGTCCAGCCGAAGTCAGCAGCGCCGCCCGGGGTCAAGAAGCCCGCGAGCATCACGACGCCGCCGGTCAGGGTAATCCAGAAACCGAAAGCGTTCAGACGCGGGAAGGCCACATCCGGTGCGCCAATCTGCAGGGGCAGAACATAGTTACCGAATGCCCACACCACTGGTGTTGCAAACAGCAGCAGCATGACGGTGCCGTGCATGGTGAAGAGCTGGTTGAACTGCTCGTTGGACAGGAACTGCAATCCTGGGGTGAAAAGCTCAGCGCGAAGCAGCAGAGCCATGAAGCCACCGAGGAAGAAGAAGCTGAAGGCCATGATCATGTACATGATGCCCAGCTGCTTGTGGTCGGTGGTGGTTAGCAACATCCACGCCTTGGAACCGGTCTTTGCGTTACCAGTCGGCTCCGGACGTGTAGGCGCGACGTAATCGTCGAGCCGTGGCGCCACAGCGGTCATAAAATCCTCCTGAAGAACAAGCGTCTAACCACATCGGTATCACGCGTTTTATCGCGCCACACGCCCAGTGATTAAACACCTAGGTTTACTCGCCTTATATTAGGGCACCTCAGGGCCAAATTTCCAGCGCTCTGATATTCCCCATAGCCCTTGTTAGCCCCGTTTTATCCGGATAACCCCTTGTACGTGGCAGACCTGCCACGCCATGCCCCACCAGGCGGTGATCTAGAACACAGATGGTCGGGTGTGTCGGCCCCTAAAACCCGAAAACGCACCCCCTGAAAGAATCAAACTTTCGGTTGATCGTTCTAGGAGGTGCGGCGTGGCAGTGGATGCTACTTAGAAGTCCCAGTCCTCGTCGGTGGTTTCCTCCGCCTTGCCAATCACGTAGGAGGAACCGGAGCCAGAGAAAAAGTCATGGTTCTCATCCGCGTTCGGAGACAAGGAGGACAGGATGGCCGGGGACACGCGGGTTTCATCAGCCGGGAAAAGCCCCTCGAAGCCTAGGTTATTGAGCGCCTTGTTGGCGTTGTAGCGAAGGAAGCGCTTTACATCCTCGGTCCAGCCCAACTCATCGTAGAGATCCTCGGTGTAATCGATCTCGTTCTCGTAGAGTTCATAGAGCAGGTCGAAGGCGTAGCCCTTCATCTCTTCCTGCTCCGACTCCGAGAGCTTCTTGTAGCCCTGCTGGAACTTGTAGCCGATGTAATAGCCGTGGACGGCCTCATCGCGGATGATGAGGCGGATGATATCGGCCGTGTTCGTCAGCTTTGCGCGCGACGAGAAGTACATCGGCAGGAAGAAGCCTGAGTAGAAGAGGAAGGATTCCAGCAAGGTGGACGCAACCTTCTTCTTCAGCGGGTCATCGCCCTGATAGTAGGACATAACGATTTTTGCCTTGCGCTGGAGGTTTTCATTCTCCTCGGACCAGCGGAAGGCGTCGTTGATCATAGGAGTCGACGCCAACGTCATGAAGATATTGGAGTAGGACTTCGCGTGAACGGACTCCATGAAGGCGATGTTGGTATAGACCGCCTCTTCGTGGAGAGTGGTGGCGTCGGGAAGCAGCGATACCGCACCGACGGTGCCCTGGATGGTATCGAGCAGAGTGAGACCAGCGAAGACACGCATGGTGGTCTCCTGCTCCTTCTCAGTCAGAGTTTTCCAGCTCTGGATATCGTTAGACACCGGCACCTTTTCCGGAAGCCAGAAGTTACCGGTGAGGCGATCCCACACCTCGAGATCCTTCTCATCTGGAATCGTGTTCCAGTTAATCGCCTTCACCGGAGCCTCGTGGCTAGCGATGTAATCGTCGTACTCGTGAGACACGCACGTCACCTCGTCTTACTAGTTATTGTGAGTCTGGTGCCATGGTACCCGGTAAAACTAGGGGCCAAAATTCCTGCGTGTTTTATACTTAAGCCCTGTTCACACGCCCCCGAATGTCGATGGAGGTACCGGCTCCCCGTGACTGAGCCCTCCGCTCCCCTACTCAGCACCGTTCTAGACACCATGGGCGCCGACATCGTCAGCGGCACCCTTGCCGCCGGTGAGCGTTTTACACTCACCGATCTCTGCGCGCGTTTCGGAGTTTCCCGAACCGTAGCCCGCGAGGCAATGCGCGCACTAGAGCACTTAGGCATGGTCTCTTCTTCACGCCGCGTAGGTATCACGGTGCTCCCCATCAGCGAGTGGGCGGTCTATGATCCCGCCATCATTTCGTGGCGCCTGAGCTCAGAGAAATCCCGCGACAGGCAGCGCTCCTCACTCAACGAACTGCGCCTTGCCATCGAGCCCGTCGCCGCCGGCCTCGCTGCGCTGCATGCGTCCCAAGAAGACAAGGAAGAGATCTTAGAGCTGGCCCAACGCCTCCAAGACACGCCAACGCGGCGCGTCGGTGAGCACCTCGCTACCGACCTGCGTTTTCATGCCATGGTTCTCCATGCCTCGGGCAATGAGATGTTTTCAGCTCTCAGCCCCTATCTGCTGTCCATGGTGCGCGGGCGTTCCCTCTTTGGCTCCCGCAAACGCAACCCCACGGCCGGCACCGAACAGCGCCACCTGGACCTAGCGGAAGCAATCCACCGCGGCGACTCCCCCGAGGCAGAAAAAATCGCACGCGCCATCCTAATTGAGGCGCGTGCGAACAAGGACTAACAAGAACTAGAGCATGCAGGAAACGCAGCCCTCAACCTCGGTTCCCTCCAGAGCCATCTGGCGCAGGCGGATGTAGTAGAGGGTCTTAATACCCTTTCGCCATGCGTAGATCTGGGCGCGGTTGATATCGCGGGTAGTGGCGGTGTCCTTGAAGAACAGCGTCAGCGACAGACCTTGGTCAACGTACTTCGTGGCCTCGGCGTAGGTGTCGATGATCTTCTCGTAGCCGATCTCATAGGAGTCCTTGAAGTACTCCAGGTTGTCGTTGTCCATGTGCGGCGCCGGATAGTAGACGCGGCCAATCTTGCCTTCCTTGCGGATTTCAATCTTGGAGGCGATCGGGTGAATCGAGGACGTCGAGTTGTTGATGTACGAAATCGATCCGGTCGGCGGCACTGCCTGCAGGTTGCGGTTGTAGATGCCGTGCTTGGCGACGTCCGCCTTCAGCGCAGCCCACTCCTCCGCCGACGGGGTGTGAATCGAGGACTTAGCGAAGAGCTCCTTGACCTTTTCCGTGCGCGGAGCAAAGTCAGCCGGATCATAACGGTCGAAGAACTCACCGCTGGCATAGTCAGACTCGGGGAACTCGGTGAAGTACTCGCCACGCTCGCGGGCCAGCTTGTTGGACGCACGCAACGCGGCGTACATGATGGCGGCGAAGTAAGCGTTGGTGAAGTCCAAGCCTTCATCGGAGCCGTACTCAATGTGCTCGCGGCCAAGGTAACCGTGCAGGTTCATCTGCCCCAGGCCAATCGCGTGGGAATCATCGTTGCCCTTGCGCACGGAGGGAACGGAGTCGATAGAGGTCTTGTCCGACACAGCCGTCAAGCCACGGATAGCGGTTTCCACTGTCAAGGCGAAGTCCGGGGAATCCATGGTAGCCGCGATATTGAGGGAGCCAAGGTTGCAGGAAATATCGCTACCCAGGGTCTTGTAGGTGAGGTCGTCGTTGAGCTCTGACGGGGCGTTCACCTGCAGAATCTCGGAGCACAGGTTCGACATGTTGATGCGCCCAGTCTTGACCGGGTTGGCGCGGTTCACGGTGTCCTCGAACATGATGTAGGGGTAACCGGACTCGAACTGCAGCTCCGCGACGGTCTGGAAGAAGTGGCGAGCGTTGATCTTCTTCTTGCGGATACGCGGATCCTCGACCATCTCTTCGTAGTGCTCGGTGATGGAAATATCGCCGAAGGCCTTGCCGTAGACGCGCTCGACATCGTACGGGCTGAACAGGTACATGTCATCGTTACGCTTTGCCAGCTCGAAGGTGATGTCGGGGATCACGATGCCAAGCGAAAGGGTCTTGATACGGATCTTCTCGTCCGCATTCTCACGCTTGGTGTCAAGGAAGCTCATAATGTCCGGGTGGTGCGCGTTGAGGTACACCGCACCAGCGCCCTGGCGAGCGCCCAGCTGGTTGGCATAGGAGAAGGAATCCTCCAACAGCTTCATCACGGGGATGACGCCGGAAGACTGGTTCTCAATATGCTTGATGGGCGCACCGGATTCACGGATGTTGGACAGCAACAGGGCCACGCCGCCGCCGCGCTTGGACAGCTGCAGAGCGGAGTTAATAGAGCGCCCAATCGACTCCATGTTGTCCTCGATGCGCAACAGGAAGCAGGACACCAGCTCGCCACGCTGAGCCTTGCCGGCGTTAAGGAAGGTCGGGGTAGCCGGCTGGAAGCGACCGGTCATGATTTCATCCACGAGGTGTTCAGCCACCTCCGTGTCACCATCCGCCAAGAAGAGTGCGGTCATGGACACACGGTCTTCGAAGCGCTCGAGGTAGCGGCGGCCGTCGAAGGTCTTCAGGGTGTACGACGTGTAGTACTTGTAGGCGCCAAGGAAGGTCTTAAAACGGAACTTAAAGGCATAGGCGCGCTTGAACAGGGACTTGATGAAATCGAAGTCGTACTGCTCGATCAGCTCCGGCTCGTAGTACTTGTTTTCCACCAGGTAGCGCATCTTCTCTTCCAAGTCGTGGAAGTAGACAGTGTTCTGGTTGACGTGCTGGAGGAAGAATTGGTTCGCGGCCTCGCGGTCCTTGTCGAACTGAATCTTGCCGTTCTCGTCATACAAGTTCAGCAGCGCGTTAAGTGCATGATAATCCAGTTGCTCGGCCGGCTTCACAGGTTCGGCGACGGTCTTACCCAGTTGCGTGGTCACGACGTTCACGGGCCTTTCTTTGCTATGGCGAAATGGAGAGACGAAATAGTACGGATGAGGCTTTAGGCAGCCAAACCTAAAGCGGCCGCGTTGGCCAGGAGGCCTTCACGGCAAATTGTGACATCTTCCTCGGTTCCGAGAAGCTCGAAGCGATACACATAAGGAACCTTACACTTGGCGGCGATAACGTCACCCGCCTTGCCAAAGTCACTGCCGAAGTTGCTGTTTCCTCCGGCTACAACGGCGCGAATGAAGCTGCGGTTGTGTTCATCATTCAGGAAACGAATGACTTGTTTGGGTACAGGCCGCGTGTTCTGCCCGCTTACCGACGCCCCTCCCCCGTATGTCGGGCACACCAAGACATAAGGTTCATTCACGGTGAGGGGCTCGTCATTAAGGCGCAGCGGGATGCGGGCGCTGGGAAGGCCGAGCTTCTCGACGAAGCGGTGGGTGTTTTCCGTAGCGGAAGAGAAATACACGACCAACATGGCGTTAACCTAGGCGCTCGCCACCATCGCAGTGAGGGCCTTGATGCGATCCGGGCGGAAGCCGGACCAGTGCTCGCCGTGCGCTTCCACGACCGGCGCTTGGACGTATCCGAGGGCCATGACGTAGTCGCGGGCATCATCATCGAGGGAGATATCCACCAACTCGTACTCGAGACCAGCACGGTCGAGAGCCTTCTTGGTGGCGTTGCACTGGACGCAAGCGGGCTTAGTGTAGACAGTGATGCTCATGTGACGTTCCTTTGGCTTCCTTCGGCGCTACACGCGGAGTGACTGTTGAATTCGATACTGGCAGAGCGTTCAACGGCTCTGCCTACAGGCTCTGAACAGCGATATCGGACCGCCGTTCAAGCAACATCAACGACACTATACTTTGTGCCCGCACCCCGCAACTAGCACTACATGTAGTAGTTACATGCCTGGTATTCCCAGGATGCAACTTGGCCCGACCCCACATGTTGACACCCCATCACTCCGCCCGTCCCCACGGCGGTAACTACACCGTTGATATTCCCTGCACGTTTACCGAAGATTCACTTAGTTTGTGACAAAGTCCACAAAAGGGCACGGCTCTAGGCCACGCCCTCGATACCGGCCCCTTTATTGCCAATGAAATCTAATCAAGCATTGGCTCGACACAGGTTCCAGAATCAGCCCCTTGCCCCGCCTCGCGGGTCAGACCAAAGAGGACCTGGCTCATCGTCATGGGATCCCGCGGCAGGTCCGGATGCAGCGGCTCCGCTCCGCACAGCTCCCCTAGATCGATGTTGACCACGTCGGCACCGTCGACAGGTGTAAGCATGGAGGAAGAGTTCGGGGTCACCGTGACGTCGGCAGGCGAATAGATCGAGGTATAGAGCGGCCCCGGCGCCGTATCAGGCAGCGCGTTGAGGTTCTCCATGAACTCGGAGCCGACAACTTGCTGGATGCCTGCAGAGCTCGCCAAGAACCGAGCAAAGTGTGGCATCGCCGCAATCATCTTGGCCAGAACCTCGCCCATCCCGTTAAGGGTTGTGCCATGGAGGTTGCCACCAATGGCCACAGCGTGGGAAACGTGCTCAGCCGAACCGTACATCTGCGTGTAGGTCTTGATGTGCAGCCCACCCTGCGAGTGACCCACCAGATTAACCTTGTCGCTTCCGGTCACCTCGCGCACGTAATCAATCTGCCCTGCAATTTCGCGCGCAGACTCATCCAAGTCCGCAATCGCCTTGGCACGAGGATTCGCATTCTGCAGCGTCACGTCGTCCGCGCCGTAGTCAAAGGCCCACACGCACATCCCTTCCTCCTGCAGGACCGGGATCAGTTCGTTCCACGTCGAGGAATTGTCCGACGTGCCGTGGAGAAGCACCACCGGCTCACGCACCTCGCCGCTCGGCTCGCACGAGGGATCATTGATTCCCAGCGAGGGATCCACCAAGCTTTCAAACTCAAAGTCCACAGCATGAGCTACCGGAACAGTGAACCCAACTGCAGCAGCACACACCGCCGCCGCGAGACGCTTCTTCATTATTCTTCTTTCTTTCAACTATCTTTCGGACCCCTGCTAAAGTCCGCCCGATAATTATATTCATTAAATCGCATCTGTCCAGGCACGTGGGCATAAAAAATCCGCCCTCCCCACAAAGCGGGGAGGGCGGAGACGAGGAAACTCGTTTCTTAGCCCTGGCGAGCCTTGAAGCGCGGATCCTTCTTGTTGATCACGAAGACCTTACCGTGGCGGCGAATAACCTGGGCGCCCGGCTTCTTCTTCAGCGACCGAAGCGACTTGCGAACCTTCATCGGGCGCTCCTTTCGTTATGCGCAATCTTGATGCGATTGATTAGTTCAAAGCATAGCTGGGAAGACACCCAGCAATGACACGAGGAAAAATATTACCCCACACGCGCGTCATTACCAAAACACTCAGCTTTCGGAGTAGCGGGAGCGCAGCTGCTCGGCAACATCCTCGAGGCTCTCCCCCGCCGTTTCCGGAACGAGTGCGCGGGTATATCCCACCGCGACGAGGCCTAAGACCGCGAAGATTCCAAAGGCCAGCGAGCCGCCGAGCCACTCGACCACCGGCAAGAAGAACTGCGCCACCGCCCAGTTACTCACCCACAGTGCCAGCCCAGCAATTCCCATGCCCACGCCGCGGACCTCTGGCGGCACGATTTCTGACATGAGCAACCACGTGGCCGGGGAGACTGCCGCCTGCTGAAAGGCAATGAACGCCGCCATGCACGCCAACGACAGCATGGCCAGCGGAATGGAGTCATGGGCGAAGTGATAGGCCACCGCGAGGACCACGAGTGAGACCACGTTGCCGCCTAGGCCCGCCAACAGCAGCCGGCGGCGTCCCAGCCGGTCAATCACGCGCATGCCCACGAGGCACGCTACGACGGATACCGCACCGATCACCATCGACGTATATACCGAGTTAGTAGTGGAGATACCCACCTGGTTCATCATCGTGGGCGCGAAGTACACAATGGCGTTCACACCCGTAATCTGCTGAGTCACCCCCATGAGCATGGCAAGCGCGATGGCCCAGCGCATCCAACGGTGGCGTCGCAAAGCTCGCCATTCACCCGTGCTCGGACGTGGACTAAGCTCCAACTCCGCTCCCTGCGCGCCGACCCGAGCGCTGACCGCGGCAGCTTCACGCGGTCGCCCTTGTGCCGCGAGCCATGCCGGGGTATCGGGCAGGAAGACCATGCCGAGCGCCAGCGCCGCGCCCGGGACCGCGGCCAGCCCCAGCATCCAATGCCAGCTGCCGCTTTCAGCCAATAGCGAGTTCACGCCATACGCCAGCAGCTGCCCCACGACGATCATGAGCGTATTGAGGGAGACCATCCGGCCCCGCACAGCCGCCGGGGTGATTTCAGAGATATACATCGGGGAGACGATCGACACCGCACCCACTGCCACGCCGAGGAATGCGCGGGCGGCAGCGAGTTCAGCGGCCGAGCTTGAAAGCGCGCACCACACGGAACCAGCCACAAAGATGAGCCCACCGGCGATGAGAGTGCGACGCCGCCCGATCATGCTCGCCACACGCCCAGCGACCAGCGCGCCGGCTGCCGCGCCAACCAAAAGCATCGAGGTCACCAGCCCCTCCTCGTGGGCGGACATGCCAAATTCCGGCCCAACGAAGAGGAGGGCGCCGGACATCACTCCGGTGTCATATCCAAAGAGCAGGCCACCCAGGGCGGCGACGCCTGCGACCATCATGACGTACGTATCTTTGTTCACGGGTTCCTATTGTCGCAGGCGGCTACCATTGGCGTCATGTCACATGAATCCATAGACCTCCAGCACGACATCATCGGGGCCCTCGGCGTAAAACCCAGTATCGATCCGGCAGAAGAGGTTGAGCGCCGCGTCGCCTTTTTGGTGGACTACCTACGCACAACCGGCGCGAAGGGCTTTGTCCTGGGCATCTCTGGCGGCCAGGACTCCACCCTGGCTGGGCGCTTGGCACAGCTGGCGGTGGCCCGCGTCGATGGCGCGGACTTCTGGGCCGTGCGCCTTCCCCACGGCGTACAGGCCGACGAGGATGACGCACAGATCGCCCTAGACTTTATCGAGCCCGACCACTGCCTCACCGTCAACATCGCCGAGGCCACCGCGGCTCTCGACGGCGCCGTGGCCAACGCCCTACACCAGGACTCCCTGGGGGACTTCAATCGAGGCAACCTCAAGGCCCGCCTGCGCATGGCCGCGCAGTACGCGCTGGCCGGCGAAGTCGGCGCGCTGGTCATCGGTACAGACCACGCCGCCGAAAACGTCACCGCCTTCTTTACCAAGTGGGGCGACGGCGCTGCCGACGTCCTGCCCCTCGCCGGGCTTAACAAGCGCCAGGGTGCTCAGCTTCTGAAGCATCTCGGCGCACCAGAATCTACGTGGAAGAAGGTTCCCACCGCAGATCTAGAGGATGACCGCCCCCTACTCTCTGACGAAGAAGCGCTCGGCGTCACCTACTCCCACATCGATGACTACCTCGAGGGCAAGGACGTGCCTGCCGCCGCCCAATCGCGCATCGAGACCTTGTGGCGCCGCGGCGCCCACAAGCGCACCATGCCGCCTGGGCCGCAATAATCTTCTGCCGGTTGCAGGGCGCTCTTAAGCAATGGAATCGCGCTAACGCAACGCGTCGAGCGTGGCCTCCGCTGCTTGTTCGAGCGGGCCGTAATACGCGGGCCCATGTGTTAAGGAATGCACCGCCAGCGGGTGCAGCTGATGCATGGGCACCCACTTCTCGTATTCCTTGGGCGCCCCGTACCCGCGGAGGATTTCCTCGTAGAACGGCGTGCCAAACAGTTCGAGCATGGCGAGGTCCGTCCACGGGTGACCGCCGTGTGCAGCTGGGTCGATCATCACGGCCGAAGCGTCAGTAAACAGTACGTTGCCTGCCCACAGGTCACCGTGAATGCGAGCCGGTTTCACGTCCCAGTCAGTGGCTTTTATGGCCTCACATGCTTGTCGGACAATCCCCTGCAATCCCTGAGGCAGTCCATCCACGAAAGGCAGCACTCGCTGCTCAGCGTAGAACTCGCCCCAGGATTCGCATGGTTCGCAGGGTTGCTCCACGCGTCCAATGAAGTTCGCGCCCTCCCAGCCCGCCGGTGGCGCGCCGAAGGCGGGCGCTCCCGCTTCATGGACCGTGCGCAGCGCAGCGCCAAAGGCGCGGGCAGCAGGAGCGCTCGGCCGCGCCTGCTCCACCCGCCGCGTGCTAAGAGAAGTAGAGGTGACTTCGGTGACGTCCACGACGACGGCGGCAAGCGCCTGCGCAAGCCATCTCAACCCAGCAGCCTCGGCGCCAGCTTGATCAGGACGGGACACGGTCTTGGTGAATACATCCATGGCCCCAGCATAGGAAAAGGCCGCCCCCATTCAAGGAGACGGCCGAAAGTGGAGCTAACGGGATTCGAACCCGTGACCCCCACACTGCCAGTGTGGTGCGCTACCAACTGCGCCATAGCCCCAGAGCTGTATTGAATTATGAAGTGGAGCTAACGGGATTCGAACCCGTGACCCCCACACTGCCAGTGTGGTGCGCTACCAACTGCGCCATAGCCCCTTATACGAGGTGCAACCTTTGTGATTGCAACTCGTATCAATATATCGCCTCCGTTTTCACTCACCAAATCGCGAGTTTAGGTGCGGTATTTGCACGCCCCTACTTAGCGGCGACGAGGTCGACCCACTCCATGATGGAGGTCTTGTCATCCTCCGGAATGTCCTTGCCGTCCTTGATGATGCGCGGCGAGGACACGCTGCCGGTGTCGGCTTCCAGCTTCTCGTAGTTCGCGGTTACTAGGGCGTTGCCCTTGCCCACCGGTGCATCCTCGATGGCTTTGACGGTGTCCTTATCCGCGCCCAAGGACTTAGCGGCCTGCGCGAAGTCCTTCATCTCCCACTTGTTGTACACCTTGGACTGCTCATCCATGAGGTACTTACGCAGGTTCCAGTAGAGCTGTACGTCACCGGACTTGGCCACCTGCTCCATCGCAGCCGCGGCCTTGGAGGAGTGTCCCTCGTTGGACTTGATGCTCTCGATGCCATTCGGGCTGCCATCCAGGAAGTTGAGGGTGCGCACCTTAACGATGAGCTTGCCCTGTTCAATCTTTTCCTTCATCTGATCATCGGTCTGCTTGGCCAGATCAGAGCAGTGAGGGCAAGAGTAGTCCTCGTACAGCTCGACCTCCGGCGCATCCTTGGCGTCGGTAGCCTTGAGGGTCACGGCGTTATCAGCAAAGGACATCTCCATATTGACGTCCTGCTTGGTGTAGCCTTCCAAGCCCTCAACGCTGGCACCACGGTTTTGGTAGAAGATAAAGCCGAGCACGACGGCAATAATCACCAGCAGAACACCGATGCCCCACAGGAATCCGCTGTTGTTATTGGCGGTGGGGTCTTTAACTGTACTCATTGAGAAACCTTGTCTTGTATGACGTAAATGGAACGAACCGAAATCCTACACACCGCTGTTAAGGGTGCAATGCAAACTTGGTGAAGGGACGCTTGATTGTCCACACCATTAACACAGAATAGAAGACATCACGCAGCAGTGTCATCATGTAGTTCATCACCTGCGCGTCTTCATCAGGGCTAACGGAGAAACAACCGCAGTCAATCCCGAGCCCTCGCATCCACGCTTGCGCAATGCCAATCATGAATAGAACGAGGACAATCTGTCCCACCCATGCCGATTGGCGCAGGAACAGCCCCAGCAGCAGCAACAGGCCGCCGCACACTTCCAACGGGCCAATCAGGTAGGACAAATACTGAGACCACTCTGGTGTAAAGATCTCATAGGCCTTGATGCTTTGCGATACCGCGAGCTGATCCGACAGCTTCGACGCTCCCGCTTTGATCCACACATAGGCCATATAAAAGCGCGCGAATGCACTAATGACGTCAAGCACAAGGGCGGCGCTGATTTTGTCTTTGATCACGAGCACAGCCTAACAAGTTAAGGGTGGAGAGCGTAACGGCGATACGGGCGCCAGATTGTCCAAAGGGTGAGGACCAAGAAGGTTGCATCACGCAGCAGCGTCAGCGCGTAGTTCATGCCTTGGCTCACGTCGGCGGGGTCATAGCCGAAACAACCGCAATCGATCACCAGCCCACGCGCCCATGCCTGGGAGATTCCCACCATGAAGAGGACTAAGACCACCGCCGCGACTGCCGACGCCTCCCTCAAGAACAACCCCAGCAGCAACAGCACCCCACCCATGAGTTCCAAGGGTCCGATGAGGTAGGCCAAGTATCCGGACCATTCCGGGGTGAAGATGCCGTAGGCCTCGATGGCCTGGGTCATCTCCATCCTGGCGTCCAGCTTCTGAATACCGGCGATAATCCACACGGCAGCCATTCCAAAACGCACCAGCGCGCTCATCAGATCGGCGGCCGACATGGATTTTGCGGATGTCATAATTCATTAGCCTAGTCTCGGACCTGGCTTCGGACCCAGACTTCAGCCCTGGCCTTCAGACCTAGCCTTCGAGAACCTGCGACACCAACGCCTGCGCCTCTTCCTGCACCTGCTTAAGGTGTTCTTCGCCACGGAAGCTCTCGGCATAGATCTTGTACTTGTCCTCCGTGCCGGAAGGGCGGGCAGCGAACCACGCGTTCTCCGTCGCCACCTTCAGGCCGCCAATCGCTGCGCCGTTGCCGGGGGCCTCGGTGAGTTTGGCCACGATCTTCTCCCCAGCCAGCTCAGTCGCCGTCACCTGCTCCGGGGAAAGCTTCTTCAGGATGGCCTTCTGCTCGCGGGTAGCTGGGGCGTCGGTCCGCGCATAAGCTGGCGCACCGTATTCTTCGGCCAGCTCCGCATAGCGTTGAGACGGGGTCTTGCCCGTGACCGCCAAGATCTCGGCAGCCAAGAGATCCATGATGATGCCATCCTTATCGGTGGACCACACGGTCCCATCGAAGCGCAGGAAGGAAGCACCAGCAGATTCCTCACCGCCGAAGCCCAGGGTGCCGCCGACAAGCCCCGGCACAAACCACTTGAAGCCCACCGGAACCTCCACGAGCTCACGGCCCAGGCTGGCCACGACGCGATCGATCATGGAGGAAGACACCAAGGTCTTGCCCACCCCGGCCTCACCCCACTCGGGACGGTGGCTAAACAGGTACTCAATGGCCACCGCTAGGTAGTGGTTCGGATTCATCAGACCCGCATCCGGGGTGACGATGCCGTGGCGATCAGAATCCGCGTCGTTGCCCGTGGCCAAGTCGTACTTGGAGCGGTTCTGAACCAACGAAGCCATGGCGTCCGGGGAGGAGCAGTCCATGCGGATCTTGCCGTCAGTATCCAGAGTCATGAAGCGGAAGGTGCCGTCTACCTCTGGGTTCACCACCGTCATGTTGAGCCCGTAGTGCTCGGCGATGGCCGCCCAGTAGTCCACCGAGGCGCCGCCCATCGGGTCCGCGCCGATGCGCACACCGGCCTCTTTAATGGCCGCCATGTCCACAACGTTGGCTAGGTCAGCCACGTAGGAGTCGAGGTAGTTGTGCTTCACGCAGCGCTCATCGAGCACGCCGTCAACCGCCACGCGCTTGACGCCCTCCAACCCGGCGCGCAGATAGTCGTTGGCCTTGGCTGCAATCCAGTCGGTGGCATCCGTGTCTGCTGGGCCGCCCGTCGGCGGGTTGTACTTGAAGCCGCCATCGCGCGGCGGATTGTGGGAGGGAGTGATCACGATGCCATCGGTGCCCGGGTTGGTCAGGATGGCGTGGGAGACGGCCGGGGTCGGGGTGTAGCGGCCGCGGTCATCCACGCGAACCTCCAACCCATTAGCAAGGAGAACCTCAAGGGCGGAGACCATGGCGGGCTCGGACAAAGCGTGGGTATCGCGGCCGATGAAAATGGCGCCCGTGGTCCCCTGCTCAGCGCGGTAGTCCACGATGGCCTGGGTAATCGCCAAGATGTGAGCCTCGTTGAAGGCGGTGTCCAAGGCGGAGCCGCGGTGCCCTGAGGTGCCGAAGGCGACCTGCTGGTCGGGGTTATCTGCATCGGGGGTGCGGGTGTAATACGCGGTGACTAGTTCTGCGATATCGATGAGATCGGAAGGCTGGGCTAGCTGGCCGGCGCGCTCGTGTGCCATGGTGGGTTCCTCCTTGGAGACGTGGATACACCCTAAGCTTGCCTGCTTCACGCTGGTTTCGCATCCCAATTAGGATGGTGCCTATGCCACAGATCCTTCTTGTGGGCTGCGGGACCGCGCTCGGGGCGCTGACTCGTTTCGGCCTTACTTCACTTCTCGGGGGTGGCGCGCTGCCGCTGCTACTCATCAACGTTCTTGGCAGTGCTGTCATGGGCTATGCCAAGCCACCAGCGTTCTGGGGCACGGGTTTCTTAGGCGGCTTCACTAGCTTTGCCGCTTTCGCCTTCCTCACCTCCGGCTTCGGCCCAGCGCAGGCGGGGGCGTACGTCGTTGCGACAGTCGCCGGTTGTACTGCCGCTTATCTCATGGGTGACCGTCTCCAGGATCGGGGCCGCGCATGATCCTCTCCATCTTGGCGGTCCTCGCCGGCGGCTTTGTTGGCGGCTGCGGGCGCTACTTGCTCACCCGTGTGCTCCCCTCCCCCACGTGTACCTTTGCCGCCAACCTCGTCGGCGCGGCGGTGGCCGGTGTGGCCTATGGCTATGCCACGCATGCACACGCCCCCGAGTATTTCCTACCCCTGCTGGCGGCCGGACTCGCCGGCGGGCTATCCACGTGGTCCACGATGGCCAAGGAACTCGGTGAAATGATAAAGGCCAAGCGTTGGTGGCGCTTGGCACGTTATCTCTTCTGGACCATCGGCCTAGGAATCATCGTGGCCTGGCGCGGGGCGTGGGTCGGCTCGCTGCTGGCCTAACCCGCCTCCCACGCCCCTTGTGCAGCCACAGGCTGTGTTAGTCGGCGATAGCGTCCAACGGCGGGGTCTTCGCCGCGCGCTGCGCCGGCCACAGGGCCGCCAGCACACCGACGATTCCCGAGCCCACGAACATGACCGCGAGCATCATCCACGGCACCGTCGCGGAATCGAGGCCTTCGTCGGAAAGCACGGAGATGAAGGACCACCCCATCCCCAATCCCATGAGGATGCCCATGAGCGCGCCGAAGAGGGCGATCTGTACCGATTCCACCGTGATCATTGTGCGAATCTGGCGGCGTTGAGTACCCACCGCGCGCAGCATACCGATCTCTTGACGGCGTTCGATCACGCCGAGGGTGAGGGTATTGACAATGCCCAGGACAGCGATGACCACAGCCAAAGCCAGCAGCGCGTAGAGAATCGTGAGCATCTGGTCAATCATTCCGGCGGCCTCGCCGGCGTATTCCTCGCTGGTGCGCACCTGTACCACAACGAGGTCCCTGACGGACTTCTCCAGGTTGGCGCGCAGCTTCTCCTTGTCATAGCCTTCTTCCGCGTTCACGGAAACCACCGTGACGTCGAGGCTGCTGGGGTCGATGACCTCTTCTGCCGCGGATTGGGATACGGCCAGGCCCGGAAGCATCTGGAAAGGTTCATAGGTGCCGAGGAGTTTTACCTGCGCGGTACGCGAGGGATCGGGCCCCGCCAGCTCATAGCTCTGGCCGACCTCCCAACCTTGCTTCTCAGCCAGGGCAGAGTCGGCGATGAAGCCCGGTTCCTCACCCGTATTCAGGGCACCATCTACCAAGGTCAGGTTGAGCATGTCATCGGCGTTGCCATCGATGATCTGGCTGATCATCATTTCCGGGCCATAATTCATCGAAGCCTGACCATCCACCTGCAGGGGTGCTGTGCTCATCGCCACGAGCTGTCCGACGCCCTCGGTATCGCGGGCGCGCTGCACCGTCTCGTTCGGCGTCGGGAAGTTTCCAGACGTCGGCCCGGACAACAAGAAGTCCGCGCGGGCGTCCTGCTCGACGGCGTCGGCCACCGAGGTTTTCATCGTCGCACCCAACATGCCGATCGATGTCACCAGCGCCACGCCCAGCATGAGAGCGAACGCAGTCGCCGCGGTACGGCGCGGATTGCGCGCCGAGTTCGTCGATGCCAGCTTGCCGACCGCGCCAAAGGGCGCGCCAACCACGCGGCCGATCGCCGGAACGATAGGCAAGGAGATGGCCGGTCCCGCAAGGAAGAAGCCGAGGATGAGGTTGAGCGAGCCGAGGCCCACGAGTGTGGCGCGGATGCCCGTGGAGGCGTCGACAAGCACGCCCACGAGCGCAAAAATAATGCCGACGACGAGCAGCAGCCCGCCCAGCACGCTGCGCACCAGCAGCGAAGCGCCCGCCGCGGACTCGGTGGTGCGCATGGCTTCCACGGGCTTGACCGCGCCTGCCCGGCGCGCCGGTGCCCACGCGGAAACGATGGTGACCAATGCGCCCAGAATCAACGGCACAAGCACAGCGCTCAAGCTCAGGCCCAGGCCGCCGCCCATGGGCATGCCCTTGGCTTCGAAGACGGCCTTAATGATCGCCACCAGGCCCATGCCCGCTGCCACGCCCACGGCAGAGCCCACGAGGCCCACGATGAAGGCCTCCGTCACCACCGAGCGCGTAATCTGGCCGCGGGATGCACCGAGTGCGCGCAGCAGCGCGAACTCCTTGGTGCGCTGAGCCACGATCATGGAGAACGTGTTCGCGATGATGAACGTGCCCACCAGCAGCGCGATGAGGCCGAAGGCGATGAGGAAGTAGTTGACGAATTTCAGGGCAGAGGAAATCTGATCCGAAATCTCATCGGCCAGCTTCTGGCCAGATTCCGCCTTAACCTCGAAGGTCTCGTTGAGGTGATCCACGAGCGCATCGGCGCTCACTCCCTCGGCCGCGGCGACCTTCAGCTGTTCGGAATTGCCGTATCGCTCGACGAAGGCCTCGTGGTCCATGAGCAGCGTCAGGCTGGGGCCTTGGTCCACCACAGGCTTGACGACGCCCACGACCTTAACCTCATCACGCTGGTCCGGGTGGACCACGAGGAGGCTGTCGCCGATCTTGATATCGAACTCTTCCGCAGCCGAGTCGTTGATGAGAACCTCGCCGGTCCCGTGGGGCGCGGAGCCGTCGACAAGCGTGGCGGGCTCACCGACGGATTGGTCCTCCGGGTAGTAGGGCTGCACGCTGGAGGTGCCGCCGCCGGTTTGAAAGGCCTCGGCATCCTTGTTGGCAACGACGACGGTCTGGCTGCTTTGCATGTTGACCGCGCGCACGTCGGGGTCGGCGGCGATGTCATCGCGCATCTTCTGGTCGAGGATTGGGCCGCCTTCCTTCTGGCTCACGGCCGCATCCACACCGGTAAATGCGGTAGACACCGCGGAGTCGAAGGTGTTCGACAAAGATTTGGTGAACATGAAGGACCCCGAGATGAAGGCGGTGCCGAGCACCACCGCCAGCAGGGTCAGGGCAAGGCGCAGCTTGTGCGCGAGAATATTGCGCACGGACACCGTGCGCATGGTGTTCTTTGTGGCCATGCTCTAGCCCTCGATTTCTGCCATCACGGCGTGGATGGACTCCATGGTCGGGTTGTTCAGCTCGTTGACCAGCCGGCCATCGGCAAGGAAGACCACGCGGTCTGCGTAGGATGCGGCCTTCGCATCGTGCGTGACGATAACAACGGTCTGGCCATCCTTGTCCACGGCAGTGCGCAAAATGTCGAGCACCTCGGCGGAGGAGTTCGAGTCCAGGTTGCCGGTCGGCTCATCGCCGAAGATGATCTCGGGGCGCGAAACCAGGGCGCGCGCGCAGGCCACGCGCTGCTGCTGGCCGCCGGAGAGCTCTGCTGGGCGGTGATTCAAGCGCTCGGACAAGCCTAGGCGGGAAGTGACCTCATCGAACCACTCTTTATCCACCTTGTTGCCAGCGATATCGGTGGGCAGCGTGATGTTTTCTGCCGCGGTCAGTGTGGGCACCAGGTTGAAGGACTGAAAAATGAAGCCCAGGCGGTCGCGGCGCAGGGCCGTAATATCCTTGTCGCTGAGCTGCGACATATCGGTGTCACCGATGAAGGCCGAGCCGGACGTCGCCGAATCGAGCCCCGCCATGGTGTGCATGAGCGTGGACTTGCCGGAGCCCGAAGGGCCCATGATGGCGGTAAAAGTGTTGCGCGCGAACTCAACGTCGACGTGGTCCAACGCGGTAACTGCGGTATCTTCCTGACCGTATTGTTTGAACAGGTCGACGGCACGAGCCGCAGCAGTCATCGTTGGGGTTGTCATGGACGTGTTCTCCTTATAGATGGGGAAAGTAACGTCCCTACCCTATCCTGCCCTGGGTAAGTTATGTGACGCGTGTGGTCTAAAATATGCTCCATGCGCGCATCTCTTTCCGCTCTGGAACATTACGACCGCTGTGCCGAAGCCGCCGCGGCTCAAATCATGCGCCACTACTCCACCAGTTTTTCCCTGGCCACGCGGCTTCTTTCCCCCAGGGTCCGGGTGGACATCCGCAATTTATACGCCATGGTGCGCACCGCCGATGAAATCGTCGACGCCGGGCTCGATCCCCAGGACGCCGCCGTGCTTCTCGACGCCTACGAGGCCACCGTCCGCGCCGCCCCGTCCCAGCGTTTTCACGCTGATCCGATCGTGCATGCCTTTGCGCTTTCCGCGCGGCGTTGCGGGTTCAGCGATGAGCACGTTGCACAGTTCTTTTCCTCCATGCGTTGCGATCTTACGCACCACACGCACACCCACGACTCCTTCGAGGATTACGTCTGCGGCTCCGCGGAGGTCATTGGGCTCTTGTGCCTGGACGCCTTCTACGCCGGCGGGCCCCGCCCGTCCGGCATCGAGGAAGGCGCGCGGCGCCTGGGCGCGGCCTTTCAGAAGATCAATTTCTTGCGCGATTTGCGCGAGGATTCCGCAGAGCTGGGCCGCTCCTATTTCCCGGGCCTGCCGGACCCGGCCAGCTTGGATGAGGAGCGGAAAACGGCAATCATCGCTGATATTCGGCGCGACCTGGCTGTAGCGCGCGGCGCGATGGAGAAGTTGCCGCGTGGTTCGCGGGTGGGCGTGGCGGCTGCGACGGCCCTGTTTACCGAGCTCACCGACCAGCTCGCGGCCACCCCCGCCGCCGATATTCTCACGACACGAGTCTCCGTCTCGCCGGCGCGCAAGGCATTCTTGGTGAGCCGGGCAGCGGCATCGGCGGTGAAGTAGCTATGGGCAAGCGTGTTGTCGTCATCGGCGCGGGCATCGCTGGCCTGGCCAGCGCGGCGCTGTTGCTGCGTGAGGGTTGGGACGTGGTGGTCGTCGAGAAGCAGCACAGCGTCGGCGGGCGCGCAGGCGAACTGGAGGTCGACGGTTTCCGCTTCGATACGGGCCCGTCCTGGTACCTCATGCCGGAAGCCTTCGACGAGTTTTTCCGTGCCTGCGGGACGAGCACCGCGCGCGAGCTGGACTTGGTTGACCTCTCCCCCGCCTATCGCGTCTACAACGACGACGGCGCCTTCCTCGACATTCACAGCGGCGTGGACAACGTTGTTCGGCTTTTTGAGTCCATCGAGCCGGGCGCAGGCGAGCGCGTGCGCGCCTACTTAGCGCGTTCCTCTGATATCTATGCCGTGGCGCTAAGCAGCTTTTTGTACACCACGTTTTCCCACCCCACGCAGCTTTTAACCCGGGACGTGCTCACGCGGCTGGGTTCGCTGGCGCTACTTCTCACTCGGTCCTTGGACCGGCTGGTGGCAGCACAGTTTCAGGACTACCGCCTGCGCCAGGTGCTGACCTACCCGGCGGTGTTTTTGTCCACGGAGCCAACAGCTGCACCGGCGCTGTATTCCTTGATGAGCCACACCGATTTAGTCGAAGGCGTGTGCTACCCGCAAGGTGGTTTCGCCGCGGTGGTCGCGGCGATTGCGCGCCAGGCACAAGGCGCAACCTTCCTCATGGATACGGCGGTGACGGCGATTGAGTGCGCGGAAGGTCGTGCGACTGGCGTGCGGCTGGACGACGGCCGCTTCATCTCCGCCGAGGCCGTCGTTTCCGCGGCGGACCTGCGCCATACTGAGACTTCTCTGCTGCCTCAGTCGGCGCGGACCTATCCCGAGAGCTATTTCGCGCGACGCGACCCGGGCCTCGGCACGGTGTTGGTCTTCCTCGGCGTGCGGGGCGCGCTGCCGGAGCTGGCCCACCACACCCTTCTTTTCAGCAAGGATTGGGAGCCCGATTTCCGGGCGGTGTATCACGCTCCGGAGGCTTCGCGCCCGCTGGGGGCGTCGGAGTCCATCTACGTGTCGAAGACCTCCGCGACGGATCCTGCCGTGGCGCCGGAGGGCTGCGAGAATCTCTTTGTGCTGGTCCCCGTGCCGGCGGAGGAAAACTTCGGCGCGGGTAACGCCTATGGCGAAGAAGAATCGCCCCGCGTTGGCGCAATTGCCGATGCCGCGATTCACCAACTCGGCACGTGGCTTGGCATTCCCGACTTTGCTGAGCGCATCGTGGTGCGCCGGACGGTCGGCCCCTCTGATTTTGCGCGGCGCTACAACTCCTGGGCTGGTGGCGCGGTGGGCCCCGCGCATACGTTGCGGCAATCCGCCTTCTTCCGCGGGCGCAATGCCTCGCGAAAACTCAAGAACCTGTACTACGCGGGCGGTACGACGGTACCGGGTGTTGGTGTACCGATGTGCCTCATTTCCGCGCACAATGTCATCACGCGGATGCGCGAACAGCACTAAGCGTCGAGCTCAAGGGCTGCGGGTGCACCGCTGCGTTTAGTCTTCACCGTCACGGCGTGCCCACCAAAAAGATAGCCATCATCGAATTCCACGCTGAGGTGTCCTCGTTGGGGGACTTCAACGGCAACGGGCGTGAGTTTGGCGTATACGTCGCCGGCCGTGAGCTCAGGTGCCGGGACGTTTGCGCCCTCGGACAGGGCGACGTCATGGCGCCAGCGGTTCGCAGCTCGAAGAGCTTTTTTGGCGGCAAAGCGCCGGGCCTCATCGATGAACTCAGCACTGAGGACCTTATTGATAACGGTGAGGGGTGCCTTGAATTTTCGCCTCAGGTTCGCGCTCTCCGCGAGGAGAAGCTCCTCCCCTTCGTACCAGATGCTGAAATCAACTCCGAGCTCTTCTGCCCTACCGTCGAACGTGTTCGTACTGCGATCGAGCACCAACGGACCGAACTTGGAATCGAGCTCTACCGGAACGGCAATCCGAGCGAGGAGCTGCTCCATTGCCTCGTCTTCCGCATCTGGGAGGATCTCCCAGATATCGACGTAGTGTTCTTTGTTCCTCTCGTGGAAGTGGTGGCTGCCCCGAGCATGAATCACCGTGAAAGGCTCAAGCTCTGCAACTTCGCGCGGATCCCACAGCGTCTTTCCTGCGACTGTCTGGAAGAGCTGCGGATAGCGCACGTCGACGTCACCAGTAATCAGCTCGCCCTCAGGCAAAATCTTTAGGGCGACTCCAGGCATGTTCATGAGCTGAATATGCGTCTTGTCCTCAGCGTAGGGATCATCGCTCACCCACTTCTTCGGCACATCTGCCACAACGAAGAGAAACTCTGCCTCCTCGCAGCGCAGGATAGAGCTGACGACGTCATTGTCCGAGAATTCACGGTAGAGGGAAAGCATGCCGCAATAGTACATACGTGAAAAGGCTACGCAGCGCTCCATGGCGTAGTCTGAGGAGGTTGACGTCGAGTAGAAGGGCGAAAGGCCGATGGCAGAAACGATTGAGCAGGCCGCCGAAATTGTTGAGGAGTGGCTCAAGCAAGAAGACGCCATCGACCCCCAAAAGGCTCCTCGGCTCCAAGAGCTCTTAGCTCGCGTTCCACGTCAAGAGCTCATCGCGATTGTGGAGCGCCAGAATGCTCTCCGCGCCGCATTGGCGTTAAGGCTGCTGCCGCGTCAAAAATCCATCGCGGTCTTCGATGCACTTGATGCCAAACACCAAGCGGACATCATTGACGAGTTGGGCAACGCCGATGTCTACGAATTCTTCGACGAGCTGGATCCCGAAGACCGCGTGGCGCTGTTGGACGAGCTTCCTGCGGAAATTGCGGATCGGCTCCTCCGTTCGCTGACTCAGACTCAGCGCGATGTGACCGGAGTGATTCTCGGGTACACGAAGGGATCCGTCGGCCGGCGTATGTCGCCGGAGGTCCCCAATATCCACCCGGAAATGAGCATGGAAGATGCCCTGCGCACCCTCCGCGACAACGCCGATGAGCTGGAAACCATCTATACCGTTCCTGTGACGCGTAAGGACCGGCGTCTGGTGGGCGTCGTCAGCCTGCGCGAGCTCTTCACGGCTGAACGCGGCATTCTCATTGAGGACATCATGAACGAGCCGGTGTATGCATACGCGACTGCCGACGCCGAAGAGACCGTCCGCTGGTTCTTGCCCCTCGACATGCTGGCGCTACCGATTGTGGATGATTCACACCGCCTCGTTGGCCTTCTTACCTGGGATGATGCAACCGACATTATGGAAGAGGCGGACAGCGAGGACTCGGCTCGTTCCGGCGGTACGGAAGCTCTCCAGCAGCCGTACTTGTCGACGCCCCTTCTCAAGCTCGTCCGCTCCCGCATTCTCTGGCTGCTCGTGCTCGCTGTGTCAGCGCTGTTGACTGTGCGGGTTCTCGATTCCTTCGAAGACACATTGGCCAAGGCAGTTGTATTGTCTCTGTTCATCCCTCTGCTCACCGGCACGGGCGGCAATACAGGAAACCAGGCAGCTACTACTGTGACCCGTGCGCTCGCGCTTGGCGACGTCCGCACGCGCGACCTCTTGGCAGTCATGTGGCGCGAGCTGCGCGTCGGAATGTTGCTGGGCGCTGTGCTGGGGCTGGCCGGGCTTGTCTTGGCGACGGTCATCTATGGCCTAGATATCGGCCTCGTCATCGGCTCCACCCTGTTTCTCATTTGTTCGATGTCCGCGACGGTAGGCGGACTCATGCCCATTGTGGCTAAAACTGTTGGCGCGGACCCTGCGGTCTTCTCTAACCCATTCATCTCCACCTTCTGTGATGCAACGGGCTTGATCGTCTACTTCTTCATTGCGAAGTCTGTCTTGGGAATCTAACTGGATACAGAAGAGTGTCCGCCAGGCCGTACAACGCCTGCTACATGACGAATAAGCCCGCGCCCCAATCTTTGGTGCGAATTGACAGCCACTAACCGCCCTGAGCGCCCGCGCACAATCCTTCGCTTATCCCGCAAGCAGTCCAATTGCAAGGTTAATAGCAGCGTGCAATATCGCGCATTCAATGACGCTTCCCGAGCGGTATCGCACCACTCCCAGGATCCACCCGCAGAGAAACTGAACCGGAAGTATGGGCCACAACTGCGCATCGAAGCTCAACAACATCAAATGAGGCAGAAGAAAAACTCCCGCTTGGAGCGTGTTACCACCCCAGAACCCCCAGGATCGAAGAAGTAAGCCGCCAACAAATCCTCGGAAAAACACTTCCTCGCCTATAGCCCTGAAAATGACAGCAAGGCTTACCCCTTGAGAAAGAACCACCCCCGGTATGGCCAGACTAGCCGACGACACCACACGGATACCGGCGTATCCTATTCCAAGCAACACGGGGAAAAAGATGATGCTTAATACTACTGATTGCCAATTTCCCCATTGCCAACCCACATTTGTCCGAGCTTGAGAAACCCCAATTCTCTTGCGCTGAAAAAGGATATAGAGCACTGAGGGAACGAGAAATAAAAGGAATTCAAACATCGTCTCCGTACCCTAACCGCGGACCAGGTTAGCTCCTAAGCCAGAAAGCTCGATGCCCAGTTTACAATTCTGTATGAGGACGAGACGCCCGAGCATTGGTGGGGTAGATCATACTTCCGTGGCCCTTTCGCAGTAGTTAGGAACTAGGCAGCTACCCGGGTGGGTATGAGCCTTGTTTATCAGCGCTTTCAGGTGAACATGATTAGGCCCAATTGCCGAGGCGGGGCCTAATGAATCTGTCAGTAAAGGCCTAAACGACAGGATGTGTTGGTGAGGT
>NZ_KV806794.1:0-445 GCF_001811845.1 Corynebacterium sp. HMSC062E11
GTGGTGTAGCGAGCCCACAATACTTGCAGTGTCTGCTTCACACGCCCTGTGCGTGCTTTGACGACCGCGTCAAAGTCAATCGGGACGAACTCGCCTTGACCGCTGGTGCGTTTATCAACGAATATCTCGTCTAGCTCGTCATTCGTCAACGCCGCGACCTGCTGGGCAGTAGTCAGGCCAAGGCTTCGCAGCGCTTGGTTCGCTCGGGAAATCGCGCGGTGCGAGCACCCGAGCTGGTCTTCAATCTGGCGGTAAGAACGCTTCCTAATCAGCAGCGTCATCACCGCACGGTAATCCGTCATCAGCGGACTCCTTCCAGTACGCGCCGCACCCGAGTGGTGCGGCTACCGGAAGTATCACCCCGAGCGCCGCGAGCTGCTACCAGATACTCACTGAAGCGCTACCAGATAGTCACGACACTGCTACCAAATAGCCGGTCGCAACA
>NZ_KV806795.1:0-37269 GCF_001811845.1 Corynebacterium sp. HMSC062E11
CGCTACGCACCCCGAAACCGGAAGAGCCGCTTTGGGATCGAATTCCTGGAAGGATTCGCGGTCACGGTCGGAGGTGGGGATGAGGCCCACGAAGAGGACGAGTGGGGTGGCGTCCTGCCAAGCGGTGTGGATGCCCACGTAGGCGTTAGCCGCGCCGGGGCCGCGGGTGACCATGGCTACGCCGGGCTGGCCGGTGGCTTTGCCGTGGGCTTCGGCCATGTAGGTAGCGCCGCCTTCGTGGCGGCAGACGACGGCCTTCACGGGGGAATCGTAGAGCCCGTCTAGTACGGGAAGGAAGCTTTCGCCAGGCACGAGGAATGTGCGGGTGACGTGGTGCGCGGCGAGGGATTCGGCAATAGCGGCGCCGACGTGTGACATGGAAACCTCCCTAAAGTAGTTGTGGTAATGGTCTCATTATTCTTTGGTGATGCCATGTTTTCTAATGCCTAGAAAGCTGGAAAGCTATACCCTCAGGGCATGGTTGGTGGTAAAAGTAGGGAAATGGACATGATGAAGGCCAAATATTTCCTTGCGGTGGCTGAGGCTGGCACGGTGACCGCTGCCGCGGCGCGCCTGGGTATTACCCAGCCGGCGCTGAGCCGCCAGCTGCGGCGCTTTGAAAAAGAGCTGGACCTGGAGCTCTTCGTGCGGGCTGGTTCCTCGCTAGCGCTCAGCGATGCGGCGCATGCCCTCATCCCGACTTGCCGCCGCCTCCTCGCGGAATCCGCGCGCGCCGGGCAGGCGGTGGAGGCACTTCGGGCGGGCAGTGTCCCGGCGTTGCGGGTGGCGGCTACGCCGACGACGATTTCGACGCTACTTGCCCCTTTTATTGAAGCAGCTGGCTCAACTATCCCTCTGCTCACCACGACCCCGGTCACGCACTATGACGTTTTCGACGCACTGGAAGGCGCCGCCGACGTGGTGATTGCCACCATTCCGCCGGGCAATGACGTGGCCTCCCTGGCGCTGGGCACGATTCCGGTGCGCGCCTGGGTGCCGCCGACGCATCCCTTAGCACTGGAGTGTGCGGGTTCGACCAGCGTGGAGGTTAAACGGTTATTGCAAGAAAAGGTGGCGCTGCCCTCGCGGCGCAGTGTTTCCCGCGGGGTGGTGGATTCTTTCGTAGGCACTGCTGGCTGTGCGTTGGGCTCGCACGTGGAGTGCGATGACACCGCCACCTTGAGCGCCTTGGCCCGCTCTGGCCGGGCCGTAGCCCTGATGACGGAGCTACAGCCAGCGCGGCTGGTGGGCTTTGATGTCGTCGATGGCGAGCGCGTCCTAGGCGGTGTGCCGCTGGTCGCGGCCTGGTCCCCGGGGCACTTCGCAGGGCAGGAGATTGCGCAGATTGCCCAGCGTTTCCGCAGTTTTATTGAGGGCTCGCTTCGCTAGGGTCTGCTTCTTGGCGTTGGGCGGTGATTCCTCTTGCCCGCTTCAAGGAGATAACTGCCCTTGTTGCCAAAGTTCTGGCCAGATCTTGAGTCAGAGGCGATAACTTTGTCAGGTAGGGCAGTTGCACAGCGCTCAGCGGTGCACCGTGTTACCTTGGAGGCCTAACGGGGGGAATGACATGAGCCATGGCATTGTGCGCGGTCTATCCAAAGGTGCGCTGGCAACTCGGGTGCGCCGTGGGGAGATTACGTAGCCTAGGAACACGAATGCCCCGGCTTTTTCAAGGTGCCGGGGCGTTTCTAAGTTTGTAGAGACTTATGCGCCTGCCATGGAGGATGCCAGTAGCGCGGTTGGCCCTGCAACACTGGAACCAATACCGAGAGCGAGCACAGCAAGACCGCCCAAGAGTACTCCGGCAATCAACTTAATGCCCTCCGGGTTGATCATATTCGGGTTTGCAACGAAAAATTCAGCTGCGTTAGTGAGCATGCCATTTCCTCCATCTAGTCGATAGAGACTTACATATACTACTCAACACAGCCCTCGCACGGTGCGTTTAGCTATTTTCCAAAGCACGGACGTGAAACACTGTAACGACGGGCGATTTCTGCGATTGATACGCCGTTGGCTTTAAGCTCTGCAACCTCATTGGCCTATGCTGGGGTTAGTGACGGTTTACGGCCTTTGTATTTTCCTTTGGCCTTTGCAATGGCGATCCCCTCTCGTTGACGTCCTTTGATTCGCGAGCGCTCGAATTCCGCTACTGCACCAGGCATGTTGAGCAAAAGATTATTAATAGCAGAGTCTTCGCCCGTGAAGATGAGATTTTTTCGAGAGCATTTATGTTACCTTGCTTCCTTATAAATCGTGTTAATTATTATTTACTTATTGTAAATAATAACTTTATTATCCTTGGAATACAACTACATAAGTGTTATCATCTGCTGGTGTAATGCTTACAGCACCATAGTAAGCGTAATCACTCATAAGAATATTCCAGTGACCTGCGCTGCCACTCCACTTGTTTACAGCTGCTTTACCAATCTGGTCTAGTGGATAACTTTTGATTGTTTCTGCTGCTTCACTTGATTTGAAATCAGTATGATGAGTATTTCCTTCTCGAGCCATTCGAGTAGAACTCTTCTTTGCAGAAGAATAGAAATTGTCACTCCAGTCTAGTGGTACACGCCCCCTACGTTGACGCTCAGCGTTAATCTCGTCGAAAACTTGACGTTCTAGTTCCCTAATCTGTGCAGATGAAAGCGAGGTAGCCTTTGGTCCACCAAACCTTGTGATATTAGGGTCTGTTGGCTGCTCATTACCAGAATTTCCAGTTCCTGGATTACCAGTATTAGGATCTTGTGGTTGTGGTGCTGGAGTATTCTTAGAAGCTAGTGAAGATAGAATAGAAGAACTGTCATTGCTGCCGCCTGTGATACCACCAATGATTGCAGCTAGTGCTCCTAGACCACCGATAGCAGCAAGAATTGGTCCGAAAGTCTGCATGAGATTGTCAGGTACTTGGATAGTGCCGATAGGGGTTTGTACTGGTGCAGCTGAAGCAGTTGCTGGAGTTGCAGTAGCGATCATTGCAGATGCGACGATAGTGGCGATAAACTTCTTTGGCTTATTCATGATAATTCCTTCTTTGTTCTCTTATGTTTTATAATTAATTATAATAATGAAGCTGTCAACTACTTTGGCACACTTTTATTGATCATGCGACGATTACGAGAATCGCCAAAGGCGGAAGCGATAACTTGGGCAGATTGGGCAGTGCGGAGCGCGGTCCTGGCTGTAGGACGCGAACGCTAGGCAGCAACCAGCCCCTCAACAATGAGTGCCACAGCCGCGCTGATCGCCACAACAATGACGATGCGGTTGAGCACCGTGGCGTTGATGAAACGGTTGAGGTAGCCGGCGGCGATGAGGCCCACGATGGCTACCGGCAGGTAGGCCGCGGCGGCGGTGAGCTGCAGCCTGGTGATTTGCTCGCTTAAGCCCAAGATGGCTAGTGAGATGGTGCAGCCGATAATGAATGTGCCCGACAGGGTTCCGCGGATGCGGGCTGGGTCGTAGCCCTTCATAACTAAGGCCATGGGCGGACCACCGATGGAGGTTGATGTTCCCAGGAACCCGGAGGCAACGCCTGCCACCGCAATGTTGGCGGTGGTGCGCTTGGGGGACCAGCCGAGGCTGGACAAGGTCATGGCGAAGATGACGGCGCAACCGATGAAAAGGGAGAGCCCGCGGTGGGAGAGGGAGGCAATCGCCCACGCGCCGAGCAGCGAGCCGGGGATGCGCGCGATGGAGGAGACGGCCACGATGTCCCAGGACACCGCCGAGCGCGACTTGAGCATTGTCGTGGTGGAAATGACGAAGGCCAGCAGGAGGATGAGTGTGGGAACGAGCTCCGGTTTGATCAGCGCCAAGATGGGGGTGGCGATGGTGCCCAGCCCAAATCCGATGGTGCCCTGGCAGATTGTCCCCACGAGGATGAGCAGGCCGATGAAGACGTAGAGCCAGCTGAACATTGCTCTACTATCTCACGACAAGCTTTAGGAGCGGACGGTGACCTTCTCGTTGGTCGCGATGTCCTCCAAACGGTCGGCTGAGCATAGGCCCGCCACGATGACGGCCGAGCCACCCGCAGCCAGTGGCTCTAACACAGCACGTTGGAAGGACATGCTGTCCGTCCAGCCTTGGGAAAGCACGCGCTCAGCGCCCAAATCCGTGGGGAAAAGCTCGGGTAGTGGGGTAGTGGTGCGATAGAAGTGATCACCATAGAAGCGCACGGTGGGGCCAAAGTCGATGGTGCCGAGCGGCAGTTCGCCGCCGCTTTCGACAACGCCGCGGCCAAAAGGATCCTGCGTGACTAGCACGGTATCGACCAGTGGGGCTGACGCAGAGTCGGTGCCCGCCGCAGCCTTGAGATAGGTCTCCGGGGAGGTGAAAACCACGGCGATATCGTCGGCGTGCGGTTCTGTAGCAGCCGCACCATCTTTCATGTCGAAGGGGATGCCGGCGGCTAGCGCCCCAAGCGCAATGACGGCAGCCTGCCAGGACACCGGAAGGTCAATGAGGATGCGGGAGTCCGTGTCTGGTTCGAGGTCGAGCTCTTCTAACAGCATGTTGGCAATCTTGGAGGTCCAGTTCTCCAGCGTTTGCGCCGAGAAATCCATGCGGGTGCCGTCAGTTTCGTTATAAACACTGAGCCGGGGAGCAGAGGCATCGGCGGACAGGAGATGCTGTAGGAGTTCCATGTCCGCCCATCGTAGGTGGCGGGCGCTCAGCCCGCCACGACGCTCTTAATTCACGCAGCGCGGGCCTTCGCCGCCAGCGTCGATCTCAGGCGAAACCTCCGCGGTACCGAAATCATCGCCCGGGGTACCTACCTGCTGGGTGTCGCCACCCTGGTCGGTCTCCGCGGTAGCTTCTTCCTCTTGCGCGGAGTCATCCTTCGGGCCGGAGTAGTCATCGGTAGCTACCACGATGAAGGTATCCGGCTCGAGCTCCTCGTTGGCCGTGACCGGCAGGCCGCCGAGCTGCTCAGCCAAGGCCTGGGCGCGCTCATCGTTGGCATCCGCGGCCACAATCTGGGACTCGGTATACAGGCCCGACTGCGCATTGGCGGTGCGCTCAACGGTGTAGCCCACGTTCTTCAACCACGCGCCGATTCCGCCGGCCATGCCGTCGACGGTGCCGGCGTTCAGGACGTGGAGGTTGAGGTCCTCGGCCACGGGCTTTTCGCCCTCCTCGGCTGCCTTGTCCGTGGCGGCATCCTCAGACTTCTTTTCTTCCTCAGCCTTCTCTTGGGACTTGGCCAGATCATCCATGAAGCGGTGGACCTCCGCGGTATCGATGGTCACCACCGATTCGCCATAATCGCCCACGCCGGTAATTGAGGTCACCGGGATCGTCGTAAAGGTCACGTTGCCGCCGGCCAGCCCGGCCAGCTGGGTAACGAAGCCCATGATGTCCCAACCGTCATCGATGACCACGGAGCGCTCCACGGCATCGGCAATCTTGTTGAGCTTTCCAGGGGAGGTCAGCGTGCCCGAGTCCAGCACCTTCGAGGTCAGCGATGCCATGTAGGCCTGCTGGCGCACGATGCGGTCAAGGTCACCGCGCGGCAGGTCGTAGCGCTGGCGCACGAAGGACAAGCCCTCGGAGCCCTTGAGGGTCTGGCGCCCCTTCGGGAACTTCGCACCGGACATCGGATCATCCACGTCATTGTTGAGGCAGACATCGACGCCCCCGACGGCGTCGGTAAGCAGCACGAAGCCCAAGAGCCCCACCTCAGCGTAGTGATCAACGCTGACATCCGTGAGCGTGCGCACCATCGAGATGAGACCAGCACGGCCGGCCTCCGTGCTCTCCTTCTCCATCTCCTTCTCCGTGTGAGGAGGCTTCTTACCTGCTGCCTCAGCTTCAGCGTTCTCCTGCTGGAGCTCCTCCATCTTGGCGGACTTGTGGAGCGCGAAGACGGCATTGATCTTGGTGTTTCCGAACTCGCTGTCGTGGACATAGGTATCGCGCGGGATGGACACCGCAGTCGCGCGCGAGCCATCGTTCGGAATACGGATCACCATGATGGTGTCCGTGTTTTCCTCTCCTTCGTCCACGCCGGCATGCAGATCTGCCAGCTCCTGTTCGGAAAGCGGATTCCCCTTGGCGTCGGTGCGGGAGTCCTTGCCCACGAGCAGGATATCTACCGCGCCATCGAGACTGCTGTCCTTGAAACCACCCTGGTTGCCCAGCGCCAGGTTCGACGCAGAGGAGATGTCATTTCCCAGCTTGCCCACGGTGAAGTAACCCACGCCGGAGACCACGAGGACGACGGCGGACAAGAAAGCGACGATGGCTTTCACCGGCGTCGATCCTCGTTGGGCGGTGGGCGCGGACTGCGAGGGCGCGGCCTGGATATGGCGGGCGGCGCGCGGGGAGTTCGGGGAAGTCACGGGACTAGTTTAGGTGAGCTCGCTGCAAAAACGTGAAGCAGTGTCGCGGGCGCGTGCGCGCGTTGGCGTTGGGTACGCTCAGATTCATCGTGAAGAATTTACAGAAACCCCTGGCCGTGGTCACCGTGACCTTTTCTCCCGGCCGTTACCTCAGCGACTTCTTGGCATCGCTGCGCTTGGCGACGTCCCGCCCTACCCTCACCATCCTTGCCGACAACGGCTCGACCGACGGGGTGCCAGAAGCCGCCGCGCGGGAACACGTGGACGTGGAATTCCTCGATACCGGCGGCAACATCGGCTACGGCGCGGGGATGAACGCCGGCGCGCGCTTTGTGCGTGCGCGTGGGGTCGATGACGAATTTTTCCTCATCGCCAACCCGGACGTGACGTTTAGTGAAGGCTCTTTGGACGAGCTGATTGCGTGCGCGCGCCGCCACCCGGATGCCGCGGCGGTGGGGCCGCGCATCGTGGAGCCGGATGGCAGCAACTATCCCTCGGCGCGCGCCGTGCCTACGCTGCTCACGGGTATTGGGCACGCGTTGTTTGGCACAATCTGGCCTTCCAATCCGTGGTCGCGCGCCTACCGCGATGACGCCGATATGGACAGCGAGCGCCCCGCCGGGTGGTTGTCCGGCTCCTGCCTGCTGGTGCGCTGGGAGGCTTTTGAACAGATTGGCGGCTTTGATGAGCGCTACTTCATGTATTTGGAGGATGTGGACTTAGGTGACCGCTTCGTCCGCGCCGGCTGGCGCAATATCTTCTGCCCCACGGCGGTGATTACCCACGCCAAAGGCCATTCGACGCAGGCGCACCGCGGCGCAATGTTGCGCGCGCACCATGATTCGGCCTATCGCTTCCAGGCGGACAGGCACCCGCACTGGTACCAAGCGCCCCTGCGCGTGGCCCTGTGGCTGGGGCTGCGAGTACGTGGGCTGGTATTAAGCGCGTGCCGCGACGGCTCCTGAGCTAGGTGCGCCTATACACTAACGGTGGCTTATCTGAAAAGAGATTAAGGAACGATATGACTGAATCAGCGCCCCAGTGGGGATCGACGGCCGATGCCGTCATTCTGGTGGGAGGTCGCGGCACTCGCCTGCGCCCGCTGACGATTGGCACACCGAAGCCGATGCTGTCCACGGCCAACTACCCATTCCTTCAGCACCTCCTCGCCCGCATCAAGGACGCGGGGATTGAGCACGTGGTGCTCTCCACCTCGTATAAGGCGGAGGTTTTTGAGGAGTACTTCGGGGACGGCTCAGATCTGGGTCTGGAGATCGAGTACGTCGTGGAGGAAACCGCGCTGGGTACGGGCGGCGGTATCCGCAATGTCTACGACAAGCTGCGCCAGGATACGGTCATGGTGTTCAACGGTGACGTTTTGTCCGGTATGGACCTCAACGGCATCCTCGATACTCACCACTCGAAGGATGCCGACGTGACGATGCACCTGCTCAACGTTGCCGATCCCCGCGCGTTTGGCTGCGTCCCGACGGATTCCAACGGGCGGGTGACCGCTTTCTTGGAGAAGACCGAGGATCCGCCGACGAACCAGATTAACGCTGGCTGCTACGTGTTTAAGAAGGATGTTATTGCGACCATCCCGGAGGGCCGTGTGGTTTCCGTGGAGCGCGAGACCTTCCCGCAGCTGCTGGAGTCCGGCCGCCTAGTGGTTGGGCACGTGGACAACTCCTATTGGCGCGACATGGGCCGCCCGGATGATTTCGTCCGCGGTTCTTCCGATCTGGTGCGCGGCATTGCGCATTCACCGTTGCTGGTGGGCCGCACGGGCGAGTCCGTGGTGGATGAGTCCGCGGGTATTGCCGGTGGCGTGCTGTTGCTGTCGGGTACGGCTGTGGGCCGCGGGTCTGTCATTGGGGCGGGTTCGCGTTTGGACGGCACGGTGGTCTTTGACGGCGTGACCATTGAACCGGGTGCCATCATTAATAACTCCATCATTGCCTCGGGCGCGCACATCGGTGCCAACGCGCATATCGATGGCTGCGTTATTGGTGAAGGTGCCACCATTGGCGCGCGTTGCGAACTGCAGGGCGGCATGCGCGTCTTCCCGGGCGTGAGCATTCCGGACGCTGGCGTGCGTTTCAGCTCCGACGCCTAAGCGCTGCGCCGTAAAAGGAGGACAAGGCACCGAGGAGGAAGGAACCTTCTCGGTGCTTTCCGTATCTTTTGGGCGTGACGCATGGTTTTCATGGTGCGAATGAGATCCATGTGTTTTGCCCAATTGGGTGGCGACACGCCGAAGTAACCTTAGAATTGTTCACAGGGTTGGGGGTGGCCACTACATGTAGTACCCCCGATGATTGCCCCCTAGATAGGTAATCTGTGACGGATGTGAAAGTTGAGGATGCTGTACAGCGTTTTCGCTGGAGCCGCCGAAAAATCTCCCGCGACAGGTTGACGATATTTAGTGATTCGGTGTGAAATGACATCAGTGTAATCAACGGCACGGCGGGCACGGCACCGAAAAATCTTTTCGGTGTAGGGTCGGTGCCATCGAATCAAGAGAGAAACGACCTCGGAGAAAGGAAGCGGCGTGGACAATACAACGAATAACAGCGCTATTCTCCGTGGCGGTGCTGCTGCAGAGATGTCGCTCGATGAACTCTTTGGTGCCGTCGAGCAGGAGTGGCAAGACCAGGCGCTGTGCGCCCAGACGGATCCAGAAGCATTCTTCCCGGAGAAGGGAGGATCTACCCGCGAGGCTAAGCGTATCTGCCAGGCCTGCGCGGTGCGTGATGAATGCCTCGAGTATGCCTTGGAGCATGACGAGCGCTTCGGTATCTGGGGCGGGCTTTCGGACCGTGAGCGTCGCCGCCTCAAGCGTGAGATTGGTTAGAGCTCAAAGCAGCTACTAACCAGCATCAGTGCTCCCCCTCACTGCACAGTCCTATGTCATTTGGCTCGGGTCTCGGCGGTGAGGGGGAGTAGTGGTTTTAGGGCAGGGGCGCTCTGCACCCCTAGCCTTTACCAAGTAAAACGCGGATCGATATCACCGGGATCGACGTTGAGGTAATTGGCCACCAGAGCGGTTAGCACCGTGGACAGTAGCTCTTCACGCTCCTGCGCGGAGTGCACGCGCTCCTCCACGGGCATGCGGAAAATGACGAGTCGGGCGCGCGTGGGTTGGCCTTCGGAATCCACGCCCGCCGGGACGATGCGCCCGAGCGGAACGGGGCCATCGGCGATGATTTCATCCGGTAACACAGTCATATCAACTGAGAGGCGCATGCGGGGCACGGTATCAACGGCGAGATCGAGTCCGGTGAGCTGCTCGGCAAAGGCATTGTGAATGGGGGCGTAGGCCTCGAGCGCGGCCATGTCGAAGCGCTCGGCGCTGCTGCGGTAGCGCGGCGTATTCTGCGGCAACAGCGGCCCGCGGGCACCACGGCCATGGCGGTGGCGGGCCGGGCGAATATGCGGGCGGGGCGTGGTCATGCGGCTTAGTCTAAGCCGCATCGAGGCGGGCTCGTGGCGAGACGCGCCGCGCTGAACTATCTAAATCTCAAGTTAGGGTTTAGACTTGGGCTCGTGAATAGCTCTCGCCATTGCTCCCGCCCCGGCTGCGGCCGTCCCGCCGTGGCGACGTTGACCTACGCCTACGCGCAGCAAACCGCCGTCGTGGGCCCACTCTCCGAAGAAACCGATCCCCATGCCTGGGATCTGTGCGAAAAGCACAGCGCACGAATTACCGCCCCGCAAGGATGGGAAATGGTGCGCGTTGACCGCATCGAGCTCGATGAGGACGATGACCTTACAGCTCTCGCCGAGGCGGTCCGGGAGGCCGGGCGCGTGACCACTGGCCTGGTGGATGATTCCACTGCTGGTTCCGGCGCCGATCCCATTGACTATTCCGCTACTTTCGACGGCGCGGATCCGCGGAATTCGAACCACCCCGTGTTCCGAACCCGCCGCGTCCACGATGCCCGCCAGCGCCGCCGCGCTCACCTGACGGTGGTTCCGGACGCCGACTAGTTCGTCGCACGCGGATTACCGCGACTGACGGGGGTATGCTTGTGGGCTATGCGAACTCGTGAACAGCTCAATGCAGTGATCAAGGCCTATGACGTCCGTGGCGTCGTGGGTGAGGACATCGACGAAACCCTCGTGCGCGATACTGGCGCGGCCTACGCCGCCATCCTCCGTGGGGAAGGGGAGACCACCGTGGCAGTGGGCCACGACATGCGTCCGTCCTCCCCGCAGCTGGCAGCCGCCTTTGCTGAGGGCGCTGCCGCGCAGGGCCTTGATGTTATCCAGCTCGGCCTCACGTCCACCGATGAGCTGTACTTTGCCGCCGGCCACCTCAATTGCGCGGGCGCTATGTTCACCGCCTCCCACAACCCGGCTAAGTACAACGGCATCAAGCTCTGCCGCGCGGGCGCTGTTCCGGTGGGGCAGGAGACGGGGCTGGAGCAGATCAAGGACATGCTGATCGACGGCACCCCGGCCTTCGACGGTGAGCCGGGCACCGTCACTGAGCGTGAGGTTCTTCCGGACTACGCGGCATTCCTTCGCGGCCTGGTGCCGCTGGAGAACTCCCGCCCATTGGTCGTGGCAGTCGACGCCGCGAATGGCATGGGTGGCCACACCGTCCCGGCGGTCTTTGAGGGCCTGCCTTTCGACGTTCGGGATCTCTACTTTGAGCTCGACGGCACCTTCCCCAACCACGAGGCTAACCCGCTGGATCCGAAGAACTTGGTGGACCTGCAGAAGTTCACCGTCGAACAGAAGGCGGATATCGGGCTTGCTTTCGACGGCGATGCGGATCGCTGCTTCGTTGTGGATGAGAAGGGCCAGCCGGTCTCGCCTTCTGCTATTTGTGCGCTGGTGGCGGAGCGCTACCTGGACAAGTTCCCTGGTGCCACCGTCATCCATAACCTGATTACTTCCAAGACCGTTCCGGAGCTCATCGCGGAGAAGGGCGGCAAGGCCGTGCGTACCCGCGTGGGTCACTCCTTCATCAAGGCCCAGATGGCCAAGGAGAAGGCGGTCTTTGGCGGCGAGCACTCCGCGCACTACTACTTCCAGGAGTTCTGGAATGCGGACTCCGGCATGCTCGCTGCCATGCACGTGCTGGCTGCTCTGGGTGAGCAGGACAAGCCGCTGAGCGAGCTCATGGCGCAGTACTCACGGTACGAGGCCTCGGGTGAGATCAACTCCACTGTGGAGGACCAGAAGGCTACGACGCAGCGTGTGCTCGATGAGTTGGCGGACAAGATTGAGTCTGTCGACGAGCTCGATGGCGTGACCGTACAGCTGAAGGGCACCGACGCGTGGTTCAACGTCCGCGCCTCCAACACTGAGCCGCTGCTGCGCCTCAACGTTGAGGCCAAGACTGCCGACGAGGTGCAGGCCATCGTCGATGAGGTGCTTGCCATCATCCGCGCTTAGTGTGAAGGTACAGTCCTTCACACTAATTCCTTGAGACTTGAGGCGAAAACTGCCCTATCTGACGATTTTCCCCGCGTTCATTGCGGCGGGAGCGATAACTTCGTCAGATAGGGCAGTTTTAGTTGGGACGGGCCGGCTTAGTCGCGCGAGTGGTTGACCATCTCTTCCCACTCGACGAACTTCTTGCGCTCGCGGCCCTCGGCTTCACCCAGTGCGCGCTCGGCGGCGTCGAGCTTCTTCCAGCCCTCCCAGGTCAGGTGCTCCAAGCCCTTGGACTTGAAGAGTTCCACGATGTCCTCCTCGCGGGAGTGGGAGAGGTTGCCTGCTTCGGCGTCGGCAAGCAGCATGCCGATGGTCTCCGTGGCATCGGACTTGGTGTTGCCGATGAGCCCCACCGGGCCGCGCTTGATCCAGCCGGTGGTGTAGAGGCCCGGCACGACGTCACCGTCGAGGTCGACGACGTGGCCGCCGTCATTGTTGATGACGTTCTTCTGCTTATTGAAGGGAACGCCCTCGATGGCATCAGAGCGGTAACCCACGGCCAGGTAGACGGCCTGTGCCGGCCACTCGGTGAACTTGCCGGTGCCGGTGACGGAGCCATCGCCGTTGAGGGCAGTGCGCTCGGTCTTTACTGCCGTGACCTTGCCGTTCTCACCGATGAACTCGACAGGCTGCTCGAAGAGGTGGATCTGCAGGGTGTGCGGCGCATCCTTGGGCTCGCGGATGGCGTAGCTCTCCAAGGTCTGGCAGACCAGGTCGCAGGACTTGGCCTCTTCCCGGGCCTTGAGGGAGGCCTCGTCGTAGTCGATGTCCTCCGGGTCCACCACCACGTTGATGGTGGGGGAGTGGTCGAGCTCCTTGAGCTCCAGCGGGGTGAACTTGGCCTGTGCCGGGCCGCGGCGGCCGAAGACGCGCACGGTGGTGGCCTGATTCTTGGCCAGGGACTCGTAGACGTTATCGGGGATCTCGGTGGCTTCCTTAAGCTCATCGCCGGTCTTGGCCAGGATGCGGGCCACGTCGAGGCCCACGTTGCCCACGCCGATCACGGCGACGTCGGTGGCGGAGAGATCCCAGGAGCGCTCGAAGCGCGGGTTTCCGTCGTAGAAGCCGACGAACTCGCCGGCGCCGTGGATGCCCTCGAGATCGGAGCCCGGGATCTGCATGCCCCGGTCACCAACGGCGCCGGTGGCGAAGACGACGGCGTCGTAGTATTCCTCGAGTTCGGAGACGGTGACATCGCGGCCCACAGTGATGTTGGACAGAAGGCGGATCTGTTCGGTGTCGAGCACTCGGTGCAGGGAGTTAATGATTCCCTTAATGCGCGGGTGGTCCGGAGCCACTCCGTAGCGGATGAGCCCGAAGGGGGCTGGCATCTGCTCGATGAGATCGAGCTGAACGTTGCCGCCGGTCTTCTTCACCAGGATGTCGGAGGCGTAGATGCCGGCTGGGCCGGCGCCGATGACGGCTACTTTCAGGGGCTGCTGGGTCATGATGGCCTTTCGGAATGTTGTAGTAACTAACGAAAGCTTAGGTCTAAACAAGCGTGGGTTTCATTGAACCGGCTTGTCTGCTGTAGGGCAACTGGGCCTAATTACATTCGGAGAACATTGTGGCATAAACCCAGCGTGCTTTGCATATTCGGGAGAAAATAAAAAAGACTGCTTTGTCTGCTTTGTCTAGACCGGTAGGTTTTCACTAACCGACGAAAGGTAGCAAATTATGACCACCGCCACAAAGCGAAAGCCACGCGCGAAGAAACCGGAAGGCCAGTGGAAGATTGATGGCACTGCACCGCTGAACTCCGACGAGGAGATCAAGCAGGCCGACGATGCCCTGGCCGTGCGCCAGCGCGTTATCGATATCTATTCCAAGCAGGGATTTTCTTCCATCTCCGCCGAGGATCTCGCTCCCCGTTTCAAGTGGCTGGGCCTGTACACCCAGCGCAACCAGAACCTGGGCGGTGAGATGACCTCTAAGCTCAGCAACACCGAGCTGCAGGATGAATACTTCATGATGCGCGTGCGCTTCGACGGCGGACGCGCCGATCCCGCCAAGTTGCGCGCCGTAGGGGAGATTTCGCGCGACTATGCGCGCTCCACCGCGGACTTTACGGACCGCCAGAACATACAGCTGCACTGGATTCAGATTGAAAACGTTCCCGCCATCTGGGAGAAACTGCGCTCCGTCGGCTTGGATACCCTGCTGGGCTGCGGCGACGTGCCCCGCGTCATCCTAGGCTCACCGGTAGCGGGCGTGGCGGCCGACGAGATTATCGACGCCACCCCGGCCATCGAGGAGATCAAGAACAACTATCTCCCGCGCGAGGAGTTTCACAACCTCCCGCGCAAGTTTAAGACCGCCATTTCTGGCAACTCCCGGCAGGACGTGACGCACGAAATCCAGGACATCGCTTTTGTTGGCACCGAGCACCCTGAGTACGGGCCGGGCTTCGATTGCTTCGTGGGCGGAGGCCTGTCCACCAACCCGATGCTCTCGCAATCCCTCGGCGCATGGATCCCGCTTGAGCGCGTCCCGGAGGTGTGGGCCGGTGTCGCGCGCATCTTCCGCGACTATGGCTTCCGCCGCAACCGCAACCGCACGCGCCTGAAGTTCCTCGTGGCGCAGTGGGGCATTGAGAAGTTCCGCAGGGTTCTAGAAGAGGAGTATCTGGACGCGCCGCTTCTCGACGGCCTCCCGCTCCCCATCGCCCCCGGTAGCCGCGACCACCTCGGCGTGCACCGCCAGCGGGACGGCAAGTTCTACGTGGGCGTCAAGCCCACCGTGGGGCATGCCACCGGTGAGCAGCTCATCGCCATCGCCGACGTGGCGGAGAAGTTCGGCATTAGCCGCATCCGTACCACCCCGATGAAGGAGCTTCTCTTCCTCGACGTCGCGGAAGAGGATATCCCCGCCCTGTCCCGCGCTTTGGATGAGACGGGCTTGTACTCCCAGCCCTCGGAGTTCCGCCGCGGCGTCATCTCCTGCACCGGCCTGGAATTTTGTAAGCTCGCCCACGTGACCACCAAGGCCCGCGCCATCGAGCTTGTCGACATCCTGGAAGATACCCTTGGCGACCTCGATGTGCCGCTGTCCATCGCCCTCAACGGCTGCCCCAATGCCTGCGCGCGCTCGCAGGTATCTGACATCGGGCTTAAAGGACAGATCGTGACCGATGCTGATGGCAATCGCGTCGAAGGATTCCAGGTCCACCTCGGCGGTGCCCTCGGCCTATCCCCGGACTGGGGCCGCAAGCTGCGCGGGCACAAGGTGGTGGCCGATGAAGTGCCCGACTACGTCATCCGCTTGGTCAATAAATATAAGGAGCAGCGCGAAGACGGCGAACAGTTCCGCCACTGGGTGCTGCGCGCGGACGAGGAGGACTTGCAATGAGTTTCCGCCGCAAGCCCAACCCCAACCGCAACCACCCGGCGTACTGCCCCTACTGTGCCGGCACCGATCTTTTCCCAGACGAGGAAGACGACTTTGCGTGGAAGTGCGAAGAGTGCCTCCGGATCTTTTCCGTGCGTTTCCATGGCCAAGATGATGCCCCCGTAGCGCCCGCGCCGGCGGTGTCCTCAACGGAGGCTTTGCAGCGCTCCCTCGCTCGCCGCGGCCACTCCACCGCCACCGCCTAGGAAAAGGACACCGCCCAGTCATGACAGCCCCGAATTCCACCACCGCACTGCTGACCCTCTCGCACGGCTCGCGCCATCCCGCGGC
Organism: Corynebacterium sp. HMSC062E11; assembly: GCF_001811845.1. Classification (NCBI taxonomy): domain Bacteria; kingdom Bacillati; phylum Actinomycetota; class Actinomycetes; order Mycobacteriales; family Corynebacteriaceae; genus Corynebacterium; species Corynebacterium sp. HMSC062E11. Next base: position 15,477 of record NZ_KV806795.1, read on the forward strand.
CGCAGCGAGCGTGGCGGCCCTGACCCGCGCTGCCGGCGAGCTTGCCGGTGCGCCAGCCACCGCCGCGCACCTCGAGTTCAACGATCCTCCCCTCGAAGAGGCCGCGCACAACCTTGCTGAACAAGGCGTGCGCGAGGCGATTGTTGTGCCCTTGCTTTTTACAGAGGGCTACCACCAGCGCGTCGACGTCCCCGCTGCACTGGCCCAGGCCTCCGCGGCCTCCGGAGTCACCCTCCGCCAAGCACGCGGCCTCGGCACCGGGGAGGATATGGCCAGGCTGCTCGCGCAGCAGGTGCCGGAAGGAACGGATACCGTCGTGGTGTACTCCGTCGGTTCCTCCGATGAGCGTGCTAATGCTGCGGTAGCTGACCTAGCAAGGCGCGTGGGCGAGCTCACCGGCTGCGCGGCGGAGGTCTCTTTTGCTACGCGCGGCGAGCGCCGGCCCGTGGGGCCGGAGGGGAGCCAGGAGGTCGTAGTGCCGCTCTTCGTGAGTCCCGGCTTGCTCTTGGATCGCCTCGAAGGGGATTCTAGGCATACCAGTGAGCAGCCCAGGCGTGTGCTCCCTCCGCTAGGGGAGGCCCTCGCCGGCATTGTGTCCCATCGCTATGCGGAGGTGGCCCATGCGTAGCCTCATCCTCATCGCGCTGGCGGGTGCTGCCGCGCAGCTTGTCGACGGCGGCATCGGAATGGGCTTTGGCGTAACCTCTACCACCATCCTGTTGCTGGCTGGTCTGGGGCCGGCAACAGCCTCTGCGGTAGTGCACACCTCGGAGCTCGGCACCACTCTGGTCTCCGGAATCAGCCACTGGCGCTTCGGCAACGTGCACTGGCCCACCGTGCTCAAGCTCGGTGTGCCAGGAGGCCTGTCTGCCTTCATCGGGGCGGCGGTTCTGTCCAACCTCTCACTGGAAGCAGCCGCGCCCGTAACCTCCGCCATCCTCATCGCCTTGGGCATCAACCTGGTCTGGCGCTTTTCGCGAACGCGCAGCGCCGCACCGCGAGAATCCCGGCCGCATTCGACTCCTTTCCTCGCCGGCCTCGGAGTGCTGGGAGGCTTCGTCGACGCCTCGGGTGGCGGCGGATGGGGGCCGATTTCCACCTCGACGCTGTTGGCGGTCGGCCGCGAACAACCGCGGCGCATTGTCGGCACCGTCAACACCGCAGAATTCCTTGTTACCTTTGGTGCGACGGCAGGCTTCATCGTTGGCCTCTGGGAAGAAATCGTGGCCAACGCTGCCGCGGTCGTGGCCCTGCTTATCGGCGGGGCGATCACTGCGCCGGTTGCGGCGTGGCTCATTTCCCGCATCAATCCCACACTCCTCGGTGGATTCGTCGGAACTGCCATCGTGGCGCTCAACATCCCCAAAGCTTTGGGGTGGGCCCTGCAGCACCCGCAGACCCTCATCGTGCAGTTCATCGCGCTCGTTCTGGGCGTGGCGGTGACTGTGTGGGGAAACGCCCGCCGTGCGCGCCGCGCTGGCGGCAAGGAAAACGAGCACAGCGGTGCCAGCACCGCGCCCCAGCGGGGCGGCAGCCGTGTTGTCGAAACCACGGAGCCGACCGGACGCGATGGCTTTCCTGCCGGCACTCCTGCGGAGGATTCAGAACCCGTCGGCGTGAGCTCGCCGCGATCATAGAAACCTGCCGTATAGGCGTTGACTAGAGCCCAGCAACCTCGCCGATAACGATGACCGCTGGCGGAGCCACCGAGTTTTCCTCCATTGTGGCTCCTAGTTGAGCCAGCTCGCAGTGGAATGCCCGCTCACCGTTGAGGGAGCCCTCCTGGATGATGTGTACGGGGGTGTGGGGGGAAAGGGAGGCGTCGATCAGCGCGGTGGCAATGGCCGCCGCGTTCTTCACACCCATGATGACCGAAAGTGTGGCCCCAGACCGCGCGAGTGCTGCCCAATCCACCAAGGACTTGGGGTGTCCTGGCGGCAGGTGCCCGGAGACCACCGTGAAGGCATGGACGACGCCACGGTGAGTCACCGGCGTTCCTGCCAGCGCGGGGACGGCCACCGCCGAGGTCACTCCGGGGATGACCTCCACCGGGAGACCCGCGGCGGTAAGTGCGGTGAGCTCTTCGAAGCCGCGACCAAATACATAAGGATCGCCGCCCTTCAGACGCACCACGCGGCGGCCTGCCTGGGCGTGCTCGATGAGGACCTCGTTGATGCGCTCCTGGGCCACTTGGGCGCGGTAGGGGATCTTGGAGACGTCGATAAGCTCCTTGGCGTCAACATCACACAGCTTATCCAGCTGGGCAGTGGGGCCGAGGTGATCAGCCACGATGACCTCGGCTTCCTGCAGCGCCCGCATGCCGCGCACGGTGATGAGATCCCACGCGCCAGGGCCGCCGCCGACAAGGACTACCGGATGAATGCTCATGGCCACTCATCCTAGCTATGCTCGGGCCTATGACTTCTTATGACCCCGAATCCGTGAGCTTCTTTGACATCGCCCACGAAGGCGCGCAAGCTCGCGTGGTGGCCGCCGCCGTACCGGAGCTGGCTCGCGTGCTGGGTGGGCTGCGCCCGCGCAGCATCGTCGTCCTTGCCGCTGACCAGGTTTCCCGCGCCGCTGCCCACGTCGCCGTGGGCCTAGCCGAGCCCGCTGAGGTTCCCATCATGGTCAGCGAATCGCTGCCGCTCTTTACCGGTGCCCTCGACGTCGTGGTGGTGGCGGGGGATAGCCCATGGGCAGAGCGCGCGCTGCACGACGCCGCGCGCCGAGGGGCGACGACGATTCTGCTGAATGAAATCGAGGATGCTCCTGAGGACACCGTCGTCATCGACACCCTTCCCACGGCCGAAGGGATTTCACCGGTGCGCGCCATCACGGCCGTGCATGCGGTGAGCGCGGTGTTAAGCGAAGACCCGGTGTTGGTCTCCCGCCGGTTGGAGGACGTTGCCGATGCCGTGGACCGTGAGCTGGAAGCGCTGTCACCGCAGCGCGATTCCACGACGAACCCCGGGCGCGCGTTGCGTGAATTTGTGGAAGGCGGACGAATCATCCACAGCTGTGGACCCGATCCCTATGCGTTCTCGGAGGAGCGCACGCGGGTGCACCTCGACGCTCTCGTTGCCCGCATGGCGGGCACGCTGTGGGCAGTCCATGGGCTAGGCGGGACCGTCGTCGACGCGGAAGGCTTAGGGCCGATTCTGCAGACAAATCCGACGGACATCTTCTATGACCCGTTTGAATCGGAAGAGCCTTTGGTACCCTTGAAAATTGTTTTATGGGGACAGGAAGAGGCGAACCTTCCCCACTCGTTCGCAGCGGCGAGCGCCGATACCTCCTGTGGGGAATTGGCCCGCGCGCTGCAGTTGATTACGCGCAGTTATGCCGCGACCGCCTACGACGTGAAATAGAGGAAGTCAATGAAGTTGCTCACCAGTGCTGCCCGCAATTACTCGTGGGGCTCGCGCACGCTGATTCCGACGCTGCTCGGCGAGCCCGAGGCTCAAAGCCCGGTTGCTGAGCTGTGGTTTGGTGCGCACCCGGCGGATCCCTCAACGATTGAGGGAGAAAAGCTGGATGAGATCATCGCGGCGGATCCGCAAGGCCAGCTGGGGCAGAGGGTGGCTGACAAGTATGGCGCCGGCCTTCCCTTCTTGCTGAAGATTCTGGCGGCTGCAGAGCCGCTGTCGCTGCAGGCGCACCCTTCGAAGCGGCAGGCCGAGGAAGGTTTCGCCCGCGAGAACGCGGCGGGAATCGACCTCACGGCGTCAAACCGCAACTACAAGGATGACAACCACAAGCCAGAGCTCATCGTGGCGCTCACGGAGTTCTACGCCATGGCGGGTTTCCGTCCGCTAGCGCAGACCCGCAGCCTCTTTGCGGCCTTGGACTGCGAAGAACTGGCTCACTACGAGGGCATGCTCGACACCGATCCTGCCGCTGAAGGCGACAGCCTCCGCGCGCTGTTTACCACGTGGATTACGATCCCGGGTGCCAAGCGCAAGGAGCTGATCAGCGCGGTGGTAGCGGCGGGCGAGCGCCTGCGCGGCAACCAGGCGGGCGAGCCGTGGATGGCCACCGTGATGGCAACCGTGGCCAAGCTCAACGAGCAATATCCGGGGGATATCGGCGTGTTGGGCGCGTTGCTGCTCAATCACATCGTCCTGCAGCCGGGGGAGGCGATTTACCTTGACGCTGGGCAGCTGCATGCCTATGTCTCTGGCCTGGGTGTAGAGATCATGGCTAACTCCGATAACGTGCTGCGCGGTGGCCTGACCCCGAAGTTTGTTGACGTCCCCGAGCTGGTTAAAGTCCTCACCTACCAGGCGGCAGAAGATCCGCGCGTGGACCTGAAAGACGCAGCCGAGACAGGAGGCATAAAGGGTGCAGAGGCATGGTCCTACCCAGTGCCGATTGAGGAGTTCCTGCTGGATCGCGTCGAGCTTTCTGGTGAGGAGAGCGTCGAGGTCGACAGCGATGGCCCCATGATTGTGTTGTGCACCTCCGGCTCGGTGGCATTGAGCAATGCCGAGGCAGAAAACGTCAGCCTTGGCGCGGGTCACGCGGCGTGGATTCCCGCTAGCGACCCGGCCGCCATCGTTCGTTCCACCGGTGGCGAAGACGCCGAGGTGTTTATCGCCCGCGTTTAGTCGGCGGCCGTTTAGTTAACGGCGCGGGTATTAGGCGGACTGCGTCAATGCTGATGCGGCGGTAGTTTCGCCGTTGTCGGCTAAATGAGCAGCGGTGGGGGTCGCTGCGGAAGGCTCTGCCGCCGCGGGAGCATCATCCGTCGGCGCGGCGGGAGTCGGGGCGGCCTCGTTGGTGCGGTAAGCCGCGGATTCGCGCTCCACTGCTTCCACTACATCGGCGCCTTGTACCTCGCCGCCCTGTGGAGCGACATCGATAGGCTCGCCCTGTTGCGCTTTCGGCTCCGCATCAGGCGCGGGCGCGTTCTGAGTGAACCCGGCGGGGTGCGGGATGAAGGAGTCAAGGGGTTTAGGAACTCCAGTGTTCTGCGAGGGCGTAGGTTCCTTGGGTTGCGGCTGCTCAGCGGGCTGGTTGCCGTCCTGGTCCTCCACTGGGCCCTCTTGCGGCACGGCGGTCTGAGATTCCGGCGTGGCCGACGGCTGAGTGGGCTCGGAGCTTTGCTGAGGAGTACCCGGAATCGGTGTTTTGGAGGCCGGAGTAGAGCCGTCCGTTGGCGGCACGGCAGGGGCCGTGCTGACCGGCGCCTGCGGGTACGGATTGTTCGGAGTTGCCTGCGGCTGCTGGTTCTGCAGTGAGGAAACATTGTCCGGGCGGTAGACGGCCGTGGGGCCAACCGGCTCCGTGCGGTTCACCACGGCATTCGGTGCCAGGTAGGGATCCTCCGCCGGCGCGGCGACATTAGTTTTCGATTGCTTCGGTTGCGTGGATGTCGGGGCAGCCGTGGTGGTATAGGAATGCGTTGTCGAGGGAGCGGAAGACGCGGTGCTCGACACGGCGGTGGCAGCGGAGGGCTTAGACACGACGGATTCGGGCGCGCTCATGCGCCACACTGCGACGCCTACGGCGACGGCACAGAGGAGGCCGGCCGCGACAAAGACCAAGATGCGGCGTGAACTGCTCGTCATGCGGGGCGCTCTCCTTCCTGCACAAAAGCCTGCGTAAATGTCACAAGTCGGTAACAACGATAACACGAATCCGGAGATAGTAAATGGCCTGGGCAAAATTCCCCGTTTAGGCGTGGCATAGGGCAGTGGGCGAAATGCAGCATATGGAGGAGGACAGGAGGAGAGGCAGTCGGAAGACGGCACGGAGCGATGTGACCGTAATAAAACCGCGCTCTTGACCGAAGCCTTGCATGAGGGCATCTAAAGAATGGTAGAAATTGGATTAGATACCGGCTGCGCGGAGCGCCCGCCCGCGAAGCTGCACCGGCCCACCGTGGATACACGAACGCGGATAAAAACACAGACCCCTAATTCACTTAAGGATGAAGGAGAAAGCAATGAGCTCATGGGATGAGGACATCTTCGCCGACGAGGTCAACGTCGACTTCCTGGATGAACTGGCAGACCTTGAGGATGAAGAAATCGTTGCCGCGGTAGATGATGCCTGCGCGCTTGCGGTCTCGGGCGAAGAACAGACCGAGGAGGAGCAGCGTAACGCCTTGGCGGCGGCCACGATAGCCGCGATCTGGGCAGGCGCCCCGTTCAGCGCCGGAGAAGTCGTCGAAGACTATCCCTTCATCCGGGATCTCGCCGGATCCGGCAGCGAAAACCTCAACGAACATGCCCTGGAGTTGCTCGAAGAGGTCGAGGAAGACTACGACCTCGAGCCCTTCATCGAGGCCTTGTCCTAACGGCAGCACTAGGTACACGCTAGATATAACAGCATGCTGATCAGTATTGAAGGAATCGATGGCGCGGGTAAAAACACCATTACCCAGCGCCTGCGGGAAGAACTAGCCTGCGATGTCGAAGTCTTGAGCTTTCCCCGCTACGAAGAGTCCATCCATGCGCAGCTCGCGCAGGAGGCCCTGTATGGGCGTATGGGGGATCTGACCGATTCGGTCTATGGAATGGCTACGCTCTTTGCGCTGGATCGGCACGGAGCCAAAGAGCAGCTCCTTGCCGCCGCTGAGTCCACGGATACCCTGCTCATCTTGGATCGCTATGTGGCTTCCAACGCCGCGTATTCCGCGGCGCGGGTTGGCGGTGAGCTCATCGTCGATTGGATCTATGAGCTCGAGTTTGAACGCTTCGGCCTGCCGGTGCCGCAGCTGCAGATCTTTTTGGATACCGACGTCGCCCTTGCCGGCCAGCGAGCCGTGGCCCGTGCAGCAGAGGATGAAGGGCGCAACCGCGACCGCTATGAGCGCGATGCCGCGTTGCAGTCTCGCACGGCGGCCGCCTACCGTCGCTTAGCAGAGCAGCAGTGGGCAGGGCGGTGGATCGCCACCGCGGATGCCGATATGATTATCCAAGCTGTCAAGGAGCTTGTAGGAGAACAATAAAGTGGCACCGAAAATCTTGGTCGTGGATGATGACCCGGCAATCGCCGAAATGCTCACCATCGTGCTCGAGGCAGAAGGGCTGGAGCCTATTGCCGTTAACGATGGAAATGAGGCGATCCCGGCCTTCCGCGAGCATGACCCGGATCTGATCCTGTTGGATCTCATGCTTCCGGGCATGAATGGCGTGGATATTTGCCGCGCCATTCGTACTGAGTCCTCGGTGCCCATCGTCATGCTGACGGCGAAGACAGACACCGTTGATGTGGTTCTCGGCCTCGAATCGGGTGCGGATGATTACATCACCAAGCCCTTCAAGCCGAAGGAGCTCATCGCCCGTATCCGCGCGCGCCTGCGTCGAATCGATGGGGGCACGGGAGAAATTATTGAGGTGGGGGACCTGCTTATCGACGTCCCCGAGCACACCGTTACCCGCAAGGGCGGCGAGGAAATCTCGCTGACTCCGCTGGAGTTCGACCTTCTTCTGGAGATGGCGCGCAAGCCCGGCCAGGTGCATACTCGCGAGGCGCTGCTTGAATCTGTCTGGGGTTACCGCCACGCATCCGATACACGCCTTGTCAACGTGCACGTCCAGCGCCTGCGCGCGAAGATTGAGCACGACCCCGAGGATCCCCGTATCGTCCTCACCGTGCGCGGCGTGGGGTACAAGACTGGAAAAACCGCCGAGTAAAGGACTGCCGCTATTTTTGGTTGGTTAAGGCGAGTCCGGGATGGCGTCGTCGAGCGCTGGCGCACCTCCCTGCAGACACGTGTCCTGGGCATGATGTTGGTGGCCTCCACGGTGGTCATGATCATCCTGGCCTACGCGCTGGTGTCGGTGCTGACGCAGCAGCTGGTGAGCCAGAAGGAGGACACGGCGCTTCAGGAGCTTGATCGCGCCCGCGTGGCCGTGGAACAGCAGATCGATGCCACCGGTACGGCAAACTCAACGCAGGTGCGCATCAATTCTGCACGCGCCGCCTTGGGCCAATTATCGGCGCAACAACCCGACGCCCAGGCCGTGTATGAACCGGTCATCGTCGTGGAGAATTCCGACGGCACGGCCACAACGTCCCCGGAGGGCTACCGCATCCCCGGCGGGATGCGCGAGCTCGTTGGCCGGGGCCAAGTCGTGCAGCAATACGCCACGGTGGACCAGCAATCGGGAGCAACCTATAACGCGCTGATGGTGGGCACGCCCATTGAAAGCGACATTCCGAATACCCAGGTCTACCTCGTGTTGTCCATGGAATCTGAGGAATCCACGATGGCTCTCATGCGTGGTTTGCTCTCGGCTGCCGGAGTGGTGGTGGTTGTCCTCCTCGTCGGCATCGCCTGGCTGGCAACCCAGCAGGTGATCGTCCCGATTCGCTCCGCCTCGCGCATTGCGCAGCGCTTTGCTGCCGGCCACCTGCGTGAGCGCATGGTGGTCAACTCAGACGATGAAATGGGCCGCCTCGCCTCCTCCTTTAACGACATGGCAGATAAGCTGTCTAAGCAGATCACCCAACTGGAGGAGTATGGCGATCTCCAGCGGCAGTTCACTTCCGACGTGTCCCACGAGCTGCGCACGCCATTGACAACGGTGCGCATGGCGGCGGATGTCATCGCGGAAGATGCGGATGAATTCAACCCTTACACCAAGCGCTCGGCGGAGCTGCTCATCAAGGAGCTGGATCGCTTCGAGGACTTGCTCGCGGACCTGTTGGAGATCTCTCGCCACGATGCCGGCGTGGCTGACCTCTCCACGGCTTCCATCGACATTCGCTCCTGCGTGGACTCCGCGCTGAGCCAAGTGGAGCACCTCGCCTCGGAGCTCGGAGTGGAGGTCGTCCTTCATTTGCCGGAGGAACCCGTCGCCGTGGAATGCGATTCGCGTCGCGTCGAGCGCATCCTGCGCAACCTGCTTGCGAACGCCATCGACCACTCTGAGGGCAATCCCGTCATCGTGGACGTCGGCGCGACTGAGGATGCCGTCGGCATCGCCGTCACCGACTCCGGTGTGGGGCTCAAGGAAGGCCAAGAAGAGCTGGTGTTCAACCGCTTCTGGCGCGCGGATTCTTCGCGCAAGCGCCATTCTGGTGGAACCGGCTTGGGCCTTGCCATCGCTCGCGAGGATGCCGTGCTCCATGGGGGCACGCTCGACGCCATCGGCTACTACGGCGTCGGTTCGCGCTTCCGATTGATCCTTCCACGCACTCCGGGGCAGCAGGTGGAGTCCGAGCCCATTGCTCTGGAAGTGCCGGGGGCACCGAAGCCCATAGAAGCAGAGGAACAATTCGCTCTTGAGCTGAGCGCTGATCCGGAGGCTCCTGCGGTTAAAGCAGAAACGGACAACGGGATTGTGTGGCCCTCCGAGCGTGAGGCCCGCGCCGTGGATCCGCCTTTTAACCAAGACAGCGTGTCCGACTTCGAGGAGGAGGCTCAGCGATGATTCCAGCCCGCCGCCCGCTCGCAGTACTCAGTTGCGTCGCACTCACCGCTCTCGTTGGTTGTTCGACGTTGCCGCATAACACCGATCCGCAGGTGATTAGTACCTTCGAACCGCATGACCGGGCCGACGATGCCGTCGTCGAGCCGCGCGCCGATAGCGAACCTGATTTGCTTGTCCGTGACTTTTATTCGGCCGTGGCGATTCCCACCGGAAACTACGCTGCCGCACGCACCTTCCTTTCCTCTGAGATAGCCAATTCTTGGGACCCTACTGACACCGTTCTCGTGGTGGATTCCATCGATCTGGTGACCTCGAACATGGAGGACGGTGCCCTGGAGTATTCGGTGCGTGGCAATATCATCGGCCGTCTGGCCAACGGCGGGGCCTATGTCCCCGATAACTCGCGTCTTGAGGCGACCGTTCGGCTGCGCCAATTCAATGGGCAATGGCGCATTACGGATCTGCCTACCGGTGCCGTGATTGAGCGCACCGAATTGCGCAATCGCTATCGCCCGCAGTCGCTGTACTTTTTCGATACGACTCAACGCCTGCTTGTGGCGGATCGTCGCTGGCTTTATTCGGGAAAGGATTCGATTGCCTCGGAGCTGGTCACGCTTTTGCTGCAGGGACCATCCTCCGATATCGCGCCGGCAACTTCCAGCCTGATCCCCAAGGACGCCACCTTCTTGGGAATCAATGATGGAGTCTATGAGTTCAGCGGCATGGCTTCGATGACTCAGGAGGAGCGCCTTAAGTTCGCCGCCCAGCTGGTGTGGACCCTCAACAACGCCGAGATCACGAACTCCGTCCGAGCCACCATCGATGGCAGCCCGCTTGTGGATGGCATGGAGGAGATGACCATTGATGATTTCGCGGAGTTTAACCCCGAGGTAGCCGCCCAATCGGTGCCCAAGCTCTATGCAGTCAACGATGGTTCGCTGCTTGAGGTTAAGGGTGAAGGCAGCGCCGAGGTGCCGGGCATGGCCGGACAGATTCATGACATTCAGTCCGCCGATATCTCCGATGAGGGGATGGTGGCCGCCGTGCGCAAGCGCTCCGAGAAGGAGTCGCAGCTAACGATGGGCGAGCTGGGCCACGAGCTCGAGAATTCGATCAAGGGCGAGACTCTGGCCCGCCCCACTTTTGAGGTGGGCGGCCAGGTGGCGTGGACCGTCGTCGACGGCAAACACGTGGTCCGCGTGACGCGTTCTCCGGCCACCGGAGAGCTGAGCACCGCCGAGGTTGACACCTCCGCGTTGGAGAACGTGGAGGGAGAGATTTCGGTCATCCGTCTGTCACTCACGGGAGCGCGCATCGCCATGATTATCGACGGCAGCGTGTACACCGGCGTGGTTGCCCGCGCGACGTCGGGAGAGCGCCGCATAGTCAACGTCCACCAAGTAGGCCCGGAGCTGACCGGTTCGGCGCTGTCGGTGGAGTGGCAGACGGACGGCTCCCTGCTCGTGGGTACCTCCGCCTCGAACTCTCCGGTGTGGCGCATCGAGCAAGATGGTTCTTCGGCAACAACACTGCCTACCGGAAACATTACCGCGCCCGTGGTGGCGGTGGCGTCCTCACCGTCGACGCACTACGTCACCGATGCGCACGCCCTGTTGCAGCTTCCTGCGGGCGGGTCCGAGCGCTCCTATTGGCGTGAGGTCGAAGGTCTGCAGGGCGTGCGCTCCTCACCCATCATCGCGCGCTAGAGTCGCGCTAGAGTGGGGCGCATGCCGAAAAACCGGGGGATAGGGGAGGCCGCCGCCGCACTTCTGGAACTGTTCCTGCCGCGCCCGTGCGCGGGGTGTGGCGGTGAGACCACCGCAGGCGGGGTGCTGTGCACGGCCTGCCAGGAACACCTTCGACAGGTGCCACGCCGCGTGGAACGCCCGCAACCCCTAGGTTTCCCGGCCTGGGCCCTTGGCCCCTATTCCGATACTCGCCGTGGGGTCATCATCGCTATGAAAGAACGCGGGCACCAGGCGGTGCGAGCTCACCTCGGTGCGGTGTTGGCTGCCGGCATCGAGTACCTGCGCGCACGCGGCGATATTCCGGAGACCGCGCTGCTCGTGCCGGCACCCACACGCGCGTCGTCGGCCCGCCAGCGCGGTGGTGATCCCGTCGCTGCGCTGTGCCAGGCGGCGTCCGCCCGGCTTCCGGGCTGGGACGTGGTCAATGCCTTGAGCACAGCCGAAGGTAGTGCGGACCAGTCGCAGCTCGGCGCGGCGGAACGCGCCGACAATATGCGCAGGGCAGTGCTCTTGCGGCCCTGTGCCCGCGAACTGGTGGGACGCAGTGTGCTGCTTGTCGACGACGTCATCACGACCGGCGCAACTCTTCGCGCCAGCGCCGCTCGCGTGTGGGCCATCGGGGGTGACGTGGCCGGTGCGATTGTGCTGGCAGATGCGTAGGGAGGGGCGTCGCCAAGCATGCGCAGAGGGGGCCACTGACCGGGTTGGTTATGACCAGTGGTAGCATGAGGGGTGTCACAGGGAAGCGGGCATCAAGCCCCTCATCACAGGGCTGTGAGCGTCCGCAGAATGTGCAGTCATTCAGTCCCCACGAGAATAGGGAGGCATTTAATGTCCCAGCAGACCAACGCTCAGGTCACCATCACCGGCCGCAACGTGGAGGTTCCGGAGCACTTTCAGGACCGCGTCACTGAAAAGCTGGCCAAGATCGAGCGTCTTGATCCGACCCTGACGTTCTTCCACGTGGAGCTGCAGCACGAGCCGAACCCGCGCCGCGAGTCCGAGGCTGAGCGCCTGCAGATCACCGCCACCGGTAAGGGCCACATCGCACGCGCCGAGGCCAAGGAAGATTCCTTCTACGCGGCGCTCGAAACCGCCCTGGGCAAGATGGAGCGCTCCCTGCGCAAGGTCAAGGTACGTCGCGAGAACGTGAAGTCCGGCCACCGCGCTCAGAAGGGTACTGGTGAGATTGCCGCTGAGCTGGTCGCAGAGGCTGAAGCAGCCAAGCCGGCCAAGGAAGAGCGCTACATCGACCCCTACGCAGAGACCGTCGAGGATGTTCGCCCGGGCCAGGTTGTGCGCTTCAAGGAGCACCCAGCCACCCCGATGTCTGTTGATGATGCACTCAGTGAGATGGAGCTGGTTGGCCACGACTTCTACCTCTTCATCAACGAAGAGAACAACAAGCCTTCCGTGGTCTACCGCCGCCACGCATTCGACTACGGTCTCATCTCCCTGACGGATGCTGATGCTTAAGGCCTAAGCCTCCAAGGGCCTTAGCGCCCTAACCCACAGGCTCCCTGCCCCGCAGCGCACGCGCGCAGCGGGGCAGGGAGCCTTCTTATGCCTCTATTAACATCTATTAATCCCTGTCTGCTGAGCTTTGCGTGGGGAGGAGGCGGCCGCAAGAGGGGTGCCGGGCAGTGGCCGGATTCGCCCTTTGGGTTGGGTGGCGAATCATTACAGAAAAGCTAGTGAGTACAATGGCGACGAGTTAACTTATTTGTCGCGACAAGAAGGATTATCTAGACGTGTTTGGACTTTCCAAGCTGCTCCGTGCCGGTGAGGGACGCACCGTCAAGCGCCTGGCTAAAATTGCAGATGATGTTATTGCCCTAGAAGATAAATTCGCGGCGCTGTCGGATGATGAGCTAAAGGCTAAGACTGACGAGTTTAAGAAGCGTCTGGCGGACGGCGAGAAGATGAATGACATTCTTCTCGAAGCATTTGCCACCGTGCGTGAGGCAGCCTGGCGCGTGCTCGACCAGAAGCACTACAAGGTGCAGATCATGGGCGGTGCAGCCCTGCACTTCGGCAACGTCGCCGAGATGCGCACCGGTGAGGGCAAGACCCTGACCTCCTTGCTGCCGGCCTACCTCAACGCGCTGGAGGGCAAGGGCGTGCACATCGTGACGGTCAACGATTACCTGGCCAAGCGTGACGCCGAGATGATGGGCCGTGTCCATCGCTGGCTGGGCCTTACCGTGGGCGTCATCCTTTCTGAGATGCGCCCTGCGGATCGCAAGGAAGCATATGCGTGCGATATTACGTACGGCACCAACAACGAGCTGGGCTTTGACTACCTCCGCGACAACATGGTCCGCTCGCTGAATGACACGGTCCAGCGCGGCCACAATTACTGCATCGTGGATGAGGTTGACTCCATCCTTATCGATGAGGCCCGTACCCCGCTCATTATTTCCGGTCCGGTTGACGGCTCCTCCCAGTTCTACGGCGTCTTCTCCCAGCTGGCGCCGAAGATGCGCGAAGGTATCCACTACGAGGTGGACCACAAGAAGCGCACCATCGGTGTGCTGGAGGAAGGCGTGGAATTCGTTGAGGATCAGCTGGGCATTGAGAACCTCTACGCCCCAGAGCATTCCCAGCTGGTGTCCTACCTCAACAACGCCCTGAAGGCCAAGGAGCTTTTCACCCGCGATAAGGACTACATCGTCCGCAACGGCGAGGTTCTCATCGTGGATAGCTTCACCGGCCGCGTGCTTGCTGGCCGTCGCTATAACGAGGGCATGCACCAGGCCATTGAGGCTAAGGAAGATGTGGAGATTAAGAACGAGAACCAGACTCTGGCCACCGTTACGCTCCAGAACTACTTCCGCCTGTACGAGAAGATTTCCGGCATGACCGGTACCGCAGAGACCGAGGCAGCCGAGCTGCACTCCATCTATGGTCTCGATGTGGTGCCGATTCCGACCAACAAGCCGAACCAACGTATCGACCACTCCGACCGTATCTACAAGACCCAAGAGGCGAAGTTCGCCGCGGTGGTTGATGACATTGAGGAACACGTCGCCGCAGGTCAGCCGGTGCTGGTGGGTACAACCTCTGTGGAGCGCTCCGAATACCTCTCCCAGTTGCTGAGCAAGCGCGGAATCAAGCACTCGGTGCTTAACGCCAAGCACCACGAGGAAGAGGGCCAGATTGTCGCCCGTGCCGGCCGCCCCGGCACCGTTACCGTAGCCACCAACATGGCCGGCCGTGGTACCGATATCGTGCTCGGCGGTAACCCCGAGGTCATCCTGGATGAAAAGCTGCGCGATCGCGGCCTCGATCCCTTCGAAGATGAAGAGAAGTACCAAGAGGCCTGGGACGCCGAAATCGATCGCGAAAAGGAACACTCCAAGAAGCTGGGTGACCAGGTCCGCGAGGCCGGCGGCCTGTACGTGCTGGGTACCGAGCGCCACGAGTCGCGTCGTATTGATAACCAGCTGCGCGGCCGTACCGGACGCCAGGGTGACCCGGGCGAGACCCGCTTCTACCTGTCCATGCGTGATGAGCTCATGGTGCGCTTCGTGGGCCAGTCCATGGAGAACATGATGAACCGCCTCAACGTGCCGGATGACGTGCCAATTGAGGCCAAGATGGTGTCCAACTCTATTAAGGGCGCACAGGCGCAGGTTGAGAACCAGAACTTTGAGATGCGTAAGAACGTGCTCAAGTACGACGAGGTGCTGAACGAACAGCGCAAGGTGGTTTACGCTACCCGCCACGACATCCTTGAGGCCAGCGACATCAAGGACAACATCCGCGAGATGATCGACGACACCGTGTCTGCCTACGTGGCGGGTGCTACGGCCACCGGCTATGTGGAGGACTGGAACCTCGACGAGCTGTGGAATGCCTTGGAGTCCCTGTATGGGCCGACCAAGACGCATGAGGAGCTTGTCGACGGTACCGAGTACGGCTCCGCCGGCGAAATCTCCGCCGAGCAGCTGCGCGATGCACTGGTGGCTGATGCCAACTCCGAGTACGACAAACTTGAAGAGTCCGTCAGCGCCATCGGCGGCGAGAGCCAGATGCGCAATGCAGAACGCATGATCATCTTGCCGATCATTGATCAGAAGTGGCGTGAGCACCTCTATGAGATGGACTACCTCAAGGAGGGCATTGGACTGCGTGCAATGGCACAACGTGATCCTCTGGTGGAATACCAGAAGGAGGGCGGCGACATGTTCAACGCCATGAACGAAGCTGTGAAGGAAGAAACTGTGCGCCAGTTGTTTATGTTGCGTAAACAGTTCAAGGCTCAGGAAGAGGCGAACGCCGCGGACGAGGCGGAAGCCTAGTAAATGCCAACACCACAGCGTTATTGAGCGCTGAGGTGCAGCGAGGCGCCGTGTGGGAAGTGCTCCCCGCGGCGTCTTTTTTATTGGAGGCACTTAGGTATATACTGGCAAATTAGTAATTATTATTCTTCGGAGGTTGAGTGAGTATGCGCCGCTTGTCTGTGCGAGTAGGTCTATCCGTGTTCGCATCTGCCACCCTGCTGGGTGGCGGCGCGGCTGCATCTGCTGTGGAGCTTGCTCCCGAAGAACAGTGCCAGCTCTCTTCCGTCTTGAGCTCGCAGGGAGATGTATCCGCCAAGGACACGGTACTCAGCTCCCAGGACATTGTCCCCACCGAGTGTGGCGCAGTGGCCACGCCGGAAAGTGTGGAAGAAACCACCAAGAAATCACCGGTAGTGGGGGCCACGATGTTCGGCGGTATCAGTTTGGCTTTGGTGAGTGCTTCCGCTGCATTCGCGGGCATCGACTGGACGCCAATCTTGATCAAGCTGGGGTCGCTTTTCTAAACTTCCGGCTCCCCGTTGCCGTGGGGATGCATGCCGACTGAAAGCAACCGGAAGGAACTCAGGTGCCGTCCAACGGCGGCGCCGGTAAAGGCGCGTCGCGTCGATCCCATCAGCACTGAGCCGAAGAACTCGCCATTCGAGCGCGCATGCAAGCTACGCAGCGCCATCCCTCCGCGCCACTCCGAGGACGCCTGGGCCTTCCGCCAAGCGCGGACATGGTTTGCAATTTCCGGTGCAAAACGTGGGTTGTTGAGGTGGCTTAAAGGCCGCAGCGCGGCGGCAACTTCTAGAACTATGACTACAAGCCCGTGGATCTCTTTCCGCGTAGCGAGGTCACCCGCAGTAGGTTGACGCTCGTAGCGGATACGCTGTGGGGCGACATACAGCTGCAAATGGCTCATGCCAGGGATGGGGGTGTACATGGGGATCGCGTCCTCTTCCGCGATAAGCGGGGCGGAGGAGTGCACGAAGGCTAGGTTCGGGGCGGGCGCGGTGAAGGAAGGTGGACGCACGTTCATTGTGCCACGGTAGGCCTATATGCGGCTAGAGCACTGCAGTGCATAAGCCGGTGAGAGCGGGCAGGCGGTATGTTCGCTATACTTTCGGACGATAAACACAGTTCAATGCGAAGGGTAGATAATATGCGTGGACTCATCGTCGATTTTGTAGGCGTTCTTGACGGCACCGAAGAAGACGTCAAGCGCTGGCGGGATCTGTTCGCCGCCGCGAAATCAAACGGAGTTGCCACCGCAATCCTTTCCAACGATCCGGGCGGCCCGGGCGCTGAGCACATTCGTGAGTGGGAATACCGCGGCATCGTTGATGCCGTTGTGCTTTCTGGTGAGGTCGGCGCTGAGAAGCCGGAGCGCGCTGCTTTCCAAGCCGCAGCGGATGCCATTGATCTGCCGATTAATGACTGCGTCATGGTGGATGACTCCATCGTTAACGTGCGTGCGGCGGTGGAAAACGGCATGGTCGGCATGCTCTACACCGTCTTCGACCGCACGAGCGTAGAGGTTCAGGCAGTCTTCGACATTGAAGGTGAGTTCTAAGTGTCGAAGGATGTGCGCGTCTTCCTGCCGGCAACCTTTTCTATGCTGGCTGAGCTCGAGGAAACCGGCCAGCTTGCTGCCCGCAGCGGTTGGGGTTTTGCGCTAACCCCCGCGCTGCGCGAGTTCTACACCGAGGGTGACGAGGAAGAGATCGAATACTCCGCGTTCCTCGAAGCATCTATGGCTTCGCTGAGGCTCTTGGCTATCGGTGATGAGGAGAAGTTTCCGCACCGCCGAGTCGTCATTTCCGTCGACGTGGACGAGTCCGTGGTGACCCCGAAGCCGGACATGGGGGAACCGGTCGTGGCGCTGGAGCCCGCGACCATCACGAAGGACAATCTTCAGGCCATCCACGTGGACATCGAAGAGTCCGAAGCCGCTACTGCCAAGGCTATCGACGCCATCGATAACGCCGACCTTGGTGACGAAGATGCTGAGCTCGCCGTCGGTGATGCCCTGGATAATTTCATGGCCTTCTATGACCCGACCGAATTGCCTATCCTCGTGGAGCTTCTCTAAGTATTTTCTGGGCTTTCATCGCCGTGGGTTCATGCATGGTGCTAATCTGAGCCTTTATTGTCGTCGCCAGAAAAGGAGCACCATCATGAAGGCAACTCGCTTTGCTAGCCTTGTCACCGCTCCGGCCCTGAGCACCGCATCTCTCGTCTCAGTGCCAGCTGCCGGAGCTGAGGAAGCAGTAGCGCCGACAGCGCAGACTACTCAGACCGCGCAGGGGAGCTCTGCTCAGGGAACGGTTCACAACGAACCGAATCCCAGCAATCCGGACCCCGACATGGCCGTGATGCCTAAGACTCCGTGGTTGCGAATTCTTGAGGGTTCCTCGCAGGGGCCGGCAGGCGTGATCATCGCGATCCTTTTCGGCATCGTGAGCATCGGCCTAGCCGCGTACAAGGAGTTCGGTGATTACCTGCCCAAGCTGGGCTAAATGCTGATAGCCTGCAGGGGTAATAGTCAGCCTGATCGAAAGGTCCCCTCAGCATGTCTTCCTCTCGTCTTCGCCGGGTAGTTGCCGCCTCTACCGTGTCTGTTGCTGTCCTAGCCAGCGGTGTCGTTGCCCCCACGGCCGGAGCCGTAACCACTTCCATCAAGGATGAGAAGTGCACCATTACCTTGAGCGAGGAGGAGGCGAGTGATCTTAAGAATGCGGAATCGAAGGACAACGATGTCGATAGCAGCCTGCTGAAGGATGGCCTGAAGATTCTGCCCAAGGACGCCGAAAAGCGTGCACGTGACGTGGAGAATCAGTCGGAAGAGCTCTACCGTGCCCTAGCTGGCTATGAGGTAGACGCTGAACTCGATGGTGAGGAATCCGCCAAGCGCGCCAAGAACAACATTGCGGTGGTGGAGGCCTTCCGCAAAATTGCGCCCGACTACGTTAAAGCTCTCAAGGCCTGTGCGAAGAAAGAAGAGCTCAATAAGGAACAGGAAGGCGGTGGCAACACCTCTTCCAACATTGACACGGGCGGCGCTGTCATTCTCGGGGTTTCCGGTGGCTTGGCCGTGATCCTCATGGCTCTTCGCGCGGCAGGCCCCTACCTGAAGACCGTCCTGCCACCGCAGCTGACGGCAATGCTCCCGATCTAAAGCCTAGGTGCCTTAAGAACGCGCAAGCCCCTTCCTATAGGAAGCTTCGGGCTTAAGGCCCTATAGGCCTTAAGCCCAGTCAACATTGGTGCGCAGGGACGCCAGCAGGGTGCGCACTGCATCGCGACGGCGCGCAGAAGCCGTGCCCTCTTCGATGCGTAGGTCGAGCCCGCATTCGGGGTCCGCGGGTGGCCCGGCATGCGTGCAGCCACGCGGGCAGTCCTCGATGGCTTCGGCAAGATCGTCGAAGACCTCAATAACGTTTTCCGCGTCAATGTGGGCTAAGCCGAAGGAGCGGATGCCGGGGGTGTCAATGATCCAGCCGCCGTGTGGTGTGCTTCCTTCAGCGGGCAAACGCAACGCTACCGACTGCGTCGACGTGTGCCGGCCCTTGCCCACGGCGGAAACCTCGCCGGTCTCCCGGTTGGCATCCGGAACAAGCCGGTTCACCAGGGTGGACTTTCCCACGCCCGAGTGGCCGATGAGGGCGGTGACGTGGCCGTCGATTGCCGCACAGACTTGCTCTAGCCCGTCGTCGACGCCAGCCTCCACCACGGTGACATCCAGATCCGCAAACTCCTGTGCAAACGGGGTGGGATCAGTGAGGTCTGTCTTCGTCAGACACAGCACCGGCTGGATATTTCCGGCAAAGGCAGCGATCAAAGCACGCTCCACGAACCCGGAGCGCGGCGGCGGATCGGCCACGGCGCTCACGATGAGTAGGCGGTCGGCGTTTGCTACCACGATGCGCTCATAAGGGTCGGTGTCATCTGCGGTGCGCCGGAGGACGGAGCGGCGCTCCTCGAGCTTCACGATGCGTGCGAGGGTGTCTTTCTTACCCGAGGTATCGCCTACGACGCCGACCCGATCACCAACCTCGACCGGAGTGCGGCCCATTTCGCGGGCGCGCATAGCGGTAACCACGGGGCCGTCGTTATCAAGCGCGACACCCCAGCGCCCGCGGTCTTTGGTGATGACCATGCCAAACTTGGCATCCTTGTGCTTCGGGCGGTCCTTCGTGCGCGGTCGCGACCCCTTTCCGGGCCGGATGCGGACGTCGGATTCGTCGTAGCTACTTGCGCGCCTAGCCACGGATCATGGCCTCCCACATATCAGCAAAGCCAGGCAGAGTCTTGGACGTGGTGTCAATATCCTCGACCTGGACGCCGTCAACGGCCAACCCGATAATGGCTCCGGCTGTCGCCATGCGGTGATCCGCATAGGAATGCCATACCCCGCCGTGGAGTGGGGCAGGGGTGATGCGGAGGCCGTCGTCAAGTTCGGTGACGTTGCCACCAAGGGCGTTGATCTCCGCAGCGAGAGCCGCCAGGCGGTCCGTCTCGTGGCCACGCAGGTGTGCGATGCCAGTCAGCGTCGACGGGGTGGAAGCTAGCGCGCAGAGCGCAGCCACAGTGGGGGTGAGCTCACCGATATCGCCCATGTCGAGATCGATGCCGCGCAGGCTGCGCAAGCCTTCCTGCGGGCCGGTCACCTTTAGGTAAGACTCTTCGCCGGGAGCCTGGGGGACATACTCGACCTTCGCGCCCATCTGCTCCAGGATGCCTCGGAAGGCATCACCCGGCTGGTGGGTTTCCTCCGGCCAGTTCGGAATGCTCACGCTGCCGCCAGAGACGGCGGCAGCGGCAAGGAACGGAGTGGCGTTGGAAAGATCCGGTTCAATGCGCCACTCGCGGCCTTCAATCTCACCATGGCGCACGTCCCAGGTGTCCTCGCCCACCTCGACGTGGACACCGGCTTCGCGCAGCATACCGACGGTCATCAGGATGTGTGGCTGGGAGGGCACTGTGCCGCCTTCGTGGCGCACGATCAGTCCATTGCGGTAGTGTGCGCCGGCTAGGAGCAGACCGGAGACGAACTGGGAGGAGGCGGACGCATCGATGGTGACCTCGCCGCCCTCCGGAACGCCGTGGGGGGTGATGGTCAGCGGCAGGCTGTCGCCCACAATGTCCACGCCCAGCTCACGCAGAGCCGCGGTCATCGTGGACATGGGGCGATTGCGGGCATAAGGGTCACCGTCGATGACAACGGGGCCATCCGCTAGCGCTGCCACCGGTGGTAAAAAGCGCATAATTGTGCCGGCTAGGCCGCAATCTACCTTCGCTCCATGCAGCTTTCCGGGAGTCACATGAAGATGCGAGCCTTGTTCGGAGATACCCACGCCCATGGCCTGCAAGGCCTCCTTCATCAGGTTGGTATCGCGGGAGACCAGCGGGTGATAGACGATAGACGGGGAGTCAGCCAGCGCAGCAAGGATGAGGGCGCGGTTGGTCATCGATTTTGACCCGGGGAGGTTTTGCGCCCAGGACAATGGCCCAGACGGTTGGGGTGCGCTCCAGAAATCAGACATGTAGTCCATAATAAAGGGCATGTGCGGAAGATTTGTTCTGTTCACCGAGTCCCTACTGGAGGAAGTAGGCGCGTGGGAGTCCATCACGGAGGTCCACGCGCCGGAAGGCTTGCCACCGGCGCGGTATAACATCGCCCCAACCCAGCCCATCGCCATCGTCCGAACCGAGGAGCATACCGCTCGCGTGGAGCCCGCACGCTGGGGGCTTATTCCGCACTGGAAGAAAGATCCGGACGGCCCGCCGCTATTCAACGGACGCGCGGAGACCGTGGCGAAGAAACCCTCCTTCCGCGATGCCTTCAAGGCACAGCGCTGCGTCATCCCTCTGGACGGCTATTACGAGTGGAAGGCCGGGGAGGATAAGAAATCCAAGAAGCAGCCTTATTACGTCACCGGCCCTGATGGCCTGTTGTGGGCGGCGGGGCTATGGGCCACGGGGATGGATAGACTGTCGGCCACGATGGTGACCACGGACGCCACGGAGGAGATGGCATGGCTGCACCACCGGCTGCCCAAGTTTTTGACCACGGAGGAAATCGCGCCCTGGCTGGCGGGGGAGGCGCTTCTGGAGCCGAGCACCGTACGGGGCTTTCAGGCACGCCCCGCGGACTCGGCGGTGGGTAATGTGCGCAACGACTACGCAGAGCTTATCGACGAAACACCGTCGACCACCCTGTTCTAGCTCACCCTGTTTTAGCGTGTGAGTGTTATGTCCATAGTGGCGTAAGGCGACCGGCTAACGCCGGTGGAATTTGCCAGACATGTGGTTGGATACTGGTATGGACAGAAGGGCCTGACCCCCGGAAAGTAGACACGTCGGG
>NZ_KV806796.1:0-730 GCF_001811845.1 Corynebacterium sp. HMSC062E11
CCACCAGCCACCGTAGTCTTACACACCTATCAGGCCTGCGATATTGAGAATGCCCCAACCTTTATTGAAGGCTTCGGCTGGCGCCAAGAAGCCATGCCGCATGATAAAACCCGGGATCTAACCGGCGAGGTAGCCGAAGCAGACGGCTACCAACCAGGTGTTGTCATGCGCAAACACGTCGAAGGCCGCGACGGGACCTGCCGAGTCGGCGGATGCAACAAACCAGCTTTCCTCACCCAGTTAGACCACCGACATAACTGGGCTGAAGGCGGGCCAACACACCCGAAGAACCTGGCATGTTTATGCCAAGGACATCACAACATGAAAACCGATGGCACCCTCAAATACTTGCTGGACCCCTACAGTGGGGATGTTATCTGGCTTTTCGCTGACGGTACCTGGACCATCAACGAAGCAGAAGGACCCCTGGCGCCCAAGCAAAAACGGTGGGCACAAACCGTAGCCCAACACATCACCGCCACCAGAAAACGCGTGCGTGAAGAAGCCCAACAGCTCAAACAAGAACTCGACGACTACCACGCACAACAACAAGCCAAAGCCAAGGCCGAAACCAAAGCCGAAACCCAAACCAACACCAACACCGGCGACGAGGACATCCCCTTCTAAAACCTGGGTCGTCGAATCAAACGACGAAAAAGGCGAAAACACCCGTCGATTCAAACGACGACGATGACGAAGAACAGGGGCCTAGCCCTCGTCGAATCAAACG
>NZ_KV806797.1:0-153450 GCF_001811845.1 Corynebacterium sp. HMSC062E11
CTCCGTGTCCAAAAAGTCGCTAGACATCACAGTACTAGTTCTAGGTGCCGGCGAAAGCCGGCACCTAGAACATCGTGACCGGGCGGACCTTATTGGCCAAGTCCACCAGCGCGTAGCGGTGGCGGGCGAACGGTGCCTGGCGGGCTAGTGCCCGCAAGGTATCCGCCAGGCCATAGCGCAGGCCGCGCTGGGTAAAGGGAAACTCGAAGAGATCGTTGGGGGAGGCAGCGGCGTCGAGGTCTGCCTCGCGCAAGAAGGTCAGCCCGGCGGAGATGACCGCAATCTTGATCTGCAAGAAGCGCGGCTCGTTCTGCGGAATCTCCTCCAAGCGGCGGGCGGCACGGCGGATGCGGGACTCGGAGAGATCGTGCACGATGAGCTGCAGGACCGTGGTCAAGCGGGCCATGCGGTGGTGGCGCGATGCATTGGGCACCCTATCCAAGGTGGCCACGGCGAGCTCAACCTGGTGCTCAGCGCGCAGCTGGCGGGCCAGGCCGAAGGCGGAGGAGACCGTCGTCGGGTTCGTGGCCCACACGATGCCGTAGAGGCGCAGCGAGTTGAAGCGCAGGTGGGCCGGATCATCGGTGACGTGGTCCCAGATGCCGGGCTGATCCTCGAAAGCATCGTTGGGCAGATCCGCCAGCGACGTGGTGAGGTTGGCGCAGGCGCGGGCGACGGAGGCGTCGATAAGCGCGGCTTCCGAAAAACCCAGCTGCTGCAGGATGAGCTCGTTGACCGCGCCGATGGCCAGCTTCGGGGCGGCCTCACCGGGCAGCACGTCGAGGACGTGGGCGAAATGGGCCTGAGCCTCGCGGTACTTATCCAGCAGCAGCTCGGTCACGCCCGAGTACCAGTGGAAGCGCCAGTCCTTGCCCAAGCGCTCCTCGATGGAGGTCAGCCACTCGCGTGCCTGGCCGATGTATCCCAGATCAATCATGGCGCGCACCACGCCGAGGGGAATCTCCGCGGACTCCTCGTACTCCGGAGTCTGCATGGCCTGTCGCAGGGTCTCCAAGGCTTCCTGTGGCTCGGTGTAGGAGGAACCCTGCAGCAGCGGGGCGCCGATATCGGAGCGGACGATGAGCGGGATGGGCAGCGCGGAGACCACCTCGGGGGCGGTGATGCGCACGGTGCGGTCGATGCCGTCGATGAGCTGGTCGGTGCGGAAGACCAGGTGCTTCGTGCCGAAGGTCGTACGCTGCGGGGAGAAGACAGAGTGCTGGGCCGGGTGCTGGATGCCATCGCGCAGCGCGATGACCTCACGCAGCACTCCGAAGAGCTGGTTGCGCAGCTCGGACACGGACGCGAAACGCTGCTCCGGGTCAGGATCGGTAGCGCGCAACAACAGGCGGTAGAAGGAGAGGTAGCGGCGCAGCAGCGGCTCCTCGGTAGGGGAGGGTAGGCCGGGCTTATAGACGCCATCCTCCACCGGCAGCTTCAACGTCAAGCAGGCCAGTGTGCGGCCGATGGAGTAAATATCGCTGGCCACCGAGGGGCCCTGGGTGGCGATCTCCGGGGCCTGGAAACCCTGTGTGCCATAGATGTGGCCGAAGGCGCCGATGCCGGAGACCGCGCCCAGATCGATGAGCTTGACCTGGTCCTCGGTGACGATGATGTTGGAGGGCTTCAAATCGTTGTAGACCACGCCGCGGGCGTGCAGGTAGTCCAAGGCGGGCAGGATTTCCAGGATGTAAGCAATCGCGGTATCGACCGGGAAGCGATCATTGACCTGGTCGTTGCGGCGCTGCTTGAGCGAGGGGCCGCCCACGTATTCCATGACGATGAAGCCGCCGGGCACGCGGGGGTCATCGATGAAGTTGAAAATCTTCACGATATTCGGGTGCGTGATGTCCGCGAGGAACTCGCGCTCCGCCTCCGCGGTGGCGGTTTCCTCCGCGGAATTGGTGGATTGCATGCCCTTGAGCACCACGATGCGCCCGGAGACGAAATGGTCATTGGCCAGGTAGATCCACCCCAACCCGCCATGCGCGAGCACGCCGAGGATTTCATACTGCCCGGCCACCATGTCGCCCGGCTTAAGTTGCGGCGGTGCGGCGCGGGGCGCATCCTTCGGATCGATGAGCGCCTCGCTGGGATCTACCGGGACCACGAAGGGCAAGGTGGCCATGCCATCGGCCACCTCGCGGTCGGTGCGCTTGGTGGCGCGGCGCTGGCGGAAGGTATCGAGCGCGCGGCGTCGCGAGGCCCGCGAGGGGTCCTCTGCTTTGCGACGATCACGCAGCTGCCCCAGCTCCTCGATGAGTGCCGCGATGTTATCCGAATCGACGTATTCGCCGTCGTCGGGTTTGCCCGTCGCGGTGCCGTGCGCGCCGGGGCGGTCCGCTGGGGAGAGGACGGCGCCGGTGGCACCGAGGTCCTCCTCTTCCTCGAGGTCATCCGCGAAGGGATCGAAGGGGACTGCCGCGGTGCGGTCTGAGGCTTCCGCGTTGTTGGCGCCGGGCGCTGCTGCGTTCTGGCCGCTGGATTCCGCGGGCGAGACGGTGAGGTGGTGGTCCTCCGAAAAATCGTCCTCCTCATCGGCGAAGGGATCGAAGCGCACGGCCTGGGTGGCGTCGGCAGGAGTTTCGGGCTCCACGGCTCCGGGATCTGCGGCTTCGGGCTGCGCAGTCTCGTGCTCTTCGGGCGTGAGGTGGTCGAGCTCATCCTCGCTGAAGCGGTGCGACATTAGTGCCCCTCCTTCTTCTCACCGGGCTGATTGCTGGTTGGGGAACTCGATTGCGATTCCGTCGCTGGCGGGGTCTCGTCGAGGTACTTCGGCGCCGGGAGCACGGGCTGATCCATGTAATCCCCGAGCCACTCGTTAAAGAGCTGTTGCCAGGTCCCGTCCTTGCGGATGCGCTCCAGCGTGGAGTTGACCTGGCGGATGAGCGGGCGCGAGTCATAAGAGCCATCGGGTTTGCGCACGGCTACGCCATAGCTTTGGCTTTCGAGGGGATCGCCGACGATCTCCGTGTAGCGATCCTGCGCCAGCATCCCGGAGAGCAGGGCATCATCCACCACGATGCCGTCCGTTTGCCCCAGCTGCAGCGCCATGAGGCAATCGCCCCAAGCGCGGGTCTCCAAGATATCGGAAGTAGGCGCGTGCTTGCGTATCGCGTCCACCATGGTGGAACCCTTCGTCGCGCACAAGGTCAACCCGGCGGTATCCGCGATGGAGTGAATGCCGGAGTTCTTCAGCACCAGCAAGCGGGCATCCGTTTGCATATAGGGAATGGAGAAGGCGACTTCGCGCTGGCGTGTGGGGCTGATCGTCATGGTGCGGATGACGATGTCCACCGTGCGGTCGTTGAGGGCACGCGCGCGCTCGGAAGCTTCCACGAAGCGGAAGTCCACCTTGTTGGGATCCCCAAAGATATCGCGTGCAATTTCGCGGGCGATGTCGACCTCGAAGCCGCGGACCTCGCCGGTGGCGGTATCGCGGTAGCTGAGCAGGTTATTGGAGCGGTCCACGCCCACGATGAGCCGGCCGCGCTCCAGGATCTCGGGCACGCGCTCCTTCGGCGTCTTATCGTCCGGGCGGTAGGAGCCGTAGGCTTCGGCATCGCTTTGCTTGGACACCTCACCGCTGCCGGCGGGCTCGATGATGGCATCCTCCGGTAGCGGCGGGCCCGGCGTGGAATCGAGGTTCGCGGTAGACGGCAGGATGGGATCCGGCGCGCTGGGCGGCTCCGGCTCGCAAGCGCTGAGTGCCACGGCGCTGCTGAGCACGAGCAGGGCCGCGGTCCAGGCTGGGCGTTTCGTGGTAGGGCGGCGCATCACAGGTACTCCTGCAGACGGGGACGGATTCCCAACCACACGGCGATAATCGCGCCGAAGGTAGCCAGGAGCACGCCAGTGGACACCATTGTCATGGCGTTGAGCCCCTGGACCAGGTAGGTGCGCATGGCGTCGCGGGCCTGGTCAATGAGCGCGGCCAAGGAATTATCCACGGCGTTGAAAGCACTGGCGGCGGTGGGGTCACCGTCCGGATCGATGGCGGTGGCCTGGTACAGCGCGGCATCGTAGTCACCCATGGAGAGATCCTCCATGAAGTTCTCGTGCGTAGTCGTCCAATCTTCCACTGCCTGCTTCGCGCGGGGAATCAGGGTGGGATCGGAGGAGGGGAAGTCGTCGTCGACAAGCGCCTGCTCATAGTCCCGCAGAGCCTGGTTGACGGAGTACACCGTGGAATTAAAGTGCACGGACATGTCCTGCTGGGAGGAGCGCAGAACCAAGGCGAGAGTCTCCGAGGTGCGCATCTGCTGGGCCTCGATGCGGGAGGCGGTCAGCGAGTCCCAGGGGCGCGATACCGTCTCGAAACCCTGGTGGCCCGAGGCCCACGTGGCGAAGTTGGAGGCGGAGGCCCACACCAGCGCCAGGAACAACAGGCCCGTGGCCACCACGAAACCGCGGTTGAAGCGCCGGCGGGTCAGCCGCCACAGCCACCACTGCGCCAGGCCGAGGAAGATGAGAGCGGCGACCAGACCAGATAGTGGCACCCACTGCGGGCGGGTCAGGCGCTGCTGCTGTTGGCTCACCTTTTCCGACGTCAAGGTGAACAGCTCCGCGGCGGCGGGGAGGATCTGGGTCCGCATGAGCGCTGAGGCATTGGACATATAGGAATTCGCCACGGCGTGGCCCGCGCGGTGATTGACGCGGGCCTTTTCCACGAGCGCGGTATACACCGGCAGCTTGCGTTGGATAAAGGTGACGAGCTCGCGCACGCGTTCATCCTCCGCGGAGGTGCCCACGATGGCCTCCGTGGCGGCGACGGAGGCGGCATCGATGGCCTCGTTATAGCGGTTGCGGTTCACCTCCGGCTCCACACCCGCCTGCACGAAGCCGGTGGTGGCTACGGTATCCGCCAGGGACAGGTTGGTGTAGAGGTGGTGCGCCGCATTCGACATCGGCTCGGTGGAGGTCAGCAAGGCATCCAGGTCATCGTGCCTTGAAGCCGAGGATGAAGACATGGAAAAGCCGGCTGCCGCCAGCGCGACGGTGAGGATGACGGTGACCGTAAAAAGCTTGCCGGGCGTGGTGGCCGCGAAGCTATAGAGGCGCCGGATGACGCGCGCGGGGCCGGCGAAGGAGCTCATGGCCAGCTGCGTCGGGCGGCTAAACGCGGGTCTGGCGGGCTCGGTGACTTCATCGAGCCAGTGATCGCCCCATGATTCGGGGGAGTGCTCGCGCAGTTCGGTGGCCGGGCCGGTCATTCCCTTAGGATAGCGCCCTCGACCGCGTCGCGCGATGATTTGGGGCAGGGTGGCGCGGGCTGCTTCTGACGTATCGTGGAAGGCATGTGTACACGCGTAAACCCAGAACTCTCCGGTGATGGCTGGTCTAAGGGGCCGGGCGGGGTGCCGGTATGGGGCAAGTTTGGAGCTGCTGGCCTTTTCTTGGTGGCGGGGGATGAGGTGTTGCTCCAGCACCGCGCCACGTGGACGAATAATGGCGGGACCTGGGGAATCCCGGGCGGGGCGCGGGATAAGCCGGAGTCCCCGGAGCAGGCAGCGCTGAGGGAGACGGCGGAGGAAACCGGAATCTCGGCCTCAGACGTCGAGGTGCTGGATGCGCTGGTCACCTCCGGGCCCTTCGAGGAAGGCTGGACCTATACCACGGTGTTGGCGCGGACACTTTCTGGCCGGCGCTTGGCGGTGACCGCCAATGCGGAATCCGCCGAGCTGCGCTGGGTGCCGTTTAACCAGGTAGAAGAGCTAGATCTCTTGGCTCCCTTCCGGGAAGCGCTGCCGCGGCTGCTGGAGCGCTGGGAGGAAATCAGCAGCTGATACAGGCGCGCGGCGGGAACCTGTGGCACGCTGTAGGGCATGATTGAAGTAGCCGGACTGACCAAACAGTACAAGTCTGTCCGCGCCGTCGATGACCTCACCTTCCAGGTGAAGCCGGGACAAGTGACCGGCTTTCTGGGGCCTAACGGCGCTGGAAAATCAACGACGATGCGCATGATCCTGGGCTTGGACAAGCCCACCGCTGGCACCGCCCTGGTGCACGGCAAGCCCTACCGCGAGCTGAAAAACCCGCTGCGTGAGGTGGGCGCGCTTCTCGACGCTAAAGCGGTCCACGCCAACCGCACCGCCGCCAATCACCTGACGTGGATGGCGCAGGCTAATGGCATTCCTACTTCCCGCGTCGATGAGGTGCTGGGGCTTGTGGGCTTGGCTGATGTGGCAGGCAAGAAGGCCGGCGGCTTCTCCCTCGGTATGGGCCAGCGCCTCGGTTTAGCGGCCGCCCTGTTGGGGGATCCGGGCGTGCTGATCCTGGATGAGCCGGTCAACGGCCTAGACCCGGAAGGTATTCGCTGGGTGCGCTCGCTCGTGCGGGCGCTGGCGGCGGAGGGCCGCACGGTGCTTATCTCTTCGCACCTGCTGGCGGAGATGGCGCAAACCGCGGACCACCTCGTGGTGATTGGCCGCGGAAGGCTCTTGGCTAATCAACGCACCTATGACTTTGTCAAGGAAAACTCCAGTGCCTCGGTTATCGTGCGCTCGGAGCACCTGCGCGAGTTCGGCTCGGCGCTGAAGGAAGCCGGCATCACGTATAGCGAGTCGGTTGATGAGGAGCAGCGCCGCACCTTGGTTATTCCGAACCAAACCACGGATTACGTGGGTCAGCTGGCTTACTCCACGGGTGTGCCGCTGACGGAATTGACGCTCCACCGCGCCTCGCTGGAAGAGGCCTACGTGACTATGACGGAACGCGCGGTGCAGTACCAGGCGGCGGCACCGAAGGAAGAGGTACAGCGCTAATGTTTTTCAACACTGTGCATGCGGAGTGGACGAAGCTGCGCACGACGAAGTCCTTCTGGTGGACCACGGCCCTCATCATTCTCATCGTGACCGGATGGACGCTGCTGAACTCGCTGAACGCGGGCGAGGCGGTGCTGGGCATTAGCCCGCTGCAGGAGCGGGCCTTGGCCTCCATCCTCTTGCTCATGGGCATGCCGATCATAATGATCCAGGGCGCGATGGTGGTGACCACGGAATACCGCTATAAGACGCAATCCTTGACCTTCATGACCAACCCGAAGCGCTGGACAGTGGCCTGTGCCAAGCTGCTGCTCTACGGCGTGATCGCGGCCATCATTGCTTTCTTGAGCCTGGTGTACATCTTCGTGTTGGCGGATATGACGACCAACGAATCGGCGGCGGAGGCTTTCCAGCCCTTTGCCAGCGAGGACGGCAAGTACATGCTGTGGTCCTTCCCTCTCGCGGCCTTCGGCGTGGTTGCCTTCGTGCAGGGCCTGGGCATGCTGTTGCGGCAGACCGCCGGCACGGTGGCGATTTCCCTCATCTTGTACTTGGGGTTGGAAAACATCGTGCGTGTGCTGCCGACGGTGGGCGATAAGGCCATTCACTTCATGCCCTTTACTGCCTTCCAGAACTGGGCGGTGAACTATGTAGATGAGAACGCGCCGTGGTCATCGGTAGGATTTGAGGCCCTCGTCTTCTTCGGTTGGGCCGCGGTGCTGTGGATTTTCGGCGTCATTGTGCTGGAGCAGCGCGACGCGTGATTCCTTTTCCACTCCTGGCTACATTGGCGCTGTTGTCCGCAACAGCGCCTTTTGCCACTGATATGTACTTGCCGGTGATGCCGGAGATCCTCGCCGATCTGGGCACCACCCGGGCGATGGTCCAGCTGACCATCTCAGGCTTCTTCATCGGCATGGGCGTGGGACAGCTGGTGATGGGCCCGCTTTCCGACGCCATCGGGCGCAAACGCCTCCTCATCGCCGGTGCCTGCCTCGCGCTAGTGGCCTCCGTGTTGGCGGCGCTGGCTCCGACCGCCACCGTGCTCGTGGCCGCCCGCGTGCTGCAGGGCCTCGGCGGCGGCGCGTGCGTGGTACTGGCCCGCGCGGTGGTACCTGACCTCGTGCACGGCGCGGCTGCCGCGAAGGCGTATTCGCTGCTCATGGCGCTGCAGGGCATCGCGCCGGCGGTGGCCCCAGTGCTCGGCGGTGTTCTGGCGGAGCCGCTGGGCTGGCGCGGCATCTTTTGGGTGCTCGCCGGGCTGCATGCGGTGCAGTTGGTGCTGGCGATTGCCATCGTTCCGGAAACCGCGGGTGGGCGCTCCCGCGCCGGGCTGTTCCGCACGGTGGCGGGCAACTACTGGGCGGTCCTGACCAATGCCCGGGTGTGGGGCTACCTGGTGACCATGGCCTTCGGTTTCTGCTCGATGTTCTGCTACATCGCGGCCTCGGCCTTCGTGGTGCAAGACCAGTGGGGCTTTTCGCCGCTGGGCTATTCGCTGGTTTTCGGCATCAACTCCGTGGGCCTCTTTATGGCCACGCTGGTGAATTCGCGGGCGATGGATTCGGTCTCCCCGGCGGTCATGCTGCGCATCGGTGTTTGCGGCGTTCTTGCGTGTGGGGTGTTCTTGTTGCTGGCGGTGCTGCTCGGCGCCCCGGTGTGGGCGTGCCTCCTCGTGCTCTTTGCGTGTGTGGCGCCGACCGGCTTCATCATGGGCAACGCCACCGCGCTGGCGACGGGCCTCATGCGCCCGCGCGCGGGCAGCGTGTCCGCCATCATGGGCTTTGGTCAGTCCTTGCTGGCCAGCGCCATCAGCCCGCTGATGGGATGGGGCTCAAATGCGGCGCTGACCATGGCCACCGGAATGGTGTGCTGCAGCTTCATCTCGCTGTGCGGCCTTGTGGTGTCTACGCGGCTGGCCCGCGGCGCCGCTTAGTACGCACGGCTTAGCGCACGGCGCCTTGCAAACGGCGCCCTGCAAAAGGCATCAGTCAAAGGGCGTCTTTGCCTCTGAAAACGCCTTTTGCGGGCGCTAGATGGCGTTTTTAGGACCAAAAACGCCTTTTGGTGGACGCCTTCTGGGAGATGCCTTTTGCTTTTGGTGGGTCTACTGCAGGGCGGAGGTTAGGCGCATGACGTTGTCCACGTAGCGGCGCAGCAGGCCGCGCTCGTTCCACTCCTCGAGGGTGAGCTCGTGGCAGACCTTCTTGTAATTCCTCGCCAGCTGGGTGAAATCCTCGATGAGGTCGCCCTTGGCCACCAGCATCGTTGATTCATAGTTGAGGCCGAAGGAACGCATGTCCATGTTGGAGGAACCAAACATGCACAGTGGGTCGCGCTCCGGAAGATTCGGGTCCGCCAGGATGAACTTGGAGTGCAGCACGAAGGGCTCGGGGAATTGGAAGATCCGCACGCCAGCCTCTAAGAGCGCCTGGTAGTAGGAGGACTGCGCGTGGTTGACCATGAACTGGTCCGCCTTCGCTGAAACCAGGAGCTCCACCTCGACGTCGCGGTAGCACGCGGTGGTGACCGCTTCCAAGAGGGACTCGTCCGGAACGAAGTAGGGCGAGCAAAGGATGAGCTTCTCCTTCGCGTGGTGCACCACCGAATTGAACATACGCAGGTTAGGTTCCGTGGTGTAGCCGGGACCGGAGGGGACCAGCTGGAGGTGGTTGGAGTCCGCGGTCATGGCGTCGTCATAGGGCTGCATGTCCAAGGACAGCTGCTCCTCAGATTCCAGGTACCAATCCACCGCGAACACCGAGGCCAAGGACGTCACCACAGGGCCGGTCATCTCGACCATGTAGTCGATCCATGCGCGGTCCTTCGTCTTGTATTCGCGCTTAATCATGTTCATCGAGCCCAAGAAACCCGTGTGGCCGTCGATGACCACGATCTTGCGGTGATTGCGCAGGTCCGGGCGGCGGAAGCGGCCCTTATGCAGCTGCAGCGGAAGCATGAGCCGCCAATCGACGTCTATCTCGGTGAGGCGTTTGCCCAGCGTGAAGTAACCCTTGTACTTCAGGCTGCCGATCTGATCCAGCAGCAGCTTGACCTCCACGCCGCGCTGGCGGGCACGGGCGAGGGATTGGAAGAAGACATCGGTCACCTCATCCCAGGACTGGATGTAGATTTCAATGAGCACGTATTTCTCAGCGCGGTCCACGGCCCGCGCCATGGCCAGGATGGCCTCCTCATAGGAGGCGTGCAAGCCCTTGTTATGCCCAATCAGAGCCGGGTGCCCGGTGAGGTTGCGGTTGAGCTGGATGAGGGATTCCACCTCCGGGGAGAGGCGGCCCGAGGGGTGGTTGGGGGTGGAGGCGGTGACGTCGTTAAGCAGCGCGTTGGCCTCTTGCTGGATGCGGTGGCGCCGGCGGTTGATATAGGGCGAGCCCATGAGCAAGAACAGGGGCAGGCCCACGATCGGCAGCACCAGAATGGCCAGCAGCCAAGCGGTGGAGCTAGACGGGCGGCGGCCTTCGGGGACCACGCCGATGGCGATGATTTTGATGCCGTAGTCAATGATCAGCAGCACAAGCTGCCAGACGGAGAGATCGATGTTGAGGTTCATGGCAGGCTAGCGCACCGACGCGAAATCGGGGACATCGAAATCCGCGATCAGTGGCACGTGGTCGGAGGTCTTGTCGCCGGCGCGCTCAACCATGTCCACCTGGGCACCTTGGACCAGACGTGCAAGCGGCTCGCTGGCCAGCTGGAAATCGATGCGCATGCCCTCGTTTTTCTGGAAGCGCAAGGACTTGTAATCAAAGTAGGTCCAGCGGTCTTCCTCGGTGAAGCGGCGTGTGACCTCCTCAAGCCCGGCTTCCTCCAACATCTGGAAGGCCGCGCGCTCCGGTTCGGTGACGTGCGTTTTGCCGCGGAAAAGGGACATATCCCAGACGTCCTCATCGCGCGGCGCAATGTTGAAGTCACCCGTGAGCAAGAGTTTCGACTGCGCCCGAGTCTCCGCATAGCGCGCCAAAGAGTAGAGGAAGTCCAGCTTGTAGTCGAAGTGGCGGTCCGTGATCTCGCGTCCGTTGGGAACGTAGAGGGACCAGATCTCAATCCCGCGGATGCGGGCCGATACCGCCCGAGCCTCGCGCGCTTGCTCCTTGGCGGGGTCCTTGTGGAACCCCGGCTGACCGGGGAAGAAGGTCTGGACCTCCTCCGGCTCCTCCTTAGACACAATGGCCACGCCATTCCACTGGTTCAGCCCGTGGCAGGTGACGTGGTAGCCGGCCTCCTCAAAAGGCTCGCGGGGGAACTTCGCATCCGCCACCTTGGTTTCTTGCAGGCAGAGCACGTCGATGTCGTGCTTGGCCAGAAGATCCACCGCGCGCTGCGCGCGGGTGCGAACGGAGTTGATGTTCCACGAAGCTATGCGCATGTGGTTTAGGGTACTTGAGGCAGGCGGCGGGCGTAACGGTGGCGGTGCTGCTCTAAGAAGCCGAGCTTCTCGTAGAGGCGAATGCCTGCCGTATTGTGCGCCACGACCTGCAGGTAGGCCTTCTCCGCGCCCTGTGCCTTGCCCCAGGCCAGCATGTGCGCGCCCAGCGCGGTGCCCAGGCCCTTGCGGCGCCAGCCTTCGGCCACCTCCACGGCGGAGTAACCCAGCCACACGGTGCCGTCCCCGGATTCGGTGAGCGTGCCGCGGGTAATCGCGATAGTTTCGCCCGCAGGGGAGAGGAGGCGTCCGAAGCCCATCGTGCCCTCGATGTGGCTGCGCAGGTACTCCAGCGCCAGCGGTGGCAGGGCTTGGCCGCGGAAGTGATAGAGGTTGAGCCACTCGGCATCGGGTTGCTCATCGATGACGAAGTGGACGTCGGAAAGCGCCGGCAGCTCATCCAGGTCTCGGACCATCACCAGGATTTCCGGTTCGAGCTCCCACGCTTCGGGCTGCGCCGCCACGAGCTTCTCAGCAGACTTGCCGATGCGCTCCGGGATGGCCAAACACACCGGAAGATCGTGGCGTGCATAGAAGGCTTCAATCTCATCGAAAGGCACCGGCAGGAAACCCGCAGAAGGTCCCAGCGGCACCGCCGAATTGGAGCGGCCCGTCACGCCATCGCCCGCGCGCATGAGCCACTGGCCATCAGACGTCCACGTGTGCTCCTTGCCCGGGAAGGCGGCTGCGGTGGCGACCTCGACGGCGCGGATATCGGAATTGCGGATCGTGCGCGGGGAGAGGCGCTTAATAATCTTGAGCTGCTCCGGCGGGATCTCCACTGCGTCGAGCGAAGACGGGTAGCCGCCCACCTCCTGTGGGCGGATGACCAGCGGATCTACGCTGAGCACGTGGCCAATCACATCGCTGTGCACGCCGCCGAGATCGCGCCGGGCCACCACGCGCTCGCCCACCTGGACGGCATCGGAGCGGAAGATGCGGGACATTAGTCCTCGTGCCCGAAGGGGTCTTCGTCCTCGCCCGGAACCCAGGTGAGGCCGGCCTCGGTCCAGCCGTTGCGCTTAATAGCCTTCTTGGCCTGGCGCTTGTAGCGGCCGGTAAGCACGTCGGTGTAGACGAAGCCGTCGAGGTGGCCGGTTTCGTGCTGCAGCATGCGCGCGAAGAAGCCATAGCCCTCGATGGAGATGTCCTCGCCCTTTTCATTCTTGCCGGTCACGCGGGCCCAGTCGGCGCGGCCGGTGGGGAAGCCCTCGCCCGGAACGGAGAGGCAGCCTTCGTCCTCGGAACCGTCGTCAGCCGGCATGGTCTCCGGGATCTCGGAGGTTTCCAGCACCGGGTTGATGACGCACCCGCGGCGCATGCCGCCTTCGGGCAGCTCGGTGCCATCAGGCCCGTCGGTGTCGGGGCAGTGGTAGACAAAGAGGCGCTTGTTCACGCCGATCTGGTTTGCGGCCAGGCCAACTCCGTGCGCGGCGTCCATGGTTTCGTGCATGTCCGCGATGAGCTCCTGCAGCTCGGGGGAGTCGATGGGCTCGGTGACCGGCTCGGTGGGGTTGTGGAGGACCGGGTCGCCGTGGATAACGATGGGACGAATAGTCATGGAATACAGTTTAAGCATGCATTCCCTGTCAGACCTAGACGCCGCGATTTTGGAGTTCGAGTCCCACGCCCCGCGCGATATCGGCGCCAAGGAGGAGGCCATCCGCACGCAGCTGGACATTACTCCGGTGCGCTATCACCAACGCCTCAACGTGCTGCTCGACAACCCCGCCGCGCACGCCTCCTACCCGTTGCTGGTCACCCGTTTGCGCCGGCTTCGCGACGCCCGCGAGGACATCCGGCGCGCCGCACGCGACAATGCGCCGGACTAGGGCCCGCAGATACTAGAGTGACCAATGTGACTAATGTGAATCCGGAAAACTCTGCCTCGTCCGCTGACCGCGCGCGCCACGCCGCCGAGTCCGACTCGGCCGCCGCCCCGGCCTCCGCTAGCAAGCTCCCGCTGCGTGGTGTCGCTATGGTGCTCATCGCCGTGGCCGTCATGCTCGGCATGTGGGCTCTGTACGCCATGACCTCGGATAGCTCCGAGGACACCGCCCAGGACGCGCCCGCCAACGACGCCGCCGTGTCCGGACCCGCCACCGGTGGCGCCGAGGGCGACGCCCATACCGGCGGCGCTGCGGGCGAAGCCGACAAGAATAAGGACGCCGACGAGAACGAGCGCCCGGCTGATACCGACGCCGACTCGGAGAACGCAGCTGAGGCCGGCGCTGAGCATGGTGAGAACGCCGAGGCCGGTGCACCCGCAGGCAATGCCGATCGCCCGCAGGCGGAGATCCCCGTCAACGTCTACAACAACTCCGGCCGCGTCAACTACGCCGCCGATGAGGCCGAGCGCCTCAAGGGCGAAAAGTTTAAGGTCGCCGAGGTAGGAAACATCAGCGATGATGTCCTCGTCGCACCGCAGACCACCATCTTCTTCCCGCAGGGTGATGCCGCGGCCGAGAACCTGGCTAAGGAAGTCGCCGCCCAGTACTACGGCGGCAACGTTCCGGCGGAAGCCATCGCGCCGTACCCGGCCGAGCTGACCGGGGATTACACCAAGGGCGATGCCGTCGTCGTGGTCCTCGCCGTTCCCCAAGCCTAGGGAATAAAAACTTATTAAATTCACCCTGTTGGTGGATAGGATGAATGGGTGAATATTCCGGAAGAGAACTTCGCCCGTTCGCCCGAGCCCACGCTGGGCGTTGAGTGGGAAGTTGCCCTCGTTGACCCAGTGACCTGGGATCTCGTGCCACGCGGCGCCGAGCTTATCGACGTTGTCCGCGCCTCCCACCCCTCCGTGCACCTGGAAAAGGAATTCCTCCAAAACACGGTGGAGGTGGTGACCGGGGTGTGCCGGACGGTGCCGGAGGCGATGGGGGACCTTCGGACGTCGCTCAGCGCAGTGCGTGAGGCGGCCGATTCCATGGACGTGCGCCTGTGGGCCTCGGGCGGGCACCCGTTCACGGACTTCCGGAAGAACCCCGTCTCCGCCAAGGAGAGCTATTCCGAAATCATCAACCGCACACAGTACTGGGGCCAGCAGATGCTGCTGTGGGGCACGCACGTGCACGTCGGCATCAGCCACGAGGAACGCGTGTGGCCCATCATCAACGCGCTGATGACGAAGTACCCCCACCTGCTGGCCATTTCTGCCTGCTCGCCGGGGTGGGAGGGGCTC
This sequence comes from Corynebacterium sp. HMSC062E11, assembly GCF_001811845.1. Taxonomy (NCBI): domain Bacteria; kingdom Bacillati; phylum Actinomycetota; class Actinomycetes; order Mycobacteriales; family Corynebacteriaceae; genus Corynebacterium; species Corynebacterium sp. HMSC062E11. The sequence continues at coordinate 14,393 of NZ_KV806797.1, forward strand.
GATACCGGCTATGCCTCCAACCGCACGATGCTCTACCAACAGCTGCCCACCGCGGGCATGCCTTACCAGTTTGAGAATTGGGAGCAGTGGCAGGCCTACATGCGGGACCAGGCTATTTCGGGGGTCATCAACCACACCGGCTCGATGCACTTCGATGTTCGCCCGGCCTCCAAGTGGGGCACGGTGGAGGTGCGCATTTCCGACGCCGCCTCCAACCTCCGCGAGCTTTCCGCCATCGTGGCGCTGACGCATTGCTTGGTGGTGCACTATGACCGCATGATCGACGCGGGCGAGCAGCTGCCGACCCTCCAGCCCTGGCACGTGGCGGAGAATAAGTGGCGCGGCGCGCGCTATGGCATGGACGCGCTGGTCATCACCTCACGCGAGACCGATGAGCGCTGGATCAAAGACGAGCTGGCGGATCTCTTGGTGGAGCTGGCCCCGCTCTCAGAAGAGCTGGGCTGTGCCCGGGAGCTGCAGCTGGTGCAGGAAATCATCGATTCTGGGGCGGGCTATGAGCGCCAGCGCCGCTTGTACGAGGAGACCGGCAGCTGGCAGAAGGTGGTCAAGGCCACCGCGGATGAGATGGAGCAGCTCTTGCCGCTCTAGCCTGAGTACCGAACGATCAATTAAGGCCCGGAAACTGATGGTTTTCCGGGCCTTAATTGATCGAAACGTCCTTTTGGGAAGCTGCCTCGCCTCGACGAGGACGTTTCGATCAAATAGTGCGCCAAAACAGGCGGGTTTTGCCCTCTTATTTGATCGAAACGTCGCCCTAGTTCTCCGCCACCGCGCGCTTGCGCGGCGCGACGAATCCCCACACCGCGTAGACGGCGATGAAGACAACGCAGGACAGCGTCCACAGCGATGTCGCCCACGGCTGGAAGGACTCGATCGCATCGAGGTTGGCCGTGGACATGGTGAACCACACCGGCACCGACATAAACGGCAGCGACACCACGAACAGGGCCGCCACGGAGGCGAGTCCGGCGAGGTGCTCGCCGAACTTTCCGGACAGGCGCGCGCTAAGCGCCTGGTTGACCGATACGAAGACCATGACCACGAAGGGGATGGTCCACACGAAGTGGTGGTACCACGAGAAGGGGGAGACCAAGCAGGTGCTCAGGCCCGTCAGCGCGAAGGCCGCCGAGCGGTTGCCACGCAGGTATGCGGTACGCAGCGCCAGGCAGGTCAGCGCAAAGATCACGATGACCGCTAGCAGCCACCAGATGCCGCCGTCGACGCCTAGAACGCGGTACATGAGCGAGCGCAGCGACTTCGCGCCGGGGTTGGCGTGCTCGCCCACGCGGGAGGAGTTGAACATGGCGTCGGTCCAAAAATCCATCGCATCGGGCACGAAGAGGAAACCGAGCACCACGGTAACCAGGAAGGTGATGACCGCCCCCGCGGCGGCCCACCAGCGCTTCTCAAAGAGCAAGGCCAGCCCCATATAGGCCGGGGTCAGCTTGATTCCCGCGGCCAAGCCGATGCCAACGCCCGGCAGGCGGCGCTTGAGCGGCAGGAAATCTAGGGCCACGAGCAGCATCAAGAATACGTTGACCTGCCCGTAGTACAGCGAGCCGTGCATCGCCTCATTCGCCGGGGTCAGGGCGGTGAGCAGCACCGCTACCAGGACGGCCGCCGGGGTCATCTTCATGCCCCGCTCACGGAAGATCATGACGATGATCGCCAACACCGCTAGGAACATGAGCGAGGGCCACATAAAGGTCAGCGCGCCCTTGCTGAAGAAGGGCAAAACCTTAAACAGCAAACCCGCAAAGGGCGGGTAGGTGAAGGGGAACTCGAAGATGTAGGGGGCGTCGTAAAGCAGGCCGCCCGCGTTGAGGTCTTCGCCCGCCATGCGGTAGATGGAGAGGTCGAAGGGGAGGATATTGATGAAGGCATGGGGCCCATCGAACTGGCTGAACTTGTACACCATCACGGCGATGCACAGCGCGAGGACAGCGCATATCGTTGGTACGCCTTGCAGCTTCTTCACGTCGACTCTCCTCGGATGACCACCTATTATTGCCTTTTGCAGCCTATATTAATTCCCCCTCATTTCCTGGGAGAAGGCGCCCGTGTCCCTACTTTCGGCGCATGGAACGCGCGGCAGGGGCCTCATTGCGCAGCATTGACTCCGGCGGGCCGTACAAGCCCTCACGGCGGGCGATGCGCGTGGTTCTTTGCGCGGTCACCGGGCTGGTGATCATGGCGAAAAGAACAAGCAGCACCAGGATGCCCAAGTCGCCGCGCTCAGCAACGCTGAAGCTCTCCGAACCCGTCACCTTGATGATGGCACCCAAAATCGTGAAGATGAGCCCGGTGGTTTGCGGTTTGGCAATGGCGTGCACGCGCGCCATCGTGTCCTTAAAACGCGCCACTCCAATCGCGGCCGCCAAGGTGAGTATCGAGCCAAGGAGAATGAGGATGATGGAGAGGATATCGGCAACTACTGCATAACTCATGAGTCCCTCTTCCTAAAGCGAGTAACGGAGACCGTCGAAATGAATCCGAGGAGCGCCACCACCAACATCGCGTTGGAGACCGTCGTGTCCAGCGTCCAACAGATGTAGGTGGCCAGGGCGCATTGGAACATGGCCACGAGCCCGTCCATCGCGATGAGCCGGTCGAGCGAGTTGGGCCCGATGACGATGCGCCACGTGGTGATGAGGAAGGCCACCACGAGGAAGCCCGCGGCCACGGTGAGCAGGATGTTATACACGTCAGTATCCATCAGGGGTGGCTCCTTTCGAAGATGGCAATCATATCGGCCTCCAGCTTGCGCACCGCGGCGATCTCACGCTCCAGGTGGGCTTCAGAATCGGCGTCGAGGAGATGGATGGTGAGCATGCGGTTCGCAATGTCGATATCGGACACCGTGCCGCCCGGCTGCAGGTTGTACAAGCTGACCGCCAGCGCCAGAACGAACTCATTCTCCACGCGCATCGGGAGCCTGACAATCGCGGTCTTCGGCACCTCCTGCGGGCGCACGGCCAGCCAGCCCACCTTGATGGAAGCTTCCATGAGCTCTATAAACCACTGCGCCATGAAGACAATCAGCTTGCCCCAGCTCACCGAAATCCCCGCCACGGGCATCGCCGGCAGCGGCAGCGCGAAGACAATGAACAGGCTGGCAATCAGCCCGCCCACCAGGTTCGCCACGGTGACTTCGCCCATGAGCATGCACCACATGACGATGATCCACACCATGAACCACGGGCGGAAGCGGTGCTTAATTCCGGAGAATCTCATCGCGAAACCTCCTTTTCTTCCTTATCCACGGAGGTGGGCAATGCAGGCGTGGCGCTTGGCGACGTCCTCGTTGTCGGCGCCACCGGCTCCGGATCCGGGAGGGGCTCGCTGCGGTTCTTCCGCGAATCGGCGCCCTCCTCGTAGCGTTCGGCGGGGTCCAAGTGCCGCGTTGGGTCCTCGGCGGAATCCCCCAGCACGGCGTAGCGGTAGATGGAGTCATCCTGCGCGGACGTCGCCGCGCGGGTGGTAACCCCGGAGATGGGGCCGGCGAGGAAGGTCATCGATACTGAAGCGATGACGAGCAGGGACGTGGAAGCCAGCATGCCGAAGGGTACGCGGCCGACATCGGCGCGCTCCTCCAATTCGACGTACTCGGTGACCTCCCCGAGCGGGGAGGGCCGCGCCATGGCGAGGTTGCCTTCGGGGGCATCCCTGCGATCACGCAGGAAGCCCTTGGCCCACACGAGGATCATGACGTAGAGGGTCAGCAGCGAAGTGAGGACAGCGCCGCCGATGAGGACCCACGACATCCAGGAACCCTCGTTCGCGCCGGCCTGAATCAACATGATCTTGCCCAGGAAGCCGGAGAAGGGCGGGATGCCGCCCAGGTTCATGGCCGGGATGAAGTACAAAATGGCGATGAGCGGTGCGGAATAAATCAGCGAGCCCAAGCGCCGCAGCGAAGAGGTGCCGGCTTGGCGCTCGATGAGGCCCACCACCAGGAAGAGCGCGGTCTGCACCAGAATGTGGTGCACAGCGTAGAAGATGGCGCCTGACAAGCCCTGCGCGGTTCCGAGGGCAACGCCAAAGATCATATAACCGATGTGGCTGACCAGCGTGAAGGACAGTAATCGTTTGATATCCGATTGGGCGATGGCACCCAAAATACCCACGAGCATCGTGGCCAGCGCGACCCACATAAGCAGGTTATCTAACCCACCAGCGGTGAAGATGGAGGTGCGCGCGCGGATGATGGCGTAGACACCGACCTTGGTGAGCAGGCCCGCGAAGACTGCGGTGACCAGCGAAGGTGCGGTGGGGTAGGAGTCCGGCAGCCAGGCGTCCAGTGGGAAGACGGCTGCCTTAATGCCAAAGGCAATGAGTAGCACGGCGAACACTGCGGAGCGGGTGCCCGCCGGGATATCTTCCATGCGGATACCAATTTGGGCCATGTTCATCGTGCCCACCGCGGCGTAGATATAAGCCAAGGCCAGCACGAAGATGAGCGAGGAGGCCATGGAGACCATGACATATCCCACGCCCGCACGCACGCGCGCAGGCGAGGCGCCGAGGGTCAGCAGCACATACGAGGCCACGAGGAAGATTTCGAAGCCCACGTAGAGGTTGAACAAATCACCGGCCAGGAAGGACACGTTTACGCCCATGGTCAGCAACATGTAGGTGGGCAGGAAGACCGCCACCGGCTCGTCCTTGGTGCCGTCGCGCACGCCCTGGGAAATGGCGTACCACATCACGGAGAACAGGACGACGGAGGAGGTAAAGAGCATGACCGTGGACAAACGGTCCGCCACCAGCGTGATGCCCACCGGTGCGTCCCAGCCGCCCACCTGCACGGTCTGAATGCCGGTGGTATCCGCGATGAAAATCAACGCGGCGTTCACCGTGGCGAGCGTGAGCAGGGAGAAGAAGGCGATGCGACGTTGCGCATGGGCATTGCGCGCAAAGAGCATCGCCAGCGCGGCGGCCAAAGCCGGGATGATGATCGGCAGGGGGATCAGGTAGCTGATATACGGCAGCAACAGATCCACCAGGGGCGAGATGGTCTCACTCATCGGTGGCCTCCTTCACGGGAGCCTCGAAGAACTCGGGGCCAAACTTATCGCCTTCCTTGGTGTTGCGGCCGGTGGTCGGGTCATTGGAAGCATCGTGGTCCGGGGCAGCCGAGGCATTGCCCGGGCGCGAGGCCATCGCCGCGATGGCGGTGTCCTCGGTGTCGTCCTCAATCACGTCCGCCGTGCGGTAACGGTACTGGCGGTAGGCCAAGGTGAGAATGAAGCCGGTCAGCGCCATCGAAATGACGATGGCCGTGAGGATCATCGCCTGAGCCAGCGGATCGGCGATTTCCTCGCCATAGGGCAGGGAAGTCCGGCCGTCGATTGGCGGCGAGCCAGCCTTACCGCCGGCCATGAGCATGAAGAGGTTCGCACCATTGCCCAGCATCAAGATGCCGAGCAGCATCTTGGTCATGGCGCGGTCTAGCAACAAGTACACCCCGGCGCCGCAGAGTACGCCCGCAGCGAGTAGGAGCATGAGGTTGGCATCCATTAGGCGCGTCCTTTCTCTGCAGTGGCAGTGGTTTCTTTCTCGTTCGCCCGGCGTGCCAGGGAGCGGGCGCGGTCGCGGGCGCGTTGCTTACGTATCTCTTCTTCCTCATCGAGCTTGGCGCCCAAGGAGGACAGGACGTAGAGCGTGAGGCCGACGACGATGAGGTAGACGCCGGCGTCGAAAATCAGCGCCGAAGGCAGGGATACATCACCGATGAGTGGCACCCCGACCTTCGTGTACCCGGTGGTCAGCGGCGGGTAGCCCAAGAGCATCGGGGTGATGACTGCGCTGAGGGAGAGCAGCAAGCCGACCGCCATGGTGCGGCCGCCGTCGAGAGGCAGCGCCTCATCGAGCTCCGCGCGCCCGCCGGCCAGGTAGCGCAGAATCAGCGCCAAGGCCGCCACGAGGCCGCCGGCAAAACCGCCGCCGGGGGCGTTGTGGCCGCCGAAGAAGAAGTACAGGGAGAGCACCATCATCGAGGGGAAGAGGATGTGGGTGCTCACGTCCACCATGAGCGAGCGGTTGAGCGCCTTCTCTGATTCCACGCCCGCGGCCAGCCAGCGGCGGCCGGTGACCTGCAAGGTCGGGCGGCGGGAGGAGCGGGTGAAACTCTGCGTGCGGTAGATCAGCGAGGCGATACCCGTCGCCGCGATGATGAGCACCGTGATTTCGCCGAAGGTATCCCACGCGCGCAGGTCCACGAGCAAGACGTTGACCGTGTTGGCGCCGTGGCCGATCTCCTTGGCCAATTCCGGCATGTACTGCGAGATGGGTTCCTCGCGCCGGGCGTTGATGGCGAACATGCCCACCACGGTGACGGCCAGGCCCACGCCCACCGCCAGCCACGCGCGCAGGCGGCCGGATTTGGGGTCCTGCTTCCACTCGGTATTCGCCGGCATGCGGCGCAGCACGAGCATGAAGAGCACCATAATGATGGTCTCCACGAGGAGCTGCGTCAGCGCCAAGTCCGGCGCGCCGTGAAGCGCAAAGATGAAGGACAAGGCGTAGCCCGTCGCGCCCACCAGGATGACGCCGGAGAGGCGGTTATCCAGCACCGTGGCGGCGATGGCGGCGATGATGATGACCACCGCTGCGATGGCCTGCCAGGGGTTCTCGGCCACGATCATGTGCACGTTGGTGAGGTCGCCGCGGATGAGCATGACGATGGGCAGCACCATGAGGGTGGCAAAGATGACCGTGAGGTTGAACTGCAGCGAACCGCGCTGCGTGGAAGCGGTGATGCGCAGGGAGAGTTGGCGCAGGGCGTTGATGACGGCGTCGTAGGAGTCATCGGCCGAGCCCAAGGCCGGGTAGGTGAACTGGGCCTTCGTGAGGGCTTGGCGCTGCCAGTGCAGGAGAGAACCGGCGACGATGATGACCACGGAGAGCAGCAACGGGATGGTGAAGCCATGCCATAGCGCTAGTTCGGACGCGTGCTTCGCGCCAAAGGTGTTGTCCAGGTGCTGCGTGATGCCGTGGGACAAAGGCAGCGGCAGCAGACCAAAGAAGATGGTCAGCAGAGTCAGTACCGTCGGCGGGATCCACAGGAAGGGGCCGATGTGGTGCATATTCGCTACCGCTTCAGAGGGCTCCTCCTGCCCCTTCGAGGAGAACGCGCCCCAGAGGAAGCGCAGCGCATAGGCCATGGTCAGCGCGGAGCCGACGACGACCGTCACGAGCAGCATGTTGCGCGGCATGCCGACCAAGAGCTCCTCGTGCATGATCGCCTCGAGCGTGGCCTCCTTGGACACGAAGCCCAGCAGCGGCGGGATACCGGCCATAGACATCGCGGGGAGGAGGGCCAGGATGTACAGCGCGGGTTTCTTCTTGCCCAGGCCCGCAAGCTTGTCGATGTCCCTCGTGCCCGCCGAGTGGTCGATGGCGCCGACGATCATGAAGAGCGCTGCTTTGAAGAGGGAGTGCGCGAAGGTCAGCGCCAGTCCTGCCTGCATGGCCTCGCGGGAGCCGATGGCGATGATGGCGGTGATAAAACCCAGCTGCGAGACGGTACCGTAGGCCAGAACCAGCTTCAGGTCGCGCTGCTTGAGCGCCATCCAGCCACCGAGCAACATGGTGAAAGCGCCAAGGGGGATGACCACGAGGTGCCAGGTAGAAATGTCATGCACCGAGGGGGCAAGGCGCGCGACGAGGTAGATGCCGGCCTTCACCATCGCCGCGGAGTGCAGGTAGGCAGAGACCGGGGTCGGCGCGGCCATGGCGCCGGGCAGCCAGAAGTGGGCCGGGGCGATGGCGGACTTGGAGAGCGCACCGCAGAGAATCAGCACGATGGCCACGGTGAGGTAGGGGGTGTTGGCGAGGTCTTCGGTGGCGGCGATACCGCTGAAAGACCACGCGCCGGTCTGGCGGCCGAGGAGGGTGATACCCACCAACATGGCGAGGCCGCCCAGAACGGTCACCATGAGGGCCTGCTGCGCTGATCGACGCGACGAGGCACGCTCGCCGTAGTAGCTCACCAAGAGGAAAGACAGCAGGGAGGTGATTTCCCAGAAGACGTAGAGCAGCAGGAAATTATCGGAAATGACCAAGCCATACATGGCCGTGGCAAAGCCCACCATCTGGCCACCGAAGAGGGCGAGGCGCCGCCGGGAATGGTCGAAATAGCCCCAGCAATAAAGCAAGACCAGCGCGCCTACTCCCAAGATGATGAGGCTGAATAACGCGGAAAGCGCGTCCATGCGGAAGCTGATATTGAGGTGCGCGGCGGGCATCCAGTTGAGGTCGTATGCCAGCTGGTTGCCGTCGCGCAGCGTTCCGGTGGTGAGCTGTTGGAGCACCCAGAAGAATCCCACCGCGGGCACGACGGCAAGGAGGCCGAAGGCGCGGCGGCCGAGATAGAAAAGGAGGAATGGAGCGGCGATGGTAGTAAGTACCAAGGCGCTGAAGAGAGTGAGCACGAGGTTGCGTGGCGTCCTTTCCTTGTCGGGGACTGGGCAAAACCCACCGCAGCGGCGGGCGTTCACTAGTGCTCACGATACAGTCTGAAATCCCAATTTTCACATTTTCGTTTCATACAGTTATATCTGTGTCTCCTGTTGGCGTTCCGCCACGTCGCCAAGCGGCCAACTGAAAAGAAGACGATCCCTGCCCAGTGGATTGCGCGGTCGGGCAGGGATCGTTTCGCCTAAGCGAAACGCTGGAGGAAGAGCGCCTCAGCGATCGCAATCTTCTCAATCTCAGTCGGGTCGACCGACTCGTTAGCGGAGTGGATGGTGCACTGCGGCTCCTCGACACCAAAGAGCGCAATCTCTGCGTTCGGGTGCTTCTCCTGCAGCTCCACGGTCAGCGGGATGGAGCCGCCCATGCCCTGGGTGATGGTCTCGGAACCGTAGGCCTCGCCCAGGCACTCACCGAGCAGGGCGACGGCGGGCTTGGACGGATCGGTTTCGAAGCCCAGGTTGGCCTCGAGGATGGTGACCTCGATGTGCGCGCCCCACGGAATGTGCTTCTTCAGGTGCTCGGCCACTGCCTCCGCGGTGGAGCGGGGATCCATGGTGGCGGGGGTGCGCAGGTTGATGTTGGCTTCGGCGGTAGCGGGCACGGCGTTGACCGCCTCGGAGACCGGGGTGGAGGTAAAGCCGGTCACGGTCACGGCGGGGCGGGCCCAGATCATGTCCGCGATGGCGGTGGCGCCTGCCGGATCCTTCGCGCCCATGATCTCAGTGCCCTCGAGCATCTGGGCGTCGGCGCGGAAATCCTCCTCGCGGTAGGCGGTGTCCTGGCCCTCGGCCAGCGGCCAGGTGCCCTCACAATCGACGCCGTCGATAGTCGTGCGGCCGTACTCATCCGTTAAGGAATCCAACGCACGCATAAGGGCCTTGACGGCGTCGGGAGCCGCGCCGCCGAACTGGCCGGAGTGCACAGCCGAGTTGAGGGTGGAGACCTTGACGTTGATCTGGGAGCCGCCGCGCAGGGAGGTGGTCAGGGTCGGCACGCCTGCCTTGGCGTTGCCGGCGTCGGCGATGAGGATGGCGTCGGCGGCGAAGAGCTCCGGGCGCTGTTCGATGAGCGCGGACAGGCCCTCGCCGCCGCGTTCCTCAGAGCCCTCGATGAGCACGGTGAGGTTGAGATCGGTTCCACCGTGAGCGTCGAGCGCGCGCAGCGCGGCGAGGTGCATGGCCACGTTACCCTTGCAGTCCGCGGCGCCGCGGCCGTACCAGCGGCCCTCGCGCTCAGTCAGGGTGAAAGGATCGGAGTCCCACGCGTCGGGGTTTCCGGCAGGAACCACGTCGTAGTGCGAGTACAGCAGCACCGTCTTCGCGCCCTCCTTGCCGGGGCGCTTGGCGACGATCGCCGTGGAACCATCAGCGGTGGTGATGGCTTCGGGGGTGAAGTTGGCGTCGACAAGCGCGGCCTGAACCCACTCGGCAGCCTTCGCGGGCTGGTCCTCGAGGCCCGGCTCGTTGTGGACGGAATTGAAGGAGACGAGCTCCTTGAGTTGCTGGAAAATCGTATCGCGGTCGTTGCTGACAAACTCAGAAATGTTGCTCATGCCCTCCAACCTACTCGCATCCTCGAATCGGCCTGCCGAGCGTTAGGTAGTAATGTATTCATGGTTCTAGTCCAAATTCTTTTAGAAAGGACCTGACATGGCGACTACCACCGCCGAAGGTTCCCAGTCCACGGTTCGCGAGCTCACGCTCCGGGGCATCATCATTGGTGGGCTCATCACTCTCATTTTTACCGCCGCCAACGTGTATCTGGGCCTCAAGGTGGGTCTGACGTTTGCCACGTCCATTCCCGCTGCCGTGATTTCTATGGCGGTGCTGCGCCGCTTCGCCGGGCACAACGTCAAAGAGAACAACATTGTGCAGACCATCGCGTCGGCAGCCGGCACTTTGTCCGCCATCATCTTCGTGCTCCCCGGCCTGGTCATGGTGGGCTACTGGCAGGGCTTCTCCTTCGTCGATACCGCCGCGGTGTGCGCCATCGGTGGCGTGCTCGGCGTGATGTACTCCATCCCGCTGCGCCGTGCGCTGGTGACGGGCTCCGATCTGCCCTACCCGGAGGGCGTGGCCGCGGCCGAGGTCCTCAAGGTGGGCGATAGCTCCGGCGAGGACGGCGAGGCCGCGCACGAGGAAAACGCGAAGGGCCTGCGCGTCATCGTCTTTGGTGGCATCCTTTCCGCCGTCATGGCTTTGCTTGCCGCGATGAAGGCTGCAGCCTCTGAGGTGGCCACCTATTTCAAGCTGGGCTCGGGTGCGACGACGCTCGGCACCTCCCTGTCCCTGGCGTTGGTCGGTGTGGGCCACCTCGTGGGCTTGGCGGTGGGTATCGCCATGCTCGTCGGCGTGGTCATTTCCTACCTCATCCTGCTTCCCATCCTCACCGGTGGGGAGGCACTGAGTGACCCGGCCACGATCATGGACACCGTCGACACGGTCTTCTCCGACAGGATCCGCTTCATCGGCGTGGGTACCATGGCCATCGCCGCCATTTGGACGCTGATCAAGATTTCCGGTCCGATTGTCAAGGGCATGGCTGAGTCCTTCGCTTCCTCCCGTAACCGCAAGGACGGCCACCAGGTGGCGGTGGAGGAGCGCGATATTCCGGCACCGTATGTCGTTGGCACGATCCTTCTTCTCATGGTCCCGATTGGACTGCTGCTGTGGAACTTCGTGCGCGGCACCGATATTCATGACCACATGGCCGTCCTCATCACGGTCTCCGTACTCTTTACCTTGCTTGTGGGCCTCGTTATCGCGTCGGTGTGTGGCTACATGGCTGGTCTCATTGGTGCGTCCAACTCGCCGATCTCATCTATCGGCATCATCGCGGTCATCACCGCCGCATTGCTGATTGCCGCCGTGACGCGCGGTACGGATGCGGAGCCGCTCTCGCTGGTGGCCTACACGCTGTTTACCGCGGCCATCGTCTTCGGCATTGCGACGATTTCCAATGACAACCTGCAGGACCTCAAGACCGGTCAGCTGGTTGGCGCGACGCCGTGGAAGCAGCAGGTAGCGCTCATCATCGGTGTCCTCTTCGGCTCCTTGGTGATTCCGCCGATTCTGCAGGTCATGCTCACCGGCTTTGGTTTCCAGGGCATGGAGGGCGCCGGTGAGGACGCACTGGCTGCACCGCAGGCCGCGCTGATGTCCTCGGTGGCATCCGGTATTTTTGATAACTCGTTGCCGTGGGATCTCATCGGTCTGGGTGCGGCGATCGGCGCCGTCATCATCATCGTCGACGAGTGCCTGCGCCACTTCACCGACAAGTACTCCCTGTCCCCGCTGGCGGTGGGCATGGGCATGTACCTGCCGGCGGCCATCACGATTGTGGTTCCGATTGGCGCCATCTTGGGGGCCTTCTACAACCGCTGGGCGGCACGCCAGTCCAAGCCGGACTTTGCTAAGCGCATGGGCACGCTGCTGGCCACTGGCCTCATCGTCGGTGAGTCCCTCTTCGGCGTGGTCAACGCCGGCATCATCGCGGCGTCGGGCGGCGAGTCCCCGCTGGAGATCTTCGAGGGCGGAACCGCTGCCAAGATCGTCGGCGTCATCCTCTTCGTTGGCGGCATTGCTGCGGCGTACAAGTGGACGGCGAAGAAGGCCGAGGCTTAAGCGGAGCTAGGGCTTCGGTTTAATGGACGGTTCGATTTAGCGGGCGGTTCGTATTAACGGGCGGTGCTTTTGCACCGCCCGTTCGCTTATAGCGTTCGTGTTGAACCTTGCAGTCGCTAGGTCTGAGTGCCAGAATGGTCGCTAGCACTTCCACATGGCAAGTGCCAGAAATAAACAGAGTCATCTATGTGGTTGGGGCTGGAGAACACTCGCCAGCCGTGCCGTCGCGGGCGTCCGTCATAGATCAGACGTGAGTGTCGTCCTCAACAAAGCTTAAGGAGCACAAACACATGGCAAAGATCATTGCCTTCGATGAAGAGGCACGTCGCGGCCTCGAGCGTGGTCTTAACACGCTTGCCGACGCCGTCAAGGTCACCCTCGGCCCCAAGGGCCGCAACGTCGTCCTGGAGAAGTCCTGGGGCGCCCCGACCATTACTAACGACGGTGTCTCCATCGCGCGCGAGATCGAACTCGAGGACCCGTACGAGAAGATCGGCGCTGAGCTGGTCAAGGAAGTTGCCAAGAAGACCGATGACGTCGCCGGTGACGGCACCACCACCGCTACCGTTCTGGCACAGGCGCTTGTTCGTGAGGGCCTGCGCAACGTAGCCGCTGGTTCCAACCCGATGGGCATCAAGCGCGGCATCGAGGCCGCCACCAAGAAGGTTGTAGACTCCCTGCTCTCCTCCGCGAAGGAAGTAGAGACCCAGGAAGAGATCGCTACCACCGCAGGTATCTCCGCTGCTGACCCGGCAATCGGCGAGAAGATCGCTGAGGCTATGTACACCGTGGGCAACGGCTCCGTGAACAAGGATTCCGTTATCACCGTTGAGGAGTCCAACACCTTCGGCGTTGACCTCGAGGTCACCGAAGGTATGCGCTTCGACAAGGGCTACATCTCCGGTTACTTCGCTACCGATATGGAGCGCCAGGAGGCAGTCCTTGAGGATCCGTACATCCTGCTCGTCTCCTCCAAGATCTCCAACATCAAGGACCTCGTGCCGCTGCTGGAGAAGGTTATGCAGACCGGCAAGCCGCTGCTGATCATCGCTGAGGATGTTGAGGGCGAGGCCCTGTCCACCCTCGTGGTCAACAAGATCCGCGGCACCTTCAAGTCTGTTGCTGTGAAGGCTCCGGGCTTCGGTGACCGCCGCAAGGCCACCCTGCAGGACATGGCTATCCTCACCGGCGGCCAGGTCATTTCCGAGGAGGTCGGCCTCTCCCTGGAGACCACCGAGCTCGAGTACCTCGGCCAGGCACGCAAGGTTGTCGTGACCAAGGATGAGACCACCATCGTTCAGGGTGCTGGCTCCCAGGAGCAGATCGACGGCCGCATCAAGCAGATCCGCGCCGAGATCGAGAACTCCGATTCCGACTACGACCGCGAGAAGCTGCAGGAGCGCCTGGCCAAGCTGGCCGGCGGTGTGGCAGTCCTCAAGGTTGGTGCCGCTACCGAGGTTGAGCTCAAGGAGCGTAAGCACCGCATCGAGGATGCCGTGCGCAACGCCAAGGCTGCTGTTGAGGAGGGCATCGTCGCCGGCGGCGGCGTGGCTCTGCTTCAGGCTGCTGAGGTGCTGGATTCCCTCTCCGACCTCACCGGTGACGAGGCAACCGGCGTCAAGATCGTCCGCGAGGCACTGTCTGCTCCGCTGAAGCAGATTGCTCAGAACGCTGGCCTGGAGCCGGGCGTTGTTGCCGACAAGGTTGCGTCCCTGCCGGCTGGCCAGGGCCTCAACGCCGCTTCTGGCGAGTACGTGGACCTGATGGCTGCGGGCATCAATGACCCGGTCAAGGTCACCCGCTCTGCTCTGCAGAACGCCGCGTCCATCGCGGCTCTGTTCCTGACCACTGAGGCGGTTGTGGCTGACAAGCCGGAGCCGGCTGGTGCAGGCGCTGGCATGCCGGACGCTGACGCAATGGGCGGTATGGGCTTCTAGTCCATTACTCCCTGGGCTGAGGTTCCTTGCGGCCTCAGCTACTAGCAAAATAGATGCTCCCCACGGTTGACCGTGGGGAGCTTTCTTCGTCTTGATACCCTTTTGTATCCTTTAGCTCCCCCGGATAGGGGTAAAACGCGATGCGATCGCGAGAAAAATGTCGCGAGTTTACCCCGTAAATCGGTCCTATGAATCGCAGTTTTAGGGGCTTGCGTTACGTTTCGACGAAGATTTTTTGAGGCAGGAAACCCACCGTCGTTTATTTGTGCAGATAGGCGCATTGTTGCTGCCTAGGTTAACAAATGGTGAATAAAATACGTGCGGTGAAGGCCCGATTTTTACAGTGCTTTACGCGGAAAATCACTTGCGAATGCACTTGCAAAGTCGGGGAGGTGTGCCAGAATAGTTCCGTGTGACGCCCGTTGAGGGTGTCTGCAAACTGCAAACCCCTCCGGGCATTTTTGACCCGGCCTTCACAAGAGGAGACCACAATGGATCTTTCTTTCATCGGTGACCAGCTCGGCAACTTCGCTGACTTCGCTGACGGTATCAAGAAGCTCTTCACCGGCTTCGCTAGCGTCTTCGATCTCATCTCCGGCGCTGCTACCGCCGACAACTACGACGTTAAGCCGGACACCTCCGCTCTCGAGGGCCTGTCCTCCAAGAAGTAAGCTCGCTCCCTTCATAGGGAAGCACTAAACACACACTTTCAATCCCAAGGAGATTTCAAATGGGTACCCTTTCTTCCACCGGCATCATCGGCCTCCTGCTCAACATCTTCTACGGTCTGGGCACCATGGCTGACGGCGCTTCCAAGCTGATCGGCCTGCTCTAAGCACCACGCTGCTCACGCAGAACTAAGCGTTGACCCCGCTGACCCATTTGGGCAGCGGGGTTTCCTGTATCCAGAACCTGCCCGCCCGCCTGGCCATGGCGGTGGCGTGTACGGATCGATCAAATAAGCCCCCAGATTCTCGAATTCTGGGGGCACTGTTTGTTAGAAACGTACATTCTGGGTGGCGGCTGCCGCCTGTCGGGCATTATGGGGGTAAATTGCGCGGCTCCAAATCGTTTTATCGAGCCAGATGCCTGCTTCCTAGATAGAATTAATGGTATGGCTGACATTAAAGACGACGAACTCCCCGAGATCGACCTTGCGCAGACCGACGGCTACGTCGTCGATGACTCCGATGAGGACGATCCCTCACTCATCATGCCGGATGGCTCACCGGTTGAAACCTGGCGCGAGAACTACCCGTACGAGGAGCGCATGACGCGTGACGAGTACGAGTCCATTAAGCGCTCCCTGCAGATTGAGCTGCTGAAGTGGCAGAACTGGACCAAGGAAACCGGCCAGCGCCACATCATTCTCTTCGAAGGCCGCGACGCCGCTGGTAAGGGCGGCACCATCAAGCGCTTCAACGAGCACCTCAACCCGCGTGGTGCCCGCACCGTAGCACTCGAGAAGCCCTCCCCGCGCGAGTCCACCTCGTGGTACTTCCAGCGCTACATCGAACACTTCCCGTGTGGCGGCGAAATCGTCTTCTTCGACCGCTCCTGGTACAACCGCTCCGGCGTGGAGCGCGTCATGGGCTTTTGCACGGAGTCCCAGCACGCAGAGTTCCTGCGCGAGGTGCCGATGCTGGAGAACATGATTCTCGGCTCTGGTATTTCGCTGACCAAGCTGTGGTTCTCCGTGACCCGCAAGGAGCAGCGCACCCGCTTCGCCATCCGCCAGATCGACCCGGTCCGTCAGTGGAAGCTTTCGCCCATGGACTTGGCGTCCTTGGATAAGTGGGATGATTACACCCGCGCGAAGGAGGAGCAGTTCCGCTACACCGACACTGAAGAGTCTCCCTGGATCACCATTAAGTCCAATGACAAGAAGCGTGCCCGCATCAACGCGATGCGCTACGTGCTTTCCAAGTTTGAATACACCAACAAGGACCACGAGGTCGTTGGCCAGGTGGATGACAAGATTGTGAAGCGCGGACGCGACCAGATCGGTGACTAAGTAGCGTATCCCGCGGGAGGGGCCTAGCCCCTTCCCACAGATAGAAATAAAGCCCTAGCCCAACTTCTGGGCTAGGGCTTTGGTATTGGTCGGTTTAGAAGAGGGCCTCAAGCTGAGCAATCGGCGCGATACGGCCGGTTTCCAGCAAGAGGGAGTACAGGCCGAAGGAAGAAAGGCCAAGGCCAACGGCGCTAGCGACGGAACCGAAGATGGAGCTGATGATGGTTGCTACGGTGCCCATAAGAAAAGTCTCCTTGAGAGAATTAGAAATTATGCGGGGGAAAGATTAAACGTGGAAGGACTGTACGAAGTTCTCGATAGCCGGGATTTCTGCCATGTGGCCCAAGCGAGTGAGAACGTTGTAGAGGCCGAAAGATGAGAGGAGCGTGCCGATCATTGTTATTGAACTCCTTGCGAGCTAGAGGGTTAGTGTGAGACCGAAACCGTGGCTTGAACATGCTTCAGTTTCTCTTTCAGAGTAACACCCGGCGGGTCGGGACGCAGCGCTTATTCTGCAGGCAAATGATGCTAATGAAACGGGAACCCCCGCTTGCGCTGTACGCGTTTGCGTACAGCGCAAGCGGGGGGCGGGGGGCTGCCTATAGTTCTCTGTTTTCCTATTTCTTCCAGGGCTCAATCGGGTTGCCCTGCCAAACGGAATTGCTCGGGACCTGATCGCCGCGCATCACCAGGGAGCCGGGGCCCACCGTCGCCACGCTGCCAATGACTGAGGCGGGCAGCGCCACCGAATGTGAGGCAAGTGTCGCGCCGGCCTTAATGGTCACGGTGTCCAGGCTCATCACGCGGTCCTGGAAGAGGTGCGTTTGCACCACGGTGCCCGGGCCGACGGATGCGCCGTCGCCCACGATGCAGAGATCGGTCTCCGGGAACCAGTAGGAGTCGATCCACGCACCGCGGCCAATCCTGACGCCCAGCGCGCGCAGGCCCAGGTTGATCTCACCCATGCCATAGGTGTGGCTAAAGAACCACGGCGCAGCAACCGCCTCAACGAAGGTATCTTGCAGCTCGTTGAGCCACACGAAGGCAGACCACAGCGGGTGGTCGCCGGCGGTCTGCGTGCCCACGCAGATCCACTTCGCGGCTACTGTGACCGTCATCGCGATAGCGCCCGCCACCATGAGGATGAGGCCGCCGAGGGCCCAGGCGGCGGCGATGCCGAGGGCGTCGGCAAGCGCGTAGAGCGATGCCAGGGTCCCCGCCAGCAGCATGGCCGAGGTCATCGGCGCCAACAGGCGCATGGTCTCAATCGCACCGCGTGCGGCCTTGACCCCAAAGCCCGGGGAGTAGGTGAGGGACTCGCCCTGCACGCCCTCCACGTGGGCCTCGACGCGGCGCATGCGCTCCGGTGGGGAGCCCCACCAGTTGGCACCGGACTTAGTCTTCTTCGGCGTCGACGAGAGAACGGCAACCAGCGAGTTCTTCGACAGCTTGCGGCCCGGACCCGTGATGCCGGAGTTACCCACGAAGGAGCGCTTGCCCACCTTGGTCTCACCCGTGAGCATCCAACCGCCGCCGAGCTCGTAGCCGCCGATCATGGTGTCATCCGCCAGGAAGGCGCCGTCTTTGACCTCGGTGAGTTTGGGCACCATGACGGCCGTGGAAATCTCCACGTCCTTGCCAATCGTCGCACCCAGCGAACGCAGCCACGCCGGGGTGAGCTGCGAGGCATAGATGGGGAAGAGCTGAGTGCGAGCTTCATCCATGAGCCTCTCGATGGTCCACAAGCGCCAACCTTTGGCGGAGCGCACCGGTGCAACACCGGGCGTGATGCCAATGGAAAGCAAGCACACGCCCAGCCAGGTTTGCAGCATATAGGTAGCAAATGCCACCAGGGCGCCGAGCGGCGCGAAGAAGATGGAGCCGACGAAGGCGGAGCCATCGGTCAGCGCGATGAGGCTAACGACGACAGCCGCGCCGACCGCCAGCGCCACAATGGGCTGCACGGCTAGCAGGACGGACGTGAAGTCATACACAGGAACCCATAGCGGACGGCGCTTCGGGGCATGGGACGGGAAGCGGTGCTTGGAGCGGCCCACCTTCTTGGCGGGGGAGCCGGACCAGCGCTGGCCGTCCTTGACCTTCTTGCGCCCCGTCACGGTGGAGCCGGCCTCTACGTGGGCGTACTTGCCCACGACGGTGCCCGGCAGCAGCGTGGAGCGCGCACCCACGCGCGCGCCTTCCTTGACCTCGATGGCACCGACGCGGAGGATGTCGCCGTCCAGCCAGTAGCCGGTGAGGTCCACTTCCGGTTCGATAGCGGCGTGCTTGCCCAAGGTCAGCAGGCCGGTGACGGGTGGCAATGAGTGAAGGTCCACGCCGCGGCCAATCTTCACGCCCAAGGCGCGGGCATAGTTATTGACGCGGGTAGCGCCCGCCAGGGAGCTGGCGCCTATGGCATTAACCCAGCGCTCAGCGGCCCAAATGCGCAGGTGCGTGGAACCGCCGCGCGGGTACTCGCCAGGCGTGATGCCGGCGGTGATAAGCCGCGCGCCGTAACCGCCCAGCGGGATGCGCCCAACCGGGGTGACGAACACAATGAGCAGGATGGCCACCAGCCACCACGGGGTGGTCATGGCCCAGTCCACGCCGAGCAGGTTCGCCAGGTTGGAGCCCAGCAGCAGCCAGGCCAGCCACGTCGTGGCGGCCAGCGTCATCACGGGGATCTGGATGAGTGTTTGCGCGATGCGCGTGCCGGCGCCGACGGGCTTCACCTCGCGCGCGGGGCCGGAGTCCTCGACGGATTCGGCGTCGGCAAGCTGCTCCGCGAGCGAGCCCAGGCGAGGGTGGTCGTAGAGGTCACGCACGGCCACGGTGGGGAAGCGCTCGCGGATGCGGCCGACCAGGGTCGCCGCGGCCAGCGAGGTGCCGCCGAGGGAGAAGAAGTCGGCGTTGACGTCCTCGACGGACACGCCCAGGGTGTCCACCCACAGCTCCGCCAACCACTGCTCGGTGGGGTTGAGGCCGGATGCCTCCACACCCACGCCGGGCAGTGGCCACGGCAGGGCCTTCTTATCCACCTTGCCGGAGGTGCGAATCGGCAGCTCATCCATGACGCAGATGCGGGGGACGAGCGCCGCCGGCATGGATTCCGCGAGACGGACGTGCGCCGCCTCGTGGTCGAATCCTGCATCCGGGTCATCCAGGGAGACGTAACCGACGAGCACGGACTCGCCGCCCGGTGTCTTCTGCACGGCCACGGCGGAGTTATACACGTTGGGAAGGGCCGCCACGTTGGCCTCCACCTCACCGAGCTCGATGCGGCGGCCGCCAATCTTCACCTGATCATCAACGCGGCCCACGAAGTACAGGCCGTCCTCTTCAAGACGCACGTGGTCACCTGTGCGGTAGGCGCGCTCCCAGCCCAGGGACTCCAGCGGCGCGTACTTCTCCGCGTCCTTGACCGGGTCCAGGTAGGCGGCCAGGCCCACGCCACCGATGACGAGCTCGCCCACCTCACCGGTGTTCACGGGGACGCCGTGCTTGTCGACGACCACCAGGTCCCAGCCCTTCAACGGCAGCCCGATCGACACGGGCTGGTCCGGCAGCATGCGTTGCGCGCAGGCTACGACGGTAGCCTCGGTGGGGCCGTAGGTATTCCACATCTCGCGGTCCTCGGTGGCTAAGCGGTCCACCAGCTCCTGGGAGCAGGCTTCGCCGCCGACGATGAGGAGGCGGATATTATCCAGGGCCTCGGCGGGCCACAGGCCAGCCAGGGTTGGCACGGTGGAGACCACCGTGATGTCACGGCGAATGAGCCAGGGGCCTAGGTCCATGCCGGAGCGCACTAGGGAGCGCGGGGCCGGGACCAGGCAAGCACCGTGGCCCCAGGCCAGCCACATTTCCTCGCAGGAGGCGTCGAAAGCTACGGAGAGTCCCGCGAGAACGCGGTCGTCCGGGCCGAGCGGGCCATGCGGGTTATCCGCCAGGAAGAGGGCTGCCTCGGCGTCAACGAAGGCGGCCGCGGAACGGTGGCTCACCGCCACGCCCTTGGGCTTGCCCGTAGAACCGGAGGTAAAGATGATCCACGCGGTGTCTTCTGGACGCGGTTCGTCGAAGGGGGTGGTGTCGCCTTCGCCGCTACGGGAGGCTGATGTTTCCCGGAGCATGCGGAAGCCCTCGTCGGTGAAGACACCGTCGATGTCGGCCTCGCCGAAGACCATCTCGGCGCGTTCATCGGGGTCGTCGGCGTCGACGGGCACGTAGGCCGCGCCGGCGGCGAGCGTGGACAGGATGGCCAGGTAGAGCTCGCGCTTGCCGGAGGTCATGCGGATGCCGATGCGGTCTCCGCGCCGCACACCGCTGGCGTGGAGCTCGGTGGCCCAGGCGGAGACGTCGGCAAGCAGCTCGGCGTAGGTCAGGATCTCACCGTCATCCAGGGCGGCAGCCTCGGGGTAGTTCTCTGCTGTGGTGCGCACGACGTCCCACAGGGTGCGCGCCGGTGCGGCCTCGGAACCTAGGAGGTAGTGCGCGGGAACCTCGGGCATTGCTGGGGTCTCGGGCTCGTCCGCCTGGAGGGCGTGGCGGCCTCCGGTACTAGGAAGATTATCGGGCTCCGTCATTTAGGCATCACTGCTTTCTGCATCACCGGGCGCGTCGGCCGCGATGATGGCGGTGGCCAGCTTGCGCAGGTGCTTGAGCTGCTTGTTGGTGGACTCGTCGAGGGCCTCGTCCTCCGCCTTCGCCACCAAGACCGCAAGCTCCTTGTGGGCCTTGGTGCCTTTCTTGGTGGAGGCAATGATTTGGCGGCGGCGGTCCTTGGAGTCACGCTCACGCTTGACCCAATGGCGGGACTCCAGTGAATCGAGGAGGCGCACCATGTCGGAGGCGTCGATGGCCAGGGTTTCCGACAGGGCGGACTGGGAGGACGCGGTCTCTGCAACGAGGCAGGTGAGCACCCAGTATTCGCGCAAGGTAGTCCGCTGTGTTTGCAGCGCGGCCTCGACGCCTTCGCGGGTGCGGCGGCGGAGGCGCTCCAGCTGGAAGGAGGGGGACTCCAGGAGTGCGGTAGGGATGGAAACAGAATTCAATGAAGGCATGCCGATGATTCTAACGCGCCTACGGTGGCATGCCTAAATTATGGGTTGTGGCCCACTAGTTTCAGGCTGAGGCTAGCTTCTGCACGATGAGTGTGTTGAGAGAAACGCCTTCCCGTTCTGCTTCGATGGTCAGGTCTCGGTGAAGTGACTGAGGTATGCGGAGGTTGAACTTCCCCGAGTAGCTTCGCTGTCCGAATGGTTCTGGGATGTGTTCATTGTTGCGTTGCATATCTTCTAGAGTTTCTTCGACGACGCTGCGCAACTCGGCTTCTGCGGTGGTCGCAGTAGCATCCAGCCATGACAGGGAAGGGAACTCTAGGACTGTGGCAACGAACTCGCCATCTTCTTCTGACCAAGCGGTTTGGTAGGTGTATTTGTCTGCGAGATTCATGATCTGCTCCTAGGGGAGGCGGTCGATGGCGGCTAAAACTTGGCGAATCTGAAAGGGCTTCGCTTTCCCGTTGTGGCCCTCTTGGATATTGACTCGGGGGTCTCCCTGCCATGGGGTTTTATAAACGATGTGCGAAGTTCCACGCCGCTTCTTTCCGGCGCTTTCTTGGCGTTCGAAATAGAAGTCACACACAAGTTGCAGCTCTGAGAAGCGGACGTTTGTCCGTGAGGCCCGCATCTTTGTGAGGATCTTTTCTATCTTGGAAACCACACCTGTATGGTACCGCAAATGGTACCACTAGTGGTTTGGGTAAACCATAGGGCAGCCTTGTGCTTTCCAACCATCCGTGCCGCCCTCGACGTTGATGACGTCCCAGCCCTTGGTGTGCTCCAAGTACTGGCAGACCTGCATGCTGCGCCCGCCTAGGTGGCAGATGACGTAGATGTCTTGGTCCGGGTCAATCTCGTCGATGCGATCAACTAGTTCGCCCATCGGGATGTGCGTGGCGCCCTGGGCGTGCTCGGTGTTCCACTCGTGGTCCTCGCGGACGTCGATAAGCTGGGCGTTCTCAGGTACTTCCTGTGGCGTTACGTTTCTCATGCCCCATACCCTAGTCACGCATAGGGCCTAGTGTTGTTACTCCACTCGTCGCGTCCACGGAAGAGCTTCAAACTCTGCGCGGTCCCCGTTCACAAACCGTTCAAGGAGGGACAAGGCTTCGTCGATGTCCTCAAGGAGCATCTGGAAGTTTTCTTCCTCACCGTTGTTGTGGCCCCATTCGACGAGGTAGCGTGCCGCTCCTGTTTCTGAGGGTTGCACGCGGTCGACCTGGCAGTAGTCGCCCGGGACTATTCGGTCAAAGGCCGCTACCCACGCTCCCACTTCGGGGAAGCCGTCCTGGCGAACTGCCTCGAGAAGGTCATCGTTGAAAAGATACGCAGCTGAGCCGAAGACCGTGGCGTTGACCATGAAGCGCTCTTCCTCAGGGATATCTGAGGACGACTTCTGATCTTGCCAATTCACTTTGTCCACCAACTGCGCCGGGGAGTAGGTGAATTCAACCATCAAATCCAGAGCAAGGGGCAGTGGGATGGATGGGATTTCGTGTAGGTTCCCGTCGGGGGTGACAAGGTCAAGCGAAACGTTGTCGCCTGTATAGGTTGTTTCCAAGGTATAACGCTCTTGGAAGTCCACCTGACTCCCGGATCGAACCTCAAGCCTCCATCCTGTGAAGAGGCGAAGCCCCGCTTCGAGTACGGAGGAGGATGTAGCCACCTCCCAGGTGTTCACATACAACTTATCCGCGAGTAGCTTCAACTGGCAGCTCTCAGCCCCCGGAAGCGGCTTGCCCGACGGGTTGTACAGTGCCAGGGAATCGTCGACAACAAGCGAAATGCCATGATCCTGCGCCAGATGAGTAAGCCTCTCTATCGTGACCGACCTGACGTCGGCAGGGATGAGCAGCCGAGTGAGTGCTTGTGCCTCCACGTGCTCCTCGGCGAGGAGGATTTCGCTTCCGAGCTTTGAGTTAATCCTCTCAATATATTTCTGCATCCGAGGGCTGGGCTCGCCATTATGGTCAGCACGGATGCGGTGCATCATGCATACTGATGCTTCTGTCCACTGCTCCTCGCGCTCCGGAAGCTCCATTGCGGTGACCGTGGTGTACGGTGCCGGATCCGAAGATGAAGAGTCCGGGAAGACCGTGGAAATCATCTCGCCGTTGCCGTCCAAATAGTGCTCCGCCACTGCGATGACTTCGTCTGCGATGTCGAAGGTCTGCACATTGTCGGTGCCGAGGTTATCGTAAACCTTCGCGGTCCACTGTCCTTGAGCATTGCGGCCGTAGGCCAGGGAAAACGTTGGCCATTTGTGTAGGTGGACCATCACGCCTGCGGGGAGCTCCTTCACTGCGTCCAGCCGGCGCCAGGGTGTTTCGTGGCGGACTGAAGCATCCAGGATTGGCTTAGATTCACGTTGAGGCAACGGTTCCCACGCAAGTTCTTCGATCAACGGGTTGTGGTCGCTGAAAGAAAGCAGAATCTCTCGTGCTTCTTCATAAGTATCGACAGTGAGCGTGCGGAATACCGGTTCAGTGGCCTCTGGAGGGAGGCTGGACCATATCAGTTCGAACTGCCCGCTTGCGCGCAGGTGCATGGATATTTCGAGGCCGTAGCTTCGTTCTTCCGAGCCATAGTTGGCTACCTGAATCCACGTCTGTTCGGACACCGGCAGGCGCAGGGCGTCCTCAAAGGCGCGATCAAGCATAGGTCTGCTGACCTGTCGCCACATAGTTCCCATGCAGTTCCTGATTGAGGAAAGGCCATTGCTGCTCGTGGGGATTCCAGTCGCATTAAAGAGGATGTCCGTGGTTCCAATGAAGACAGTCAAGCCGTGGTAATACGCCAGCAAAGCTAGCTTTTCTTGGAGCTCTAAATCGCTCGAATCCATCGTGACCGTGACGGCCGAATGCGCGGGCACGTCCTGTCCGAAGAGTTTGGAGAGTGCGGCCGATGCTTCTTCCATTTCTGGATCCGGCTTCCGGAAGGAGTCCAGCCCTTCCGTCTGAATTAACTCCAGAAAATAGTCATGGTCAGCAATCTTTTCTCGGTTAAAGCGCACGATGTTGAGCTGCACGTCCATTAAGCGGGGTCCTTCCAGAGTGGGTTGGGTAAGGGCACGGACAAGCTTATGCGTCTTGCGTCACAGTTTCCTTGGGATCCTGTGGATGGTCTCTGTCAGGGCGCTCGTGTGGACGGTGGGCGGGCGCGGGCTTTAGCGGTGCGCTGAGAGGTACTCCAGAATGGCTTTCACGCGGCGGTTGTCCTCGCTGGGATCTAAACGCAGCTTGGTGAAGATATTGGAGACGTGCTTGGCCACCGCGGCGGAAGAAAGGACGAGCTCGGCGGCGATGTCTTTGTTGGACTTGCCGCGGGACATGAGTTCAAGCACCTCGCGCTCGCGCGGGGTGAGCTCGCCCAGGCCGCTGCGCCCGGAGCTCATGAGAGCCTGCGCCACGGTGGGGTCGATGACGGTGCCGCCTTGGGCCACCACGTCCAAGCTGGCCAGGAAGTCGCGCACCTCGGAGACGCGGTCCTTCAACAGGTAGCCGGTGCCGGCATCGGGGGAGTCGAAGAGCTCGACCGCGTATGCGGGGGCCACATACTGAGAGAGCACCATAACGGGCAGACCCGGGTATGCGTTTCTTAAGTTCACGGCGGCTTTCAAACCATCGTCGCCCATGCCCGGCGGCATGCGCACGTCCGTGATGACGATGTCCGGAAGTTCATCCCGAAGTTGGTCTACCACGGCCTCGAGCGAAGGGGCGGAATCTGCCTGGCCCACAATTGAATGGCCGCGGCGCTCCAAAAGGCCCGCGAGGCCCTCGCGCAGAATGGCGGAATCATCCGCTACCACAATCCTTAAGCTCATTTTTTAAACTCCTGACTGTCCGCGATCGAGAAGAAGAGGAATCGAGCACGCCACCCTGGTCGGGCCGCCCGGGGGCGAGGATAGCGTCATCTCCCCGCCAAAGGCAGCAAGTCGCTCGGCCATCCCTGACAGGCCGTGGCCGGGTACCACCTGTGCGCCGCCTGGGCCCTCATCCACCACCGCAATCTTTAATGAGGCATCCGCGGTCACCAAAACAGAAACCGGGGCGCCCGGCGCGTACTTCGCCGCGTTGGTCAACGCCTCCGCACCGAAGAAATAGCCACACGCCAGCACCGAGGCGGAGAGCTCCGGCAGCGGATGCGGGGCGAAGACGCTGACGTGGGGGCCGTGGGAAGAGGAGACGTCGGCAAGCGCGGCAACGAGACCGTGATCCTGCAGGACCTGTGGATGGATGCCGTGCACCGTCGTACGCAGGGAATTCAGGCCGCGGTCCACGTCCTGCTTGGCGGCGGTGAGGAGCTCGGTGAGGTCAGAGGGGGCGTCGAGAAGCGCCTCGCCCAGCTTCATACTCGCAGCCACGAGGTATTGCTGCGCGCCGTCGTGCAAGTCGCGCTCGATGCGGGCGCGCTCCACCTCATAGGCATCTGCGATGGCGCGGCGCGAGGCCGTGAGCTGCGCAATCTTCTCCGCTTGCTGCTGTTCGTGGGTGGTCTGGGGCTTTCTTCGGAACACGGTTCACAGCATAACGGGCGCCACCGATGGCAGGGGTAGCGCTGGCACTACCGTAAAGAGTAACGCTAGGGCTGTTCTTTCTGCGGGCCCTTCACGGTGGAATGAGAGACATGGCAAAGACACTTTCCCTGACAGACATCACCAAGGATTTCGGCGGCGGCCCGGTGCTCGCTGGAATCTCCCTCGACATTGAACCGGGCGAGCTCGTGGCCGTCATGGGGCCATCTGGCTCCGGCAAGTCCACGCTGCTGCACTGCATGTCCGGAGTGCTCACCCCCACGCACGGCAGCGTGCGCTACGGGGACGAGGAGCTCTCCGCGCTTTCCGACGCCCCCCGCTCCCGCCTCCGCCTTCGCAACTTCGGCTTCGTCTTCCAAGATGGTCAGCTCCTGCCGGAGCTGAGCAACGTGGATAACGTGGCACTGCCCGCCATGCTTAACGGTATGGGGCGGAGTGCCGCCCGCAAGCGCGCGTTGGAGCTGTTGGACCAGCTGGGCCTGGGCGGCCTGGCGGACCGCCGCCCGGCGCAGGTCTCCGGTGGCCAGGCCCAGCGCGTGACCATCGCGCGTGCGCTGGTGGCGAACCCGGGCGTTGTCTTCGCCGACGAGCCGACCGGTGCGCTGGATCAGTCCACCGGCCATGAGGTCATGCAGATGCTCACCACCATCGTGCGCCAGTCGGGTGCGAGCCTGGTCATGGTCACGCACGACCCGAAGGTGGCCGACTGGATGCAGCGCCGCGTGGAGATTCGCGATGGCATCATCCACGACGACCGCCGCCTTGGGGTGATTCGATGAACACCGCAACCTTGGTCTTTGACCTGCAGCGCGAATCGATACGCGCGCGCTCCGGTACTGGAATTGTCTCGGTGCTGGCGATTGTGAGCCTGACCATTGGTTCCGCCATCGCCTTCCTGGTTGCGGGTGGCACCTGGATGTTCTGGGAACGCGCCCAGCACGTCGAGGACGCCGCCCCGGCTCTCAAGGAGCCCTTCGGCAACGAGATTGAGTTCTTCCTGTATTCGTGGTTTGCTCTGGCCCTGTTGGCCTGCGCCTTCATTCTTCCGGCGCTGTTTAACCTCACAGCCCAAGCCGCTGTCCTCGGCGCCTCAGGCAGGGAGCAGCGCCTGGCCACCCTGCGCCTGTTGGGATTGAGCTCCCGCCAGGTGGAGCGCATGGCCATCGTGGAGACGGGCCTGCAAGCCATCATTGGCATCGTGCTCGGCGGGCTGATCAGCCAGCTCATCGCGCCGGTCTTCACCCAGCTGGACTTCCAGATGCGCTCCATTTCTTTGCCTGAGATTCTGCTGCCCTGGTGGGGTTATCTGGCCGTGGCCGGCGTGCTCTTTCTGCTGGCCATCGGTGCAGCACTCGTCGGCATGCGCCGGGTGCGGGTGAGCCCGCTGGGCGTGGCTAAGCGTCAGATGCCCGCGGCTTACCGCTGGTGGCGCGCCATCGTCTTCCTTGTCATCGTGGCGGTCGGCGGGGCTTTCCTCTTCGGCAAGGCGGGCCCGCCCACCGCTATGGTCATCGTGGTTATGTTCGGCATGCTGATGAGCATCAACCTCATCGCTCCCTTCATCCTGCAGCTCGGCGCGCACATCTTGTCCCTCTTCCCGGGTACCGCGCACTTCGTGGCCTGCCAGCGCGTGGCGGGTAATGCGCGCCCCGCGTGGAGGCGGAGTGCTGCCATCGGCTTCTTCGGTTACTTGGCGGGATTCCTCGTTACCGCGCCCTTGGGCTCCGATGCCCTGGCTCTGTCGCTCAAGGAAGACCCCGGAACGAACGTGGTGTTCAAAGACATCTCCACCGGTGTCGTGTTGACCCTCATCTTTGGCTTCACGCTGACCACCATGTCCATCATCCTGGGGCAGGTCTCCGGCATTTTTGAGGACAAGGAGCTCATCCGCTCCCTGGATCTCATGGGCGTGCCGCGTGGCTTCCAGTTCCGGTCCGGCGCGCTTGCGGTCATGGGGCCCGTCGTGGGATTGAGTTTCTTCGGCTTCCTCTTTGGCGGCGGGATTGCCTCGCTGATGTTCTTCTCCAGCGTCGAGTCAAGCGACGTCAATGTACTCGCCCGCCTGCTCATGGCCTTCGGCTTCTTGGCAGTGGGCTGGCTGGTTACGCTCCTTGCCATCGTGATTGTGGAGCCTCTCCGCGGTTACGTGTTGCGCACGGGACGGCGAAAAGAATGAAAACGGTACTGAAAATCTTCGGTGGCCTGTTCGTCGTTGCTCTCATCGCCGTGGTCGCGGCCGTGTACTTCTTCGGCCCCTCCTATGGCGGGGTGTTTGCGGGCAAACCCGTATTCCTCTTCAACGCCAGCGAGAAGCGCATCAATACCGCGATGGTGGACACCGCAGCTTTCACCGGCATTTACGGCGAAAGCGAAGAATTCCAGCGCGCCCGTGAGGCCTTTAAGGAGGACCCCACGAACCCGGATCTCCTCGATGCCGCCATTGACGCCGCAGGCGGCAAGCACTCCAGCGTCTTTAGCGCCGAAAAAGAAAAGGCCATCGAGGGAACCGATCCCTCCGTCGACTTTGACGACGGCGTCTTGCGCGCCACCGTGCCGTCGATTGGCCGCCACGCTGACGGCCAGGCCTACGCCGATACCTTGGCTCAAGGCCTGACTGCCCACCCGGAGGCGTGCGCTGCCGTGGTGGACCTGCGCGGCAACGGCGGCGGTGACATGGGGCCCATGTACGCGGGGCTCAGCCCGCTGCTGCCGGACGGCCCCGCGCTCTCCTTCGTCAGCCGCATGGGAACCTCAGAGGTCACCATCGACGGCAACTCTGTCACCGGCGGTGGCACGCCCACCACCACATCGGGCGGCAAGCTTGAGGTCCCCGTCGCCGTGCTCACCGACGACGAAACCGCGTCCTCCGGAGAGGCCACCCTCCTGGCCTTCCGCGGCCTGGATAACGTGCGCACCTTCGGCGATCCGACCGCCGGTTACGCCTCTGCGAACGTGGTTCTGGATTATCCGGATGGCCGCTCGCTCATGCTCACCACGGCCAAAGACAAGGCGCGCACGGGCGAGGAATTCGCCGAGGACCCCATCGCCCCCGATGCCCCGGAATCGGAGCTCGATGGTTGGCTTGCCTCCCACTGTGGTTCCTAAGCACGTTGCGGCTCCTAAGTACGTTGCGGCCACCTAGCCGCAACGTTCGCCTTCCCACCGCCAGTAATGATGCCACTTCCACGGCGGAGGAACCAGCTCGCCCCGCCCTTTGATGACCGCGAGAACCTGGTGAACCGCGACGTCAAGGTGATGCTCAATTGTGGCGGCGGTGAAGTGGAGGGGCCGGTAGCCGCGCTGGATGGCGTCGTTAAGCTTCTGGCGGTCGATTTCGAAGCGCTGCCGGTTCTCGCCTTTGTGGTAGGCGTATCCGTCCACCTCGATGGCCACCTTGTGTTCCTCTAGGAGCAGGTCCCAGCGGTAGGGTCCAATCCGCACGTTGTTGCGGACTTTGACGTGGGGCTCGAGACCCCGGGTGAGGTCGCGCTCCGGCTTGCTATCCGCCCCGACGATGGCCTTTTCCAACACCTCACGCGTGTGCTTGGGCAGGCGGCAAAAGTCCAGCTGCTCGGTCTCGATGCGCGAGCGCCCGTGCGGCCCAGCGAAGAAGGCCTCGATGAAGGCCACGGCATCCTCGTGCTCCATCGCCTCAACGCACTGCAGCGGGCTGCAGACGTTCACCCCGTTCATGCTGCCCAGCGCCTTGGGCCGTGCTCGTCGGCTGCGAAAATACGTGCTTGATGCCATCGTTCCTGCGCGCAGAAAGTGAAGCGGAAAAGTCAGTTCTTGACCAAGATATTGCTGGGCGGCGGAATAGCCATCCAAGGCTGAGTCTGGCCAACGCCGCGAGACGACTTCAGCGAGCTCGCGCGGCGTTGGCACCGCAGACAAATACAGACCGCGACAAATCTTGATTGCTTGCCCCTTAGCCGCGCGGCGAGTGCCCGCGCGTCCCTCGAAAATTTTCATGTGCCCCCGATGAGTACGTTTCTAACAAATAAGCCCCCAGAAACCGCTGTTTTCGGCCCCCTATTTGATCGAATCGTACGTCACGAACGAGGAGTTGTCGCGGTGACAAAGAAAAAGGACGTTTCGATCAACTAAAGCCTCTCAAACCCTCGGATTTTGGGCCCTATTTGATCGAAACGTCCCTCAACGTGCGGAACGCAGCGGCTTACTTGAAGCGAGCCTTAGCCTCTTCGAGGATCTTCTCTGCCTCAGCCTTGTCGCCCCAGCCGGAGCCGGTAACTTCCTTGTTCGGCTCCAGGTCCTTGTAGTGGACGAAGAAGTGCTCGATCTCGTCCTTGATGTGCTGCTCCACATCGTTGATGTCCTGGTAGCGCTCCCAGCGCGGGTCATCGATGACGGCAAGCAGCTTGTCATCGCCGCCGGCCTCATCGGTCATCTTGAATACGCCGAGAATGCGGGCCTCCACGACAACGCCCGGGAAGACCGGCTCCGGGAGGATCACTAGTGCGTCGAGCGGGTCGCCGTCCTCACCCAGGGTGTGGTCGATGAAGCCGTAGTCAGCCGGGTAGGCCATCGGGGTGAACAGGTAGCGGTCGAGGTGGACCTTGCCGGTCTCGTGGTCGATCTCGTACTTGTTGCGGGAGCCCTTAGGGATCTCGATGGTTACTTCAACGCTCACGGCTGAATCCTCCATAACTAATAGGTTGGCATGTGCTCCGCATAGTCTACCGCGCTAGTCTAAAGGGCGATGAAAGCTAAGCATGTCTGGTGGAGTACTGCGGCCCTCGTCACGGCCGGCGTCGTGGCGGCGACGGCCGCAGTGGGCGTAGAAGTCCAGCGCACCTACGATCAACTGGACCACGGCCAACCTTATAAGCAGGCAGAACCCGAAACGCTGCTCCAACCCGTCGAGCCTGGTGAGATAGACACCGCCGCGCTTAAAGCGAAGTTGGATGAACTGGGCAAAGACAAAGCCCTCGCCACTTTCGGCGGTCAGGTCATCGACACCACCACCCACGAGGTGCTGTGGGAGCGCGAACCCGCAAAGCCGCTCACGCCCGCCTCCTCAACCAAGGTCCTCACCCTCGCCGCAGCAACGCTCGCGCTCGATGAAGAAGAGCGCCTCACTACGGAAGTGGTCAAGGGCGATAACGATGGCGACGTGGTCATCAAAGCCTCCGGCGATGTGTGGCTGACGGACGAGCGCCTCGATGAGCTCGCGGAGCAGATCAAGAAGCACATGAGCACCGTCAACCGAGTATCCATCGACACTTCCGTCTGGGCTGGCCCCGACCAGGCTCCCGGCTGGGACGATGACAATATCGACGGTGGCTATGTCGCACCCATCCAGCCAGCCATGCTCTACGGCGGGCGCATCGGGGAGAAGACCGGGGACGTCCCGCGCTCCCATGAGCCGGCACTCGACGTCGCCCGCGCGCTCGCCAGCCGTCTGGGTACTGACAAAGCTGACATGGCCCCCGCACCCGATAACGCGGAGGCCATCGCCTCCAGCGAGTCCGATCCGTTGGCCCTGCGCGCGCAGCAAGCGGCGAAGGACTCCGACAACGTCATGGCAGAGGCCATCGCCCGCGAGCTGGCCATCAGCCAGGATGCGGAGGCAAGCTTCGATGGCGCCGCGCAGTCCACCCTCGACGTGCTCAGCGGCGCCGGCATCGACGTCAACGGCGTCACCTTAAAGGACGGTTCAGGTCTCTCCCGCGATAATCGCATCCCGGCAGGCCTCCTCGCGCACATCGCGGATCAAGCCGTAGCCACCGAAGAGCTTCGCCCACTGTTGGGCTACCTCCCCCTCGCCGGCGGCGAAGGAACCCTCTATGAGCGCTATTCCGATTCGCCCGCCCGCGGCTTCGTGCGCGCCAAGACCGGCACACTCACCGGAACCTCCGCGCTGACCGGCACTGCCCAGGGCCAGTCGGGCCGGGTTTATGCCTTCGCCTTCCTGGTCAACGACGGTGAGGTCACCTCTGCCCGCCAAGCCCAAGACGCCCTCGCCGCCGCACTCCATGACTTCTAAGAAACCTTTTTGGCCGCGCAAAAGCCCCAACTTCTTGGCCTGCCGGGTGGCCGCCCGCGCCGTGGTGGGGCAGCAACCGCGGGCCATAGCGGTGGGTTTGTCCGGCGGGGCCGACTCGCTGGCGCTGACCGCGGCCCTCGCCGCAGAAGGGCATGAGGTCACAGCGCTCTGCGTCGACCACGGCCTACAGGAAGGCTCGGCCGCACAGGCGCGCCGGGCTGCCGACCAGGCTCGTGGATTGGGAGCGGGGGCGGAGGTGTTGCCGGTGGACGTCGCCAAGCACGGCTCCGTTGAGGCCGAAGCCCGCGCCGCCCGGTACCGTGCCTTCGCGCCCTGGGGCGAGGTGGCGGTGGCTCATACCGCTGATGACCAGGCCGAAACCCTGCTGCTGAGCGCCCTGCGGGGGAAGGTGGCGGGCATGTGCGAGCGCTCCGAGGTGGAGGGCGTGCGCGTGCTGCGCCCCCTTTTGCGCGTGCGCCGCGCCCAGACCGAGGCCGCCTGTGCGGAGCTGGGGCTGGACGTCTGGCACGATCCCCAGAACCAGGATCCGGCCTTTCGCCGCGTGGCGCTGCGCCGCGAGATCCTCCCGCGCCTGCAGGAGATCCTGGGCGGTGACCCCGTGCCGGCTTTGGCCCAGGCAGCCTATGACGCCGCGCTTGACGACGCCTTCCTCACCACCCACCCCACCCCCGACTGCGCCGAGCTGGCCGCCCTTCCCGAGCCGAAGCGCCGCCGGGCGATTGCCGCGTGGCTGCGCGAGGAAGGGGTAGAGGTTACGCGCGAGGCGGTGCGCGGCATCGATGCCCTGTGCACGCAGTGGCACGGGCAAGGGGCAGTCGCCGTCCGTGGTGAAAAGAGAGGTACAAGGTTGGAAGTCGCACGCGTTGGTGGCAAACTGTCACTATTGCCTCGGTCAGCAAAGGAGCGCTTACGTGCACGACACCCATGATTCAGCCGTCCCCGCCAATCCTTATGGAGAGGACATTAGAAACGTACTCGTCGCCGAAGACGATCTTCAGGCGCGCATCCAAGAGATGGCGGACCGCGTTTCCGAGAAATACAGCAACGCCGATGATGACCTCATCCTGGTGTGCGTGCTCAAGGGTGCGGTCTTCTTCTTGACGGACTTTGCCCGCAAGCTCACCATTCCGTCCCAACTGGAGTTCATGGCGGTGTCCTCCTATGGCAACTCGGCCTCCTCCTCGGGCGTGGTGCGTATTTTGAAGGACCTGGACCGCGATATCGAGGGCCGCGATGTGGTCATCGTGGAAGATATCATCGACTCCGGCCTGACCTTGTCCTGGCTCATCCGCAATCTGCAGGGTCGCCAGCCGCGTTCCCTGGAAGTGGTCACGCTGCTGCGCAAGCCTGAGGTAGTCAAGGCGGAGCTGGATCTCTTCGACGTGGGCTTTGATATCCCCAACGAGTTCGTCGTGGGCTATGGCCTGGATTTTGCGGAGCGCTACCGTGACCTGCCGTATGTGGGCACGCTGGAGCCTGCGGTATACAGCAACGACTAGTTTTTCTTGCCCTCTGTTGCATGAGGCCTCGAATTCGCAAGGTAATTAATGAAAAATAAGAACATCATCCGCTATGGCTCGATCGCGGGCCTAGTTCTCATCCTGCTGTACGCTTTCACGTTCTTTAGCAATGATGCCCGCAGCTTCAAGCAGGTGGACACCTCCGTGGCCATGCAGCAGCTGACGGATAAGAACGTCGAGGAAGCACAGATCGATGACCGCGAGCAGCAGCTGCGCCTCAAGCTCAAGAAGCCGGTGACGGTGGAGGAGCAGGAGGGCGTCGAAGAGGTCATTGCCAAGTACCCGGCCCGCGCCTCCGAGCAGGTCTTCAATGCGGTGAAGGGCTCTGGTGCGGAGAAGTACCAGACCAAGGTGACGCAGGATTCCTTCATCGGTTCCATGATCAGCTTCCTGCTGCCGATGCTGATCCTCTTCGCGCTGCTGTTCTGGCTCATGACCCGCATGCAGCAGGGCGCGGGCGGCATGTTCGGCATTGGTGGCTCCAAGGCCAAGGAGCTGACCAAGGACATGCCCACCAACACCTTTGCGGATGTTGCCGGTGCGGATGAAGCGGTGGATGAACTCCAGGAGATCAAGGACTTCCTGGATGATCCGGAGCGCTACCACGCGCTGGGCGCGAAAATCCCGCGCGGCGTGCTGTTGTACGGCCCTCCCGGCACGGGTAAGACCCTGCTGGCCCGCGCCGTTGCGGGTGAGGCCGGCGTGCCTTTCTATTCCATTTCCGGTTCCGACTTCGTGGAGATGTTCGTCGGCGTCGGTGCCTCCCGCGTGCGCGACCTGTTCAAGCAGGCCAAGCAGAATAGCCCGTGCATCATCTTCGTCGATGAGATTGACGCCGTGGGCCGCCAGCGCGGTTCCGGTACCGGCGGCGGCCACGATGAGCGCGAGCAGACGCTGAACCAGTTGCTCGTGGAGATGGATGGCTTCGGTGACCGTGAGGGCGTCATCCTCATCGCCGCCACCAACCGTCCCGACATCTTGGACCCGGCGCTTCTGCGCCCGGGCCGCTTCGACCGCCAGATCCCGGTGACCAATCCGGACCTGGCCGGCCGCGAGCAGATTCTGCGCGTGCACGCTAAGGACAAGCCGCTGGCCAAGGAAGTGGACGTGGCGCAGCTGGCCAAGCGCACCGCCGGCATGTCCGGTGCGGACCTGGCCAACGTTCTCAACGAGGCTGCCCTGCTCACCGCGCGCATTGGCGGCAACGTCATTACCTACGACGCGCTGGAGGAGGCCACCGACCGCGTCGTCGGCGGCCCGCGCCGCCAGAGCAAGATCATCTCTGAGCATGAGAAGAAGGTCACCGCCTACCACGAGGGCGGCCATACCTTGTCGGCGTGGGCGCTCAAGGACATTGAGCGCGTCTACAAGGTGACCATCCTGGCCCGCGGCCGCACCGGCGGCCACGCCATGACCGCGCAGGAAGACGACAAGGGCATGTACACCCGCGACGAGCTTTTCGCTCGCCTCGTCTTCGCCATGGGCGGGCGTGCCGCGGAAGAGCTCGTGTTCGGCGCACCGACCACCGGTGCCTCCTCCGATATCGAGCACGCCACCAAGATCGCGCGTTCCATGCTGACCGAATACGGCTTCAGCCCGGACCTGGGCACCGTCAAGTACGGCCAGGAACAGGGCGATCCCTTCAGCTATGCCGGCGGCGGTGGAACCATTGACTACTCGGATTCCGTGGCCACCAAGATCGATGAGCAGATGGCGTACCTCTTGGACCGCGCGCACCAGCAGGCCTATGACATCCTGTCCGAGCACCGCGACTACCTGGATAAGCTCGCCGAGATGCTGCTGGAGAAGGAAACCCTGCGCCGCCCGGATCTCGAGGGCATCTTCGAGGGCATTGAGCCGCGCGAGGCCTTCGACGTCTTCCCGAACGAGGACGCCCGCTTCCCGCGCCAGGCTGGTCGCGAGCCGGTGAAGACCCCGGTGGAGCTGGCCCAGGAGCGTGGTGAGGAACTGCCGAAACGCATGACGCTTCTCGACGCCTCCCGTGCCGCCCGCGAGCGCCGCCACGCGGAGCTGGAGCGAGCAAAGGAGAACGGCGGCGAGCTCGCTGGCGCTGCATCGGAGGCGCCGGTCGAGGAGATCGGCTTCAGCTTTGGCCAGCACGCCGGCGATTACGTGGATCCGGAGAAGGGCAACACCTTCTTCGGTGAATCCGAGATCACCGAACCTACCGGCCGCGAGCTCAGCGAGGACCGTGCCGAAAGCGATGGAGCACACGATGAGACCGTGGCCCCAGAGCAGGCCCAGCCGGCTGCGGAGCAACCGGCTGAAGAGCAGAAGGGCCCCAGCAACGAGGTCACCCAGGAGATTCCGCGCGTGCCGGAGTCCGCTGCACCGCAGCAACAAGCACAGCCGGAATCGCAACCGCAAGCACAGGCACAGCCTCAAGCACAGCCACGCGAACGCGAGCAAGAGCGCCGCGGCCGCCACGCCAAGCCGGAGGATCACGCCTGGGGCGCGCCCGGCTGGGGAGACAACGAATACCGCAACAACCCGTACAAGGACGGCGAGAATAATGAGCGATAACATCCCGGCGCAGCGCGAGTTCGATCACGAGCGCGCCGAAGCCGCTGTCCGCGAGCTTCTCATCGCCGTGGGCGAGGACCCCGACCGCGAGGGCCTGCGCGAAACCCCGGCCCGCGTGGCCCGCGCCTACGCGGAGGTCTTTGCCGGTCTCCACCAGGACCCGACCGAGGTCCTCCACAAGACCTTCGCGGAGGAGCACCAGGAACTCGTCCTCGTGCGCGATATCCCCATCTACTCCACGTGCGAGCACCACCTTGTGCCCTTCTACGGCAAGGCACACATCGGCTACATCCCGGGCCCCGACGGCCACGTCACCGGACTGTCTAAGCTGGCCCGCCTGGCGGATATGTACGCCAAGCGCCCGCAGGTCCAGGAACGCCTGACCTCTCAGATTGCAGACGCCCTCGTGGACGTCCTCCACGCACAGTCCGTCATCGTGGTCATCGAGTGCGAGCACCTGTGCATGGCCATGCGCGGCATCCGCAAGCCAGGGGCCACGACGACGACGTCCGCAGTCCGCGGCGGTTTCAAGAAGAATGCGGCCTCCCGTGCGGAGGTCATGAGCCTCATTAGGAGCTAGTTTCCATGGCAGTCAGCAACCTTACCGTTCCCGGCCGCACGCTGGTCATGGGCATCGTCAACGTCACGGAAGATTCCTTCTCCGACGGCGGACGCTGGATTAATGTCGACGACGCCATCGCGCACGCCCGGCACTTGGTGGCCTCCGGCGCGGACATGATCGATGTGGGCGGCGAGTCCACCCGCCCAGGTGCGGTGCGTGTCGCGGCCGAAGAGGAAGAGCGCCGCGTCGTGCCCGTCATCAAGGCGCTGCACGAGGAGGGGATCAAGACCTCGGTGGACACGATGCGAGCCTCGGTTGCCACAGCGGCCGCGGAGGCCGGTGTCGACATGATCAACGACGTCTCCGGCGGTGCGGCCGACCCGGACATGTACCGCACCATGGCCGCCACCGGCCTGCCGGTGTGCCTCATGCACTGGCGCACCGTCCAGTTCGGCAGCGCGGCCGGAGTGGCCGACCACGGCGGGGACGTCGTGCGCGATGTCCACGAGTCCCTGGCGAAGCTCGCCGATAACGCCCTGCAGGCAGGTGTCAGCCACGACAATATCGTCGTGGATCCGGGCCTGGGCTTTGCCAAGTCCCCGCAGGATAACTGGGCTTTGCTCAAGGCGCTGCCGGAGTTCCTGCAGGGCGAGTTCCCGCTGCTCGTGGGCGCTTCCCGCAAGCGCTTCCTCGCCGCCATCCGGGAGGATCGCGGTGCCGAGTCCAGCCCGCTGCTCGCGGATCCGGCCACCGCGGCCGTGACCGCCATCTCCGCGCAGATGGGAGCGTGGGGCGTGCGCGTGCACGAGGTCGACGTCTCCCGCGATGCTGTGGATGTGGCCGCCGCCTGGAATGCGGGCGCGGCGTATACCGGCGGCGAGCATGCCTCCGGCAGCTATGCCAACGGCGCCGATGGAGGAACCGTGGTCTCGACTTCGCTGGGGAGGGCTTAAGCCCATGGCGGATCGCATCGAGCTCACCGGTCTGGAATGCTTTGGCTACCACGGAGTCTTCGAGGAAGAGAAGAAGACGGGGCAGCCCTTCATCGTGGACGTCACATGTTGGTTGGACACCGCGGGCATCGAGGATGACCTGTCCCGTACGGTGAATTACGCCGAGCTTGCCGACGTCGCCGCAAACATCGTCGAAGGCCCCTCCCGCGATCTCATCGAAACGGTGGCCGCTGAAGTCGCCGAGACCGCGATGAAGCGCTTCGAGATCCTCCACGCCATCGAGGTGACGATCCACAAGCCGAAGGCACCCATCCCGCGCACCTTTGCAGACGTCGCCGTCGTAGCGCGCCGCTCCCGGAAGCGGATGGCAGGCTAATGCGCGCTGTCTTGTCCATCGGCTCCAACATGGAGGACCGCCGCGCGCTCCTACAGACCGTTTTCGATGAATTCGCCGCCGAGACCGTTGCGGCCTCCCCGGTCTATGCCACCCCGCCGTGGGGCGTGACCGACCAAGATGAATTCCTCAACGCAGTGCTTATCGTGGACGTGGACTGCACTCCGCTGAAGCTGCTGCGCCGCGGCCAGAAGTTGGAGGAGACCGCCGAGCGCGTACGCGTGCGGCACTGGGGTCCGCGCACCTTGGACGTGGACATCGTGCAGGTAGACGGCGTGACCTCCGATGATCCGGAGCTCACCCTCCCGCACCCCTATGCGCACGAGCGCGCCTTCGTGCTCGTGCCGTGGTTGGCTGCGGATGAGCATGCACAGCTCAACGGCACCCCGGTGCGCGAGCTCATCGCGGGTCTCGATGAGGACGAGGTCGCAGCGGTGAAGGAAGTGGGGTAGGCGATGAAGAGGACGTCGATCAGCGCGCTCGTCGGCGTGGCCCTCTTCGTGGCCGCAGCGGCCGCCATCCTCACCACCCGCTTTTATGGCTCAATGCTGGCCATTCCGGCGACGGTGTCAATTTCCCTGTGGGCCATGGCGCTGGTCTGCGTGCTGTTGACCCTCAAGGTGCGCGGCGCCAAGGACGATGAGCATGGCATCGGCCTGGATAGCTCGCAGCTGAATCCCATGACCATCGCACAATTCCTGCTCGTCGGTAAAGCCTCCGCGTGGACCGGCGCCATCGTGGGCGGGGCCTATGCGGGAATGGCGGTCTATGTCGTGCCGCGCGCCGGCGAGCTCGTTGCTGCGGCCGGTGACCTGGCCGGGGTGGTGACCTCAGCGCTGGGTGGTGCCGCGATGTGCGTTGCCGGAGTGGTGTTGGAGCGACACTGCGAGGTGCCACCTCCATCTGATGGTGCACAAGCGGTAAGTTAGTGGGCATGACGAGTCCGAACCACGCCCCTGAGCCCCAGCACGAGTCGGCCCCGGATGATCGCCCGACGACCCAGTTTTCTGTACAGCCGGACTCCCAGCCGCCAACGTCGGTGGAGTCTTCCCAGTCCGGTTCGAAGACGGACGCCGGTTCCATCGGACTCATCGTCTTGGTCATTCTCGCGGTCATTGCCAGCCTGGTCATGCTGATTTCGGGCTCGGCGAATGCGCTGAAGATCGCCTTGCTCGCCTCCCTGTGGGCCGCGGTTCTGGGCTTCTTCCTGGTGGTGCGCTACCGCCGTCAGGCCCATGAAGCCAACGAGCTTCTGGCGGTGGAGCGCGCCCATGCCGCTTCCTCGCTGACCGCCTCCGGATCTTCCACAGCAGACAACAGCCAGGTCCTGGCGGAGATCCGTTCTGAGCTGGAGGCCATCCGCGCCCAAATCGAGGAGATCTCGGGGCGCGAGTGGGTCTACGAACCTGCCGCCCTGTACGCGGAGGCCCGCCGTATCCAGGAGCTGGAGCGCAAGGCCGGTGGCGCGAGCGTGGATGAGCGCGGCGATGCGCCCACCGTGAACTTCACCCAGAAGTCCGGCGGCGCGCCGTCTGCCGACGCCGTGGCAGGCCGCCTCGGCTCGCAGCCGAGCCACCCGGTGAGCAACCCGCTGGACAACCTGTTGGCGGATAATGCCCGTGCTAACGCCCAGCAGCCGGCTGCGGAGCCAGGCGCGAAGCCTGCTCAGCAACCCACTCCGAAGCCAGCCGAGCAGCCCGCCGCGAAGCCCGCCGGGAAATCCGCAGAACAGCAGGGCGCCCGCCCAGCCCCATCGCCCTTCGGCGCGCCGCAGCCTTCTCAGAACCGTCCCTCGGCGTTTCGCCCAATGACCGAAACGCAGCCTCAGCCGCAGGCGGCACAACAGAAGCCGCAGCCGAAGCCTCAACCCCAGCCGAAGGCTGAGAAGCCACAGCCCCAGCCAAAGGCGCCGGAGTTCAAGACCGATAGCTTCCAAGCCGTGCAGTGGAACCAGGGCGCCGCGGGCGGGCAGCACGTCAAGTCGAACCCTGCCCCCGCGCAGCCGCACCACCGCCACCGCAAGCCGGAGGCTGACACCGCACAGCCCAGCACCCGTGGCCGCCGCCGCAGCGATGAGCACCGCGAGGGCGCGGTCTCCGTGGCGGAGCTCATGGCGCGCAGGAAGCAGCAGAACAAGGGTGACAAGAAGTAGATGCAGGCACCACGCATGCGGGTGGCGGTCTGGGGTAACTCCCGAGCCGGCCTTAACTTCGCACGGCGCCTCGAGTGGGCCGGCCACACCATCGAGAGCCTTGAGGACCCCTCCGAGTTGGACCGCTTCGATGCGCTGCTTCTCGCCGTGACGGCTCGGGAGCTGGAGGGGGCTGTGGGGGACGTCGCCAAGCACGTTCGCCCCAGGCAGATAGTCATCCATACCTCGTTGTTAGCCGGCGTGGAGGCGCTCGATGAACTAGAGACGCGAGGCTGCCTGACCATAGCCGCCGCACCCATGGGTTGGGAATCGTGTGCGATAAGCACCCTCGATGAGGTGACAGACACCGTCATCGGGCTGCTGCTGACGGAGATTCATATGACCCCGGAACACCTGCCGGAGGAGCAGCGCCTTGAGCGTGCCGCGCGGATGTACTACGCGGAGATGCTCTGGGCGTTGCACAGTAGGGCGGCGCTTGCGGCGAAGATCATCGATGATTTTCCTAGCCACGTGCCCGACCTGGATACCGGGGACATTATCGATGCTTACCCGGCCGCCGTGGAGCTGGGCATGGCGCGCAACTACCGTGACGTCGCCCGCATGGTGGGCGAGCAGGAGAGGATTGAGGAATTGGAACTGTGGGCAGTCAGAAAGGAAGCGCCGTGGCAGAACAACTCCTAGTGGAGGATATCGAGCGCATCCGCATGGTCGGCAGCGCCTACCGCAAGACGGGCAAGCGCGTGGTGCTCGTGCCGCTGGGCCGCGATATTCATGCGGGGCACCTTGCCTTGGTGCAAGCGGCGCAGCGCGTGCGCGGCGGCATCGTGGTCGTGGCTGTGGACCCGGAGACGGACATCTCTGCCCTCGACGGTGTTGATGTGGTGTGGCGCTACGGCGAGCAGAGCCAGCGCACGCGGATCCTCGCACCCGACCACGGCATGGAGGACGTGAGCGCGGAGCTGACCCGCATTGTGGCGCTGACCTGTGCTTTGGGGCCCAGCGATGTGCTCATGGGGGAGAAGGACTACGAGCTGCTCGTGGCCACCCAGCAGGCCTTTACGGACCTCCACATCGCGGCGCGTGTGCAGGGCGTGCCCTCGGTACGCATGCCGGATGGAGTGGTGATGAGCCTGCGCAACGCGGACGTCGCACCGGAGGCCCGCGAGCAAGCCAGCGCGCTGTCGGCGGCACTCACCGCCGGTGCGTACGCGGCGGAGTCCGGAGCCGAAGAGGTTGTGCGCGTGGCACGTGAAGTGTTGGCCGCAGCAAACGTGGAGCCGGAGTACGTCGAGCTGCGCGGACGCGACCTGGGTGAGGCCCCCGCAGAGGGCGATGCCCGCCTCTTTATCGCCGCTACCGTGGGTGGGGTGCGGCTCATCGATAATGCAGGTGTGCCGTTGGGAATTGGCTTCCGTAATCTAGAGCAGTGCGGATAAAAGTCTGTGGCGCAGGTCTCCACCAGTTAGGTTGGAGACATGAAGATTGGAATTCTGGGAGCCGGCGCTATCGGCGGATACTTTGGCGGAAAACTGAAAGCAGCGGGCCACGACGTCGCCTTCGTCGCTCGCGGTGAGACCTTGCGGGTTCTGGGGGAGACGGGCGTGACGCTGATCGACGCCCACACAGAACCCACAACCACCGAAGTTATAAAGGTCCCGGCTGCGCACACCTTTGCTGAGGTCAAAGAACTCTTGGGTGGGCTGGATGTGGCAATTATTGCCTCGAAGGCGCTGCCGGGCAACGAGACCTTTGGCAGCGCGGAGGACCGCGAGGCCCTGCAGGGAATCCCGGTGGTGACCACGCACAACTCGGTCGAGATTCCGTACCTGGCGGCCGAGGAATTCGGGGAAGAAAACATCCTCGCCGGTGTCGCTCGCGTCTATGCCACGCGCCTGGAGCCGGCGCAGATCAAGCGCAACCCAGGGCCCTTGGCTTTGGCTTTTGGTCCGCTGAGTGCTGAGGCGCCGGAGTCGCTGCGCCGTACGGGCGAGGAGCTGGCGGCCGCGTTGAAAAAGTCTGGGGCCTCCAGCAAGTTCCACGACGCCGCGCTTGTCGACGTCTGGTCGAAAGCCATGTTCGTCACCCCGACAGGCACTCTAGGCACCTTGGTGGACAAACCGATTGGGTACCTCTGCCAGGAAATCCCCGGCCAGCTCGAGGCCTTCATGCGGGAAGTTGAGGCCGTTGGGCGCGCACTCGGCGTGGAGCTACCAGAGAACGTGGTGGAACAGACCATGGAGTTTGCCCGCCAGCAGCACCCGGACAGCACGTCCTCAATGCAGCGCGATATCAAGGAAGGATTGCCCAACGAATTAGACGCCCAGGTCGGAGCGATCCGACGCATGGGCGTCAAAGCTGGGGTTGCAACCCCGTTGTGGGACTTCGCACAGGAGGTGCTGGAGGCGCAGCTGCGCACCGCCTAAGAGTGCGCACTACGCAGCGTCGGTGCCTTATTCGGTACCGATCTTGCCGCCCTTCTTCCACACCACAACCACGGCCGGGCGCGGGGTGGACTTACCGCCATCAGGCCAGTGGGAGGTGGCCTTGTCGAAGGTGGCGTCATCAGACTCGCCCGGGTGCTGAACGTTGACCATGACGCGGTCATCGTCGACGATCGGGCCACAGGTCTCCGCGCCCGCCGGGACGGTGAGGAAGCACTTGAGCTCGCCGCGGGTCTCGCCCTCGGTGGTCACGGCGTAGAGGCCGTCGTTAGAGTCCAGCGCGTTGCCGTCAGTGGAGATCCACAGGTTGCCGTGGTTGTCGAAGGCCAGGTTATCCGGGCAGGAAATCGGGGAGACCTTCTCCTTGTCGAAGCCACCGAAGTAGGTGCTGGCCTCACGCGGGTCACCGCAGACTAGGAAGAGGTTCCAGGTGAACTTCTCACCGGCGTGGTCATCCTCGAGCTCCATGACGAGGCCGTTCTTGTTCTCCTTGACCGGAGCCCATTCCTTGGCGTCTTCCTTGTTCTTCTTAGCGTTCTCGCCGGTGGCGCCGCGGTACTTATTGTTGGTCAGCGCGATGTAGACCTTCTCGGTCTCCGGGTGAACCTGGACGTCTTCCGGGCGGTCCATCTTGGTGGCGCCCACCTTGTCGGCGGCCTCACGGGTAAAGACGGCGACCTCTTCGGCGGACATGCCGTCCACGTGGGACTCGAACTTGTTGTTCTCAGTATCGGAGGTCAGCAGCTTGACCCACTCGCCGCTGCCATCGAAAGCGCCGTCCTCCGGCAGGACACCAGAGCCGTCGATTTCCTTCTCCGGGGAGTTGCCCTCCATCTTGGCCACGTACAAGGTGCCGTGGTCCAGGATGGTCATGTTGTGCTCGAGATCGCCTTCCTTGTACTTCTTGGTGGAGACGAACTTGTAGACGTACTCGAAGCGGGAGTCATCGCCGGAGTAGCACACCACGGTGCCATCCTTGGTGATGTGGATGTTGCCGGCCTCGTGCTTGAAGCGGCCCACTGCGGTGTGCTTGATCGGGGTGGACTTCGGGTCCAGCGGGTTGATCTCCACGAGCCAGCCAAAGCGGTTCGGCTCGTTCGGCTCCTTGGTCACATCAAAGCGGTCATCGTACTTTTCCCACTTACGGTCGGACGGGCCCTCCTCGATGCCGAAGCGCTTCAAGGACTCAGCAGCCTTCTGATCCTTGATGTCGCCGCCGGCGAAGTATTGATCAAAGTTCTCTTCGCCGGAGAGCATGGTGTTCCACGGGGTCACGCCGCCGGAGCAGTTGTTGAGGGTACCCAGGACCTTCTCACCCTTCGGGTCGGCGGAGGTCTTCACCAGGTCAGTGCCCTTAGCTGGGCC
Source organism: Corynebacterium sp. HMSC062E11 (assembly GCF_001811845.1). Taxonomy (NCBI): domain Bacteria; kingdom Bacillati; phylum Actinomycetota; class Actinomycetes; order Mycobacteriales; family Corynebacteriaceae; genus Corynebacterium; species Corynebacterium sp. HMSC062E11. Next base: position 58,016 of record NZ_KV806797.1, read on the forward strand.
CACCAGGGTGAACGGGGTGGTGGCGGTGATGCGGCGGTTGAGCGGGCCGAACTCACGCTTGAGCTCGCCGGAGCCCTTGACCTTGGACACCTCGAGGATAGTGTGGCCGTGACCGGCCCAGCCGATCTTCACCTGTTCCTCGGTGGGGTTCTCCGGATCGTAGTCCGGGAACATCATCGGCTCGGTGGTGTACTCGTGCGAGCACATGTAGATCATGCGGTTCTTGTCATCCGGGTGCTCGATGAGGCCGGCGAAGTCATTGTTGAAGCCGAACTGCTTCTCCGCCGCTTCGGCGGTCTGGTTGTTGACGTCGAATTCCGGAGCGCCCTCGATGACCGGGTCACCCCAGGCAATCAGGACGGACTGCTCGTAGCCCTTGGGGATGACGACCTCATCCTTGGTATTGGCCTCAACGGCTTCAAAGTGCATGCCCTCGGCGGAGGTGAGCTCGATGTCAGAGCCCTTTACCTCGCTGGTCTTGTTGGAGGATCCGCCAGCCGCAGACCCGTTGTCATCCGGAGCAGCGCATGCAGCCAGCGCAGAGGAACCACCAACGGCGACGACAGCCAAGCCACCGGCGCGCAGGGCGGTACGGCGGGAGAACTGGTCGCCGAAGTAAGGGTTGTCGGAGGTGTTCTCGCATTCGCCGAAACAGGCATTACCGCACTTGTAGGTGCAGGTAAGAGAAGAACGAGAAGAGGTAAACATGTTAGCCAAGAGATTGCGGCCGTTGAGTGCCATGAAAGTGATGCTCCAAAAATCGAAAATCGTTGGTTGCGCAAGGGGATGTCGCAACGGACGTCATGAGTTAATACGGTTGAGATGACCGCATGGTTGATGCTGTCTAACCACCAGATGAACTCTCTGTGAACCGGGATCGCGCCAGCGTATGGGGATCGACTACCCTAGACAACCGTGAGCGAGAAGAAGAATACTGAAGTTACTGACGTCCCCGAGCAGCTGCGCATTCGCCGCGAGAAGCGCGCCCGACTGTTGGAGTCCGGCACTGATCCTTATCCGGTGACCGTAGACCGCACGATCTCCCTGCGGGATCTTCGCCAGCAGTTCCAGGTGGTGGCCGAAGGCGAGGAGCCGGCCGCGGAAGAGGGCGTCACCTACCTCAGCGCTGGTGAGGAGACTGACGTTGAGGTGGCCATCGCCGGCCGTCTCATTTTCATGCGCAATACCGGCAAGCTGTGCTTCGCCACCCTGCAGGATGGCGACGGTACCCAGGTGCAGGCCATGCTGTCCCTTGCAGAGGTAGGGGAGGAGCGCCTAGCCGCGTGGAAGTCCGACGTTGACTTGGGTGATTTCATCTCCGTGCGCGGCCGAGTAATTGCCTCGCGCCGCGGCGAGCTCTCCGTCATGGCTAGCGAATGGACCATGGCGGCGAAGTCCTTGCGCCCGCTTCCGGTGTCCTTCGCTGACATGAATGAGGAAACCCGCGTGCGCCAGCGCTACAACGACCTCATCGTGCGCGAGGAAGCCCGCAAGAATGCCATGACCCGCGTCAAGGTCATGCGTGCACTGCGCAACTACCTGGAGGATGAGGGCTTCGTAGAGATCGAAACCCCGATGCTGCAGACCCTCCACGGCGGTGCAGCAGCCCGCCCGTTCGTAACGCACTCCAATGCTTTGGACATTGACCTGTACCTGCGCATCGCGCCGGAGCTCTTCCTTAAGCGCGCCGTCGTCGGCGGCATCGATCGCGTCTTTGAGATCAACCGCAACTTCCGCAACGAGGGCGTCGACCGCTCCCACTCCCCGGAATTCGCCATGCTGGAGACCTACGCCGCGTGGGGCGACTACAACGATTGCGCCCGTACCACCCGCGAGTCCATCCAGTCGGTGGCACGTGCGGTCTTCGGTTCCACCACCGTTACTCTGGCGGATGGCACCGAGTATGACTTCGGTGGTGAAGAGTGGCCGGAGATTGAAATGTATCCCTCCCTCAACGAGGCTCTGCAACGCAAGTTCCCGGGCCAGCCGGAGGTCACCATCGACTCCACCGTCGAGGAGCTGAAGGCGCTTGCCGACGTCATCGGGCTCGACGTCCCGAAGGACGGTGGCTGGGGCCACGGCAAACTGGTGGAAGAGATCTGGGAGGTGCTCTGCGAGGACCAGCTCGAGGGCCCGATCTTTGTGAAGAACTTCCCGGTCGAGACCTCTCCGCTGACCCGCCAGCACCGCTCCCTGCCGGGTGTGACCGAGAAGTGGGATCTCTACGTGCGCGGCTTCGAGCTGGCTACCGGATACTCGGAGCTGGTGGATCCCGTTATCCAGCGCGAGCGCTTTGAGGATCAGGCGCGCTTGGCCGCCGGCGGTGATGAGGAAGCCATGGTCTTGGACGAGGACTTCCTCGCCGCCATGGAGCAGGGAATGCCTCCGACAGCCGGCACGGGCATGGGCATCGACCGCCTGCTCATGGCCCTGACTGGCCTGGGTATCCGTGAGACCGTGCTCTTCCCGATTGTGAAGCCGGAGAAGTAGGCCCGAGGCCAACTCGCACAGAGCTCACCCCGCGGCACATTCCGCGCGCAACGCACAAGCCACCAGCCCCACAGCTGAAGGCTTGTGCGTTGTTGTTTTGCAGCCTCCAGTTTGTCGCCGCAGCGCACATCACTCAGCGAGAAGCCTGCCTGCGTGGAAAATACAAAGCATGAAAAAGCTACTCTCTCTTCTCACACTGCCGCTTGTAACGGCTGGCTTGGTTGCGTGTTCTTCTGATGAAGGAACCGAGGAAACCCATCGATTCGAAGTTGTGGAGTCCTCCGGTTCTCAAAGCAGTGCGCAAAGCTCTGAAAGCGCCGAAGAAAGCGATTCCACAGATCGCGAGCCGGAGTTTGGCTCTCAATCTTCCGGACTCAAAGAGCGCGATGCCGAGGACTTCCGCGCCACTGGGTTCAGGTATGAGACCACGGTTGCTTGGGGAGTGAGGAGCCCAGACGGCAGGGTGTCGTGTTCTCTGACTGAGGGCTCTAAAGGGCCTTGGTGCAGCGTTGGCTTTGAGAACCCGCCTATCCTGCCTGACCCCGAGAACCCGCAATGGGAAGCGAACATGGTTTCCTTCAAAGATGGCGCAGGCTTCTTCCCCAACGGCGTGGTGGATGCCGGCGACCAGGTTCCATCGCAGCAGCTGGGGGAAGGCGAGAAGGTCGAAATAGACGGTGTGGTTTTTGAAGCCCCCAGCGCAGATGAATTCACCGTTCAGGCCCAAGGGCACCAGTTCACCGTGAAATACGGCGGCCAGTTTTCGGCGGATACCTATCCTTTTAAACCGGACTCCAATGGCTATGCGCCCGTGGGTACCGTCTGCGGCGAGGCTGACACCAATTTTGGCCGTCAGAAAGTCTTTGTGCAGACAGACGGGACGAATTGCACGACTGCAATGGACATCGTGGACAAGTACTTCAACTACGAGTGGGACATCAAAGAAATGAACTCTCGCGGAATTTTGGAGCTTGACGGCTGGAAGTGTTCCTACCGAGAACCGGAGTACATTGACATGCCGGATCCGGATGCACGCCGTCTGCACTGCGGTGATTTGTCCGGTAATGGTCGGGTCATTCTTCTCGACGCTGTACACCCAGATGTTCCGAAATACACATATAACTACTAGCGCAGCACTAATTCGTGGGACGATGATTGTTATGAAGAAGCTTCTCTCTATCCTTTCTGCCTCCCTCATGGCCTGCGCCGTGGCTTCGTGTTCTTCCACGAGCGAACCGGCGGGCGATGAGCCACAGTTTCAACAGAACTCAGCCAGCTCCACTAGCTCTGAGTCTGCCTCCAGTAGCTCTACTGAGGCCGCGGCGTCGAGCAGCGCCAAGCCCGATAAAGACAAACCCGGCGGATTGAAGGAACGCGATCCGAAGGACTTTAAGGCCGGCGGTGATCGGGCGAGTATTCCGAACCCCATCCCGGCCGTCAAGAGCCCTGATGGGCGCGTCCTCTGCCTCATTCACGAAGAGACTGACGGCCCAAACTGCAAGGTGGAGTTTGCTGATCCGCCAATCTATCCGGGGCCAGTCATGCAAAGCTGGAGGTCAAACGCGGTGAGCTACCGCAGTGACCGTGGCTTCTTCCCTGTGTGGGCCATCGAGTTCTATAGGCCCACCGAGGTTGAAACGCTCAACGAGGGCGAGACCGTGAGCTTTGACGGTGGAACCTTTGAGGCGCACAGCGGCAATGAGTTCGTGGTCAAGTCGAACGGGCACCACTTCACCGTCAAGGATGATGGACAGTACTACTCCGATACCTTCCCGGCGAAACCGGACGCGGATGGCATTGCCAACACCGGTGCGGTGTGTGGTGAGAGCGGCACGCGTGGTGAAGACACCGGTTTGGTCTACGTGCAAGAGGACGGCACGAATTGCAATGACGCCATGGAATTGTTGGATGAATACGCCAACCATGATTGGCAGGCTGGCGAGGGCGGAAGCCGTGGCCACCTCGAGACTGACCTAGGACACTGTGCATACGGTGCGCCGAAACTGTGGGAGGATACCCCAGAAAACCGGCTGCTGGGCTGCAGCCTGGATAGCGGTGGCAGCGTCGTGGTCATCACGTCCCGCAACATGGAAACGATTCCTTAAAACCCCACCACCTGCCGGGGAGCGAGGAAACCTCGCTGCCCTGGCTCATGTGGCATCCCCGGCTAGCTTGCGAGTACTCTAAACTCCTTGCGCGCTGACATCGGAAGCGTTGGCGCGAGTATCCCCAGAGCAGAGAAAAGAAAGGTGTGGCTGGCCGCATGTCCGCTGAGATTCCCTCCAAGGTAGTCATCAACCTCAGCATCCTGGTGCTGGGAGCGATGGTCATGATTCTCAACGAGACCTCGCTGTCCGTCGCACTACCAGCCATCATGGCGGACTATGGCATCCCCGCCACGAGCGCACAGTGGTTGTTGACGGGATTCATGCTCACCATGGCCGTCGTCATTCCGACCACCGGTTACCTGCTGGAGAGGCTCACCACGCGCCAGATTTTCTTCGCCTCTGCCGGGTTCTTCCTGGCAGGCACCGTGGTGGCGGCCCTTGCGCCGAGCTTCGTCGCTCTGCTCCTCGGGCGCGTCCTGCAAGCAGGCGGGACTGCGTTGATGATCCCCACTCTCATGACCGTGGCCATGACTCTGGTCCCACCGCAGCGCCGCGGCACGGTGATGGGCATTATTTCTGTGGTTATTTCCGTCGCCCCGGCGCTGGGCCCCACGGTCGGCGGGGCAATCCTCAACCGCTTCACCTGGCACGTCATTTTTTGGGCCATGGTGCCGCTCATCGCTCTCATCCTGGTGGCTGGTCTCTGGCGCCTGAGTGATGTGGGTGAGAACCGCGATACCCCACTCGACGGTCCCTCCGTACTTCTTTCTGCTTGTGCATTTGGCGGTCTGATCTATGGTTTGTCTTCGATTGAAAAGATGCTGCAGGGTGGCGCCTGGGTAGACATCGCCGTCACCGTGGTGGGCGTCATCGCGCTCATCGTCTTCATCCGCCGGCAGCGGCGTCTGGCGCTCGAGGATCGTGCACTAATGGATATGCGCCCCTTCCGCGTTCGCAACTTCACGCTCGCGGTGCTCATCCTGGTATTGTCCTTCGGCCTGATGCTGGGAATGGTTACGGTCTTGCCCATCTACCTGCAGACCACCCTGGGCGTCACCGCCTTTGCCACGGGTTTGGCGGTGATGCCGGGTGGAATTCTCCAAGCATTTCTTTCCCCGATTGTGGGCCGACTCTTCGATTCCTATGGCCCGCGCCCGCTCATGATTCCGGGCTCGCTGTTTATGGTGGCCAGCCTGTGGCTCTTGGCCACCTTGGGCGAGAACTCAGCCGTGTGGATGGTTGTGGGCATGCACGTTCTCTTCTCCTTCGGCATGTGCCTGATGATGACGCCGTTGATGACAACAGCGCTGTCCTCGCTTCCGGAGAAGCTGTATTCGCACGGGTCGGCCATCATGAACACCTTCCAGCAACTGGCGGGTGCGATGGGAACGGCCTTCCTCGTTGTCTTCCTCACGCGCGGCACCCAGGCCGGTGTCGCGGCGGGGATGGGACCAGCCGCAGCGACGGCACAGGGAACGCACTGGGCTTTCCTCTTCGCTGGCGTGGCCGGCACCGCCATTGCGGTGATTGCGCCGCTGCTCAAGCGCGTGAATTAGCACAGCGGCATGTTCAGGCGAAGCTCCTCTGCATCCTCGCCCCACACGAGAACGGCGTCGGTCGAGTCCTCGGCGCCCATGTAGAACACCGGCTCGGTGTCGGAAACGTCGTAGCTGCGCACGGTGCACTGTCCGTTGGACAGTTCCTGTGCATCCTGCGTCGGGGCGGCTGCATCGCGCTTGGCGACGTCCCCGTACCGCGCCACGGAGTAGCCCACACCGTCACCAACGCAGGTGATTTTCGCGTCCTGACCATCTTCCGGTTCGCGGGCATCGCAGGTGGCACCGCTGAAGCCTTCCCCGCCGGGACGGGAGCTGATGAGTCCCGGGTGGTCGTCGACAAGCGCCTGCTCCGCCTCGGACCACGCCGGCCGCCCCAAGAAGAACCACAGTAGGCCGCCGATCAGAGCTAAGAGGAGAAGCCCCACGCCGAGCCCGGCGAAGACTTTCTTCTTCGAGGTCGACTTGCGCTTGGTGGAGCCTTTCGCGGGAGCGGGAGCTGCGACCTGCGGTTGGGGCTGCGTTCCCCACCCCTCCTGCGGGGCGGGGGAGTAAGGCTGTTCTGGCTGCCACTGCGGTGTGCCCGTTGCGGCGGTGTTCGTGCCACTGGTATTCGCGCCAGCCGTGTTCGTGCTGGTCGTGCCCGCGCTACGCAGCGAATCAACGACGGCAGCAGCCGAGGGATAGGCGGCAGCTGCGCGGAAGGAAGGGCAGGCGGCGGCGACGATGCGCGCGAGGCGGTCGATTGCTTCTTTCGCTGTTGCGTTGGGAGCTTCGTTAGTTGAGGCTGGTCCGACCGCAGCGAAGAAGGCATTCGAGCGGTTATCGGTCAGGATGATGCGACGCGGATTGAGCGCGCGGATGGCGTAGTTGGCGCGGCCCTTGTTGAGCAGAAAATCGGTGGCGTCTGCCAATGGAGCAAAGACGGCGAGGGCTTCCTCCCGGGACAGGTGGTGCGCGCCAACGCCGGAGGAGGTGAAGTTAGAAAGCTGCTCGCCCGGCAGACTGCGGCGCACAAAGAATTCCTGACCGCTGTTCATCGTGCCTGTGCCCACGATGGGTGCGATGGCGCTGTGCTGTAGCTGCCCCATAATGCCGGACTGGCGGAGTACGCCGCGGTGCTCCGGGGCGTAGATTTCCACGAGCATCTCATCGTGTGAGGGATCTTCTACGAGGAAGAGCGTGGAGTCGGCTCCTTGGTCCAAGACTGCCTTTTGGCGCAGCTGGTGCTGGGTGGTGAAAAATTCTGGGAGCATAGACACGGTGAGGGGAAATCCTTCGCGGAGAGTCGACGATGAGATTTATAGAATCCTCTTCATTCTAAGGGGATGAAGCCTCCATGGCAGGCTGGTGCGTGATGCGGGCTTTCTACTGCCTGTTCGCTACCGGCGTACAGTGCCGTTGCCTGCGGAAACGGGGATTTAGGGGAAGTGGGGAGAAAAATCGTGAATGGAGTGTCCGCCCCGCGCGTTAGAGTGGATGACACATTTAAAGCGAAAGGTAAGAGGTAATGTTCGAGAGGTTTACTGACCGTGCTCGCCGCGTCATCGTTTTGGCGCAGGAGGAAGCACGCATGCTCAACCACAATTACATCGGCACCGAGCACATCCTCCTGGGGCTTATCCATGAAGGTGAAGGTGTAGCAGCCAAGGCCTTGGAGTCCATGGGCATCTCGCTGGAGGATGTCCGCCGTGAGGTGGAAGAGATCATTGGTCAAGGTTCTCAGCCGCACACAGGCCACATCCCATTTACCCCGCGCGCCAAGAAGGTCCTCGAGCTCTCGCTGCGTGAGGGCCTCCAGATGGGGCACAAATACATTGGCACCGAGTTCCTGCTCCTCGGCCTCATCCGTGAGGGTGATGGTGTGGCTGCGCAGGTGCTGACCAAGTTGGGTGCTGACTTGCCGCGCGTTCGCCAGCAGGTTATCCAGCTGCTCTCCGGATATGAGGGCAACGAGGGCGAAGGCAACCAGTCCCAGGGCGGTGCCGGCCCGGTTGGCGCTGGTGCTGGCGCTGGCCAGGGCGGCCGTGGCGGCTCGGGCGGCTCCGGTGAGCGTTCCAACTCTCTGGTGCTGGACCAGTTCGGCCGCAACCTCACCCAGGCTGCGCGCGATGGCAAGCTGGACCCAGTGGTGGGCCGCGATTCCGAGATCGAGCGCATTATGCAGGTGCTGTCCCGCCGCACGAAGAATAACCCGGTGCTCATCGGTGAGCCCGGCGTGGGTAAAACCGCCGTGGTCGAAGGCTTGGCTCTCGATATCGTCAACGGCAAGGTCCCGGAGACCCTCAAGGATAAGCAGCTCTACTCGCTGGACCTGGGCTCCCTGGTGGCCGGTTCGCGCTACCGCGGTGACTTTGAGGAACGCCTGAAGAAGGTGCTCAAGGAGATTAACCAGCGCGGTGACATCATCCTCTTCATCGATGAGATCCACACCTTGGTCGGCGCCGGTGCCGCCGAGGGCGCTATCGACGCCGCGTCGCTGCTGAAGCCGAAGCTGGCCCGTGGCGAGCTGCAGACCATCGGTGCCACCACGCTGGATGAGTACCGCAAGCACATTGAGAAGGACGCCGCTCTCGAGCGCCGCTTCCAGCCGGTCAAGGTGGAAGAGCCTTCTCTCGATGACACCATCCTCATCCTCAAAGGCCTGCGCGATAAGTACGAGGCACACCACCGTGTCTCCTATACCGACGAGGCACTGAAGGCGGCGGCCTCCCTGTCTGACCGCTACATCAACGACCGCTTCCTGCCGGATAAGGCCGTGGACCTCCTCGATGAGGCCGGTGCCCGCATGCGTATCAAGCGCATGACCGCTCCGGAGGGCCTGCGCGAGGTCGATGACCGCATCGCTGAGGTCCGCAAGGAGAAGGAAGCTGCGATCGACGCCCAGGACTTTGAGAAGGCCGCTGGCTTGCGCGATAAGGAGCGCAAGCTGGGTGAAGAGCGCGCGGAGAAGGAAAAGCAGTGGCGTTCCGGTGACCTAGAGGAGATCGCTGAGGTCGGTGAGGAACAGATCGCAGAGGTCCTGGCTCACTGGACTGGCATTCCGGTTCTCAAGCTCACGGAGAAGGAATCCAACCGCCTCCTCAACATGGAGGAGGAGCTGCACAAGCGCATCATTGGCCAGGACGAAGCCGTCAAGGCTGTGTCCCGCGCCATTCGCCGCACCCGTGCTGGTCTGAAGGATCCGCGCCGTCCTTCCGGTTCCTTCATCTTCGCCGGCCCGTCCGGTGTGGGTAAGACGGAGTTGTCGAAGTCCTTGGCTAACTTCCTCTTCGGTTCGGATGATGACCTTATCCAGATCGATATGGGTGAGTTCCACGACCGCTTCACCGCCTCCCGTCTCTTCGGTGCTCCTCCGGGATACGTCGGCTACGAGGAAGGCGGCCAGCTGACGGAGAAGGTCCGCCGTAAGCCGTTCTCCGTGGTCCTCTTCGACGAGATCGAGAAGGCCCACAAGGAGATCTACAACACCTTGCTGCAGGTGCTGGAGGACGGCCGCCTGACCGATGGCCAGGGCCGCATCGTGGACTTCAAGAATACGGTGCTCATCTTCACCTCCAACCTGGGCACCCAGGACATCTCGAAGGCCGTGGGCTTGGGCTTCACCGGCTCCTCGGAGAATGATTCGGATGCGCAGTATGAGCGCATGAAGAACAAGGTCAACGACGAGCTGAAGAAGCACTTCCGCCCTGAGTTCCTCAACCGTATCGATGAGATTGTGGTCTTCCACCAGCTCACCCAGGAGCAGATCGTCGAGATGGTGGAGCTGCTCATCGGACGCGTCGAGAAGCAGCTTTCCGAGCGTGACATGGGCATCGAGCTCACCCAGAAGGCCAAGGATCTTCTTGCCAAGCGTGGCTTCGATCCGGTCTTGGGCGCTCGCCCGTTGCGCCGCACCATCCAGCGCGAGATTGAGGACCAGCTCTCCGAGAAGATCCTCTTCGGTGAAATTGGCGCCGGTGAGATCATCACCGTGGATGTTGAAGGCTGGGATGGTGAGTCCAAGGACAACTCTTCCGCAACCTTTACCTTCACCCCGCGTCCGCGCCCGCTGCCGGAGGACACCTTCGACAAGGAGCTCGAGGAAACCGCCGTGCGCGAGGCCGATGAGGAACTAGCCACCGAGATCGATGAGGGATCCCACGGTCCGAATTCCGATGGTCCTGACACCGTCACCCCGGATGTCCTCGATGAGTCTGGTAGCGACTCCGCCGAGGAATCCCACAACAACGATGGTGATGACGGCAATCCGCCGCCGGCTGGTGCCGGTGCTGGCCAGCCGCTCTAAGCGCTGACTTGGGCCCCGCGCTGGGCCTATAAGGATTAGCCCCGAACCGCATGCGAGTGACACTCCGTGCGGTTCGGGGCTTTCTTTGCGTGACCGGTGGGCGGGACGGCCCGGTGGGCGGCGTGCCCACAACTAGAACAAAATCAGCACACTGTCTCGTGGGATTCGTGTTCTGGGGGCTCGATTTGGATGGTGGAGTGCTCGATGCCATGTTCGCGCAGAACGTGCTGGGCGGCATCTAACAGCGGACCGGTGTCGACGGTGCCGTCGCGCACGATGTGCACGGTCGTGAGAACGTTGACTCCGTCCAGGCTCCACAGGTGCAGGTCATGGATGTCGGCAACGCCTTCGACCCGACGCAGCACGGGTTCGATCACGCTGGCGTCGAAGCCCGCCGGAACCTGCTCGAGCAGAACGCTTGCCGACAACCGCATGAGCTGCCACGCGCGTGGGAGCACCATCGCCGCGATGACTAAAGAGGCGATCACGTCCGCCGCCACAAATCCCGTGGTCAGCACCACGATGCCCGCTACGATCACCGCGACCGAGCCGAGCAAGTCCACCAGTACGTGTAAGAACGCGCCTTCCACGTTGATCGAGGACTCGCGGTGCCGGTGCAGCACCCACGCCGAGAGCGCATTGGCTACCAGGCCGATCACCGCGATGATCAGCATCGCCTTGCCCTGTACCTCGGCCGGGCTCTGCAGGCGGCGCACCGCCTCGACGACAATCCACACTGAGATTGCCAGCACCATTACTGCGTTGGCTAGCGCCGCAAGTACCTCTACTCGCCGGTAGCCGTAGGTGGCCTGGGCTGATGCTTGGCGCCGCCCAACCAACACTGCGATCACCGCAATGATGAGTCCCGCGGCGTCGGAAAGCATGTGCATCGCATCCGCCATCAGTGCCATCGAGCCCGCCAACCATCCGCCGATTAGCTCCGCGAAGAAGACAATGCCGGTAATACTGAGCGCAATCAGGAGCGCGCGCAGCGGCGTGCTGGAGTGATCATGGTCGTGGTGCTCGTGTGCCATGCACTCAGCCTATCACCACCAACGCTTATTGACAATAAAATGAAAACGTATGGCGGCGGGCAAAAGTGTGCGTTCTAGCTCTACTTGGCCACGCCGAGGTCTACCAGAGCTTTCTTTGCTACTTCAGGGTCATCACTCTTGATCATGTACTCAACGATTCCCTTATCATCCGCGAGGATCTCCTGAACAGTGAAGATGGCCTCCAATCGCTGTGCCTTGAATGTGGAACCGCGCGTTGATTCTGCCGGAATCTCAGCGGCGTCCAAGACGGGCTTGCCGTCACGAACGGCGGCGGTGGCAGCAGGATCATCGGTGAAGACTACATAACCAACCTCAGGCGCCTTCGTAGTATCCACGGAACAGTTGGTGCCCTTCGCTTCTGGGGCAGGGGAGTTATCCGCGCCGTAGTAGCTGAACATCACTTCATAATCTGTGCACACTTCCACGAAGTCAGCAATCGGCTCGGGCGCATGGTCGGTAGGAGTGAGGCCGCTTTGAGCGTCGCCAGCAGTATCGCCACCGGTCTCGCCGGCGGTGTCACCGTTGGAAGCCCCGGAATCGGCAGGTGCTTCAGCGGCGGGCTGCGCAGGCGCGGCGGAATCCTCAGACTTGTCACCAAAGAGGGCATCTTTAGCTGCGACGTAACCAATCGCTACCACCACGATGACCGCGATTACTAGCGGAAGGAGCAACAGCTGCTTCTTTACACTGAGGCCTTGCTTCGGGGCATCGGTATGGGAACCTGTCGTGCCTGCGGTGGGGTTCGACGTGGAGGCGGTGCCTGATGCATTCTTCGAAGCTGCGCCTGGGTCTAGTAGTTCGCCATGCTTGATGAAATGGCGGTAGCCATTATCCGCAACTGTCTGGCCTTCTTTGATGTGTGATGTGTCTTCCGCCCCGTTAAGGTGATCGGGCGAACCCGGGTATGCAAGTCGGCTCATTATTCAGTCCACCACCGTGAATCAATATCGGAATACAGGGAGCGCATCGACTCAACGTGCTCTTCAAAGCTATTGCGATTGAGACGGTGCTTGTTTTCTTTCCACCGCTTAAAAAGCTCCTCCGAAGACACCGCGCGCGAGGCCTCCGTTCGTGCCTCCCGGCCTGCGGTCAGGGCCCACTGGGCGGCAAACTGCACGCGACGCGCGGCCTTTTCCGTGAACCCGCTCCACACTTTGTATGTGTTGTAGAGTTGAGCCACGACGGCCCAGCCATCCTGGTAGGGCAGAACTGTGACGTTGCCCAGGTTGTCAAGTTCAAGGAACTCAAAATGAGATGGATCCTTCTTATCGGCGGTCACGAGGATCCTTCGGTTGGTGACAAACGCGGCACCATCCACCCCGCTAGCTTTCGTGGCGGCGGCTTCCAGCACAATCTCGTCGACACCAAGGCCTTCTACAACGGCTGCGGCGGCAGCGTGCACAATCTCGGAATCACCAGCACGTTTAAGCGCAGCACCGAGATCTGGCCGGTCTGTCAATGCAATTTGGGGTCCTGTCATGCACACGAGACTAACAACACATCAAAAACTGTGACTGGGTGCGCTGAATTATGGTGTAGATCACCCCCAGCATAGGGGTGATGGATGGGGCACCACGGAACCGTGCCAGAAACCTCGGTACGTTGTGTGGGTATGAGCTCAACGTTCACGCCAGCAAAGTTTGATGATACTTGGATCTACCGCCTTACAAAGTTCCCGTGGCCGGAACCGGCGCCGAGCAAAGATGAGGTGCGCCGACACTCTTGGGGAATGACGTACAAGAGCAATAAGGCGTTTGCGACCCCGCTAGGGGTTGAGGCCATCAACGCAAGGGCGGCCAAGTACTACAAAACATCTCTCGAGCAAAACTGGGGGGTCACTGGTGCACAGGAAGCGTATCAGGTTATTGATGCTCTGCTCGAAGGTGGCCAGCACGTGGAAAATGACCTGGTTTTACCCCTCGCATACGCCGTGAAGAACGTCCCCGAGCGCGAGCTAGATGCGGAAGTGGAGGAAAAGGTCGAGTTCCTCAAAGACTTCTTTATTGCCCAAGGCGCGGATCCGCGCCTTGGAGAACATAAGTTCCGCTACCTCGTGAGGATGTTGCGCTCGGAGGGCTTTGCCAAAGCAGCAGCCCCGGCACTGCCCACCACTACGCGCGCATGGGACATAATCCGTGTTCACGCTGTTGGTGGCCCGGCAACGGAGCTGGGGTGGATCTCTCCAGAAGAGTTCCTTCAGATTTCGGACAAGGCCGTGGCGACCCTGCAGCGCTACTTCGTGTCGTGGGCTGACGTAGCCGCAAGTTTCTGGTGGGGCCGAATGATCTGGGCGAGTGATGGTGAGCCCGACGTCACCGCTGCGATGAAGGATCAATCGCAACGGCTCACCGAGCTGCTCGCACACAGTGATTCGCCTTGGGTGCGCGTGCCCTTGCACGACATCCAGGCCGAGGAGCCATTCTCATCCTTGGGTGGTTTGCACTAAGTCTTAGGAAGCCTGGCAGTTAGAGGGTGCGGGGACATCCTTGAAGCGATCGATCAGATAGTCCACGCCGCGCGGAACCGAGTTGATGATGCCAACGGCGTGGTTGGCCCCGGAGTGGGGAAGAACGTCGACGGGGTCGGCGGCGTCAAACTGGACGGTGCCGCCGAGTGAGCAGTAGCTACCGGCCATCGCGCGAGCTTGCTCGTAGGGGATGAGGTCATCGGTGGGGGAGTTCATGACCAGCATCGGGGCGTTGAGGGCACGCTGGCCCAGTCGTTGCTCCGCAAGCATCTGGGCGGCAGCCGGTTTGCGGCGCACAAGTTCGCCGAAGGACTCGCCCGTCTTGGTCAGCTGGCTGGTGCGGGTAAAGCCCCACGTCGCAATCGAATCACCAATGCAGGCGTGGGCGGCGCTGGCAAGGAAGTGCATGCCGCGCGGGTTCATCTCGGTGACGACCTCGTTATAAAACTCAGGGCTGCGCTCCGCATAGCCGTTGATGGCATAGCCCAACACGTGAACGATGGAGGAGCCATCGACCGCGTTCATGACCTCGAAAAGATCGGCCGGCGGGGCACCGGCGTAGGTGCCCTTGACGTTGAGCTCCGGTGCATAGGTTTCCGCGTACTCGGCTGCGGCCGCGGCCGCACCGCCTCCTTGGGAATAGCCAGCAAAACCCACGGGGGCATCGGCCGGCGCGTTCGCGTGGCGGAGGGCGGCGCGGGCGGCGTCGAGAACCGCGTGTGCTTCCTCGATGTGGTTGACATAGGTGTGGTGACCTGGTGTGCCGAGTCCAACCAGGTCGGTCGTGACCACGCGCACGCCCTGTTGCGCGGCGTATTGGTACAGCGCGTACTCGTAGTTCATATTGAGCGTGACCTGATTGGCCGGACCCAGCGCGACGTTGCCCACCGACTGCGTGGCATTGGACGGAGCGCACTGGTCGCCCGCGCCGCGGGTGCCGGGTGCGAAGATGATGGTGGGGCGCTCACCCGGGCCGCTCCAGGCAGCGGAAGGCTCGTAGATGACGCCGGTGACGGTGGTGGGGGAGCCGTCCATGAGCGTGGACTCATAGGAGATCTTCTCCGCAGTGACGCCGGAGACGCCTGCGAGGTGGTCAATCGGATGGGCGGAGGTCGGCGTGCCGGGTGTAGCCGATGCTGTGACGGGCAGCAGCGCAGAAGCCGCCAGCGTAAGGGCCGCCACGAGTGCGCGAGGAGAGATTAGATTCATGCCGTAAGGGTAATCGCTCTGTCGCCGGTGCGCAGCGACTTCGCTGCGCTGAGACGTCGCTGCGCTAAGCTAGCGCGCATGGGCATTTATTTTCGCAAGCGCAAGAAGACCGGAAAAAATAGCTGGATCAATCTCTCCGGCTCCGGTGCCTCGATGTCAACAAAGGTCGGTCCCGTGACCTTTAACTCCCGCGGCGGCATGTGGGTCAATCTTCCAGGTGGACTGAACTTCCGGGGGCGCTGGCGCTAATGACTTCTCACCCCAGCAGCGACTATGTCCGTATGGGGTACGAGGCCGACGTCGTCCTGCGCCTAGGCATGATGCTCATGGGTGCGGGAACGTCCGGCTACCGCGTGCTGCGCGGCATGAAACGTGCCGCTCGCGCGCTCGGCTTTGATCGGCTCGACGCCAACGTTGGCGTCACACAGATCACCTGTACGTTCCACCGTGGCCGCGACTTCCGCACGGTGGTGGCGCAGCAGCATTCACCGGCTGTCGATGCTTCCCGGATCGAAGCCCTAGAGGACCTGACCCACCACCGGCTGTACGCGGGCATCACGGCGGAAGAACTCACAAAGATGCTCGACGTCATCGAGGCCAACGTGGTCAAGCGGTGGAACCGCTGGCTCCTAGCTGCGGCGGCGTCCATTGCGTGCGCCTCTTTCGCGGTCCTGAACTTCTTTACGCCGCTGGCGATTCTGCTGGTGGCCCTCGCTGCCTTTTGTGGTCAGCTCACCCGCGCGGTTCTGCACAGCAAGCACGTCCACCAACTGGGGTGCATCGTGGCAGCCGGAACGGTGGCCAGTCTCGTGTACTTCTTCACCACCGAGGCCGTGGCCGCCGCCGGGGTGGCGGACCCGTCAGAGTTTTCCTCGGGCTACGTGGCCGCGGTGCTCTTCCTCATTCCCGGCTTCCCGCTGTTCTCCGCGCTCATTGACCTCGCGCGCTTCGACTTCGAGGCCGGGCTATCCCGCCTGACCTATGCGCTGACGGTGATCACCGCCGCCACCTTTACCGTGGCCCTAGTCAGCTGGACCACGGAGCTAACTCCGGAACCGGGCATCCCCGACTATGCGCCGGTGTGGTACCTCGCCGCCGCGGCGGCCAGCTTCTTGGGCATTTCCGGATTCGCGTTCCTCTTTAATTCCTCGCGCCGGATGGTGCTCGTGGCGGCCGCGGTGGGAACGGTGGCCAACCTCGTTCGCCTTATCCTTATCGGGGTCGGGGCCACAAGCTACGTCGGCGCGTTCGCCGGCGGTCTCATCGTGGGGCTCTTGGGCGCGGTGGCCTCCAAGCGCGCGCATCTACCGCGCATCACCACGACGGTGCCGGCGTCCGTCATCATGATCCCGGGAACCTCCATGTTCCGCACGGTTTATCACCTTAATGTTGGCAACATGGACCAGGCGTTGAACAACTTCGCCACTGCCTCGATGGCCGTGGCGGCCATTGGTTGCGGGCTCATCCTCGCCCGCCTGCTGACTGACCGCGATTGGACCTTCGGTCACCTCATCGATTTCTCGCACGTGCCTAGTGCGGCAGGTGAAACAGGCCCTGCTCGTTGATGTCCATTAGGCCATCCTCGATAAGCGAGGCCTGCGCCCGCGAGCGCTGCGTCGCGTCCGGCCACACCGCATCCAGGTCGGCTTGGGGAACTGGGTGGGGTGAGCCTCGGAGGACGTCGAGAAGCAGCCCGCGCACCTGGCGGTCCGTGCCGGTGAACTTCTGCACGCGCTTCTTTGCCCGCGCTGCCTCCTCTTCGCTGGGTTCCGGACAGCCCGCGAGCTGCCACGCGCACGAGGCTTTGATGGGGCAGGCGGCGCAGTCGGGGTTCTTGGCTGTGCACACCAGTGCACCGAGCTCCATGAGCGCGGCGGAAAAACGTGGCCCATTCTCCTCCGGAAGCAGTGCTTCCACCTGTGCCAGCTCGCGTTTTGTGGGAGGCGGCGCGAGGAAGCGGCCCTCCTCGGCGCGGGCATAGACGCGGCGCACGTTGGTATCCACCACCGGGACGTTGTAGCCAAAATGGAAGCACGCCACGGCGCGCGCGGTGTACTCACCGATCCCGGGCAACGCCAAGAGCTTGTCGACGTCCCCCGGAACCGCCCCCTCACCAATCTCCTTCGCGCACTCCCACAAGCGCAGCGCGCGGCGCGGGTAGCCCAGCTTTCCCCAGGCGCGCAGTACATCCGCTTTGGATGCCGCCGCGAGGTCGTGTGGGGTGGGCCAGCGGCGCATCCACTCCTCCCACTGTGGGGCCACGCGTGCGACGGGGGTCTGTTGGCTCATGACCTCGCTTAAGAGCACACCCCACGCTGAGGTACCCGGTCGGCGCCACGGCAGGGGGCGCTCATGGGCATCGAACCATTCCACGACAGCTTGGGTATCCATAGGCACCTCAGTGTAGGGCGCTGAGGTCTAAGCTAAGAAACATGCCTTTAGCTAAAGTTCCTCAAAATCCACAGAAAGTGTGGGAAGCCCTCCAGCAAGGTAATCAACGCCTCGTTACGGGCAACCTCATCGCCGTTAACCAGGACGCGAAGCTGCGCGCTGGCCTGACCCAGGGCCAGGATCCGCGCGTCATCGTATTGGCCTGCTCGGACTCCCGCGCGCCGATCGAGCACGTGTTCAACATTGGTTTCGGCGATGCCTTCGTCATCCGTACCGCGGGCCACATTTTGGACAGCGCGGTGATGGCCTCGCTGGATTATGCCTTAGAAAACCTCCACGCCAACCTGCTCGTTGTCATGGGACATCAGTCCTGCGGCGCAGTGGGCGCGGCCAAGGACTTCCTGGATGGTGGCGAATTGCCCACGGGCCTGCAGCGCCCGATCATCGAGCAAGTTGCCGCGGCCTCGATGGTGGCCAAGCGTGATGGCCGCGAAGAGCGCGCTGACTTCGAGCGCGAAAACACCGCGCAGGTGGTTTCCCAGATCATCTCCGATATTCCGGCTGCACGCCGGCTTCTCGACGCCGGAACGCTCGGCATCGTCGGCCTGCGCTACCTCCTTGAGGATTCCAGCGTGGAAACCGTCGTCCTGCACGGAGTTCATTAGCCCTGGGCGCTGGGCGGGCCCCAAGCGCGTAGAAGCCGCTGCTCAAGACACGCGGCTTGGGGCTGGCCCGGGTTGGGCTCGAGTCCCCTTAAACTAAGACCTGTGACTGAGCCATCCCGTACCCCGAAGCAGCTGCCGCGAGAGATCTACGTGCGTCGTCGCGTCGCCGCACTCGTGGCGATCTTGGTACTCGTGGTTGTTCTTATCTTCGCTGCTACCGCGCTCTTTGGCGGTTCGAAGGAGGACTCGGCGGCCGAGTCGCAGCAGGCAGCGGTTTCGGATACCTTGGCACCTTCGGAAAAAACAACCTCCGCAGCGGAAACGACGGAGCCCACCTCAGCCAAGGAATCCGCCGAAGCGACGGGTTCGACGGAACCGGCGAAATCCGAGGCGGGCGAGTCCGGCAAGGAAGAACCAACGTCAGAGGCGAAGCCGGATGAGCTGACCGTGGACCCGTCCAAGACGACGTGCTCCCTCCAGGACCTCAAGGTGCTGGCTAAGACCAATGAGGACAGCGTCCCGGCCGGTAAGATGCCGACCTTCTACCTGGAGGTTTTTAACCCGACGACAAAGGATTGCTCCATCGACCTCGATGAAGAGCAGCTGCGCTTTGAGGTTTACAAGATGGGCTCTAACGAGCGCGTGTGGGCCGATACTGACTGCTATGCCTCTGTAGAAACCGGCAAGCAGACCTTCAAGTCCGGTGAGACCCGCTACTTCCAGGCGGATTGGTCCCGCAAGCGCTCCGAACCGGGCAAGTGTACCGAGCGTGAGGAAGCCGAGCCGGGTGCTTACTTCCTGCATACCGTCATCGGGGAAAACTACTCCCCAGCGTTGCCGTTTAACTTGCTTTAAGCGCTGCAATCGCCTCGCTCAGCGTTGCGGCTTGGTGCACCTGCATGCCGCCGCCGATCTCTACCTTTCCGGGCGGGACGATGGCGTAGCGGTAACCCAAACGGGACGCTTCTGCCAAGCGGCGGTCTAGGTTCGGCACACGGCGCACCTCGCCAGCTAGGCCCACCTCACCGATGACCACCGTCTTCGGTGGTAGCGGCTGCTCGTGCAAGGAGGACCACGTGGCGAGCGCTACGGCAAGATCCGTGGCTGGTTCCTGAATCTTCATCCCTCCCACCGTGGCCACGTAGGCGTCCTTATCGTTGGTGCGCTCGCCCGCGCGGGCCTGCAGCACCGCGAGCACCATAGGGACGCGGTTGGCGTCGAGCCCCGTCACCACGCGCCGCGGGTTCTTGGCCACGGGATCGACGGTCAACGCTTGTACCTCGGCCAAGATGGGGCGCACACCATCCATGGCGACGGTCACCGCGGAGCCATCCGGGGTGCTGCCGCGGTGGGAAAGAAAGAGCCCGGAAGGATCCGCGACCTCCCTGATTCCGGCCGCTGTCTGTTCGAAGCAACCCATCTCATCGGTAGCGCCAAAGCGGTTCTTCAGGCCGCGAAGCAGCCGCAGTGAGGATTGGCGGTCACCTTCAAAGTTCAAGACAACGTCCACGAGGTGCTCGAGCACGCGTGGTCCGGCGACGTTGCCGTCCTTGGTCACGTGCCCGACGAGGAGGATAGGGATGCCGGTGGTTTTAGCTAGCGTGGTCAGCGCTGCGGTCACAGCGCGTGACTGCGCTACACCACCGGCTACTCCTTCGACCCCGGCGGCGTGCATGGTTTGGACGGAGTCCACGATGAGCAGGCTGGGCTTAAGCTGCTCTACATGGCCAAAGACGACGTCCAGGTTTGACTCGGCCGCAAGGTAGAGCGTCTCATGCAGTGCGCCGGTGCGCTCCGCGCGGGCGCGGACCTGCCCGGCGGATTCCTCCGCGGTGGCGTACAGGGCGGTGCGGCCCAACTGTGCCCAGCGGGAGGCTACCTCCAGCAGCAGGGTGGATTTGCCGACTCCCGGCTCTCCCGCCATGAGCACGACCGAACCAGGGACGATGCCGCGGCCGAGAACGCGGTCGAGCTCCCCGATGCCGGTATTGATGGCCTTCGTCGCTGATGCGCCGACCTTCGTTATCGGCACCGCCGGGCTCGTCGGAGTCAAGCCTGTGGGGCGCCGCCCAGACACGGCGGCTTGGGCGGCGGTACTGCTTTGAGCCGCCGCGGTTTCCTGCAGCGTCCCCCATGAGCCACACTCAGGGCAGCGGCCGAGCCACTTGGGGGAGACGAAGCCACACTCAGAACACGTGTGGACGGGACGAACCTTTTTTGCCATGTCTCACACTCTAGTAATCGCACCGGACAGTCAGGCTTAAATTGCTCACCGCAAGGCTTTGTATTAGCAACGATGTGGCTTACCCCCGCATGAATGGAATGCTTCGAGTTGCCCAGCGCTGATGCCTCGAAGAGGTTAAGCTATTTGGTAGGTAACATACTTAGCTTTTTGATGAAGTGTGTTCCGGTTTCTATCGTCTCCCTACCCAAAGGTGATTTCATGAAGATCCGTCGTTCTCTCGTTGCTGTCGGTGCTGCTATTGCTATCGCTACGGCTGGTACCCCTGCTGCTTCCGCTGCGGAGGCTCCGGAGCCGCTCGCAACTGTCCTTACCCAGATTGCTAACACTGCTGGATACCACGCTCAGAACATCATTCTCGTTCCAGCTCTCACCTCTTCCCTGGGCTTCCTGGGAAACCTGCTGTTCCGCTAAATCAACTCGCACGTCAACACTTTCTCAAGGAGTCACTATGAAGAAGATTCGTCGTTCCCTCGTTGCTCTTGCCGCGGCAACTGCTGTTACCGTTGCTGGCGCTCCGGCTGCTTCAGCAGCTACCTACCCGGAGCCGCTCAACCAAGTCATCGACAAGATGGTTGAGGTCGGTGGCCCGCAGGCACCGAACGCTCTGCTGGTACCGTTTGGCATTTCCTCTTTGAGCTACGGCTTCCTTGCCTTCGCTCTGATTGCTAGTGGTTCCTCTAAGTAAAAGGATCCGCTTCTAGGAAGTTTGCTAAGACTTTAAGCCACCGCGTGTATCTCATGCGGTGGCCTTTGCGCATCTACGGAAGCACTAATACGAAACGCAACCGCCCCAACTGACGAAGTTGAATCCCCCGATTCGAAGATCCGGGAAAACTTTGGCAGCTGGGGCGGTTGCGCTTTGAGGAAAAGGCTTACTTGTTCTCAGCGTAGCCTTCGGTGGACTGCGGGTCGCGGTCGAAGTCACCGGACTGCAGCGGGGAGGCGGACACGGTGGCGTCAACCTCAATGGTGCCGGTGTTGAAGGTGAAGGTCACCGGGCGGGAGCCGCCGAAGGCGTAGTCCTCGTTCTCCAGGGAGGTGGTCACATAAGTGATGTTCTCATCCTTGCCGTCCTTGGGGAGGCGGTCCAGGTTCGTCTGGGAATCAGCAAAGAGGGAATGATCGCGGGGGAGCGGCTCGACGCCCTCCAGAGGAACATCCTGGCCGTCGACGCTGACGGACTCGAGAACGACGTCGTTGACCTTGTAGCCCTGGTTGACGGCGACGAACTTGAGGGAGGTCTCACCGGTGTCCGGCTCAACCTGAATGGTGACGTCACGCACGGCCACCTTTCCATCTTCGGAGCTTGCGGATGCGCCGTCGACAGCAATCACCTTTTCCGCGGTCTGAGCAACATGACCGGCCGAGCAGGACGCCAAGGCCAGCGCGGAGAGGGCGGTAACTGACATGATGGCACCGCAGCGAGCGGCGGACTTCAGGGACTGCACTGTGAGTGTCCTCCATTGAATTGCGATCACAAAGCTTATCAACGCTTTAGCCTAGTACCTCCGGGGAGAAAGCACACAGTTTCCAGCAAACCCCTTGGGTAGACCGGGGGTAGCCGAGGTTTCGACAAGGCGTCACGGTGGTGTAAAGCGCCGGGCAGACGGTACCCGGGCGGGGGAGCGGGGCACGATGGCTGCGTGCTAGAATAGATTCCCTGTATATGCGGCCCACCGAGAGTACGCCGAGAGCACACGATGGGCACCGTCTCAAAGGCTTCACAAGGAGTGGCAATGGAATTTAAGGTCGGAGAGGTCGTCGTCTACCCCCACCACGGCGCCGCCAAGATTACGGCGATTGAAACCCGGGAGATGGGCGGCGAGGAGCTCGAATACCTCGTTCTCCAAATCAACCAGTCCGACCTCGTGGTCCGTGTGCCTTCCAAGAACGTTGAGATGGTCGGCGTGCGTGATGTCGTGGGCAAGGAAGGCCTCGAGAAGGTCTTCTCCGTTCTGCGCGAAGTAGACGTTGAGGAAGCCGGCAACTGGTCCCGCCGCTACAAGGCCAACCAGGAGCGCCTCGCCTCCGGCGACATCAACAAGGTGGCCGAGGTTGTGCGTGACCTGTGGCGCCGCGACCAGGACCGTGGCCTGTCCGCTGGTGAGAAGCGCATGCTGGCCAAGGCCCGCCAGATTCTGGTCGGTGAGCTCTCCCTGGCCAAGCCGGTTGATGAGAAGAAGGCTGACACCATGATGGAGGAAATCAACGCCACCATCGAGCGTCACCGCGCCGCTGGCCTGGTGGATGACAAGTCCATTACCACCGACATTGACAATGACGTCGATCTCGATGACCTCTCCTTCGACGACGAAGACTAAGGACCAGCCCACCCCCCGCGTCATTGCTCTCGTCGCGGCTGCTGGTCAGGGAACGCGCCTCGGCGCAGACGTTCCCAAGGCCTACGTAGAGCTGCGCGGGCGCACCCTCCTGGAGCGCTCCGTTCGGGCGATGATCACCTCGGAATTCGTCGATGAGATCATTGTCTTGGTAAGCCCGGCCATGGAAGATTATGCCTCCAGCATCCTCGGCCGCATCGATTCTGACGTGCCTATTCGCATCGTCCACGGCGGGGGCGAGCGCGCCGATTCCGTCTGGGCGGGATTGCAAGCAATCCCGGAGGAGGACGCCGTGGTGCTCATCCACGACGCCGCCCGGGCATTGACGCCGCCGGGGATGATCGCGCGCGTCGCCAAGCGCGTGCTCGACGGCGCCACCGCAGTCATCCCGGTCCTTCCCGTAGCGGACACCATCAAAGAGGTAGAGGGCCAGACGGTGCTGTCCACCCCTGACCGTTCCCGTCTGCGCGCCGTGCAGACGCCGCAGGGTTTTAACTTGGCCGCGCTGCGCCGCGCCAACCTAGACTATTGGGCGCAGGACCCTGACTTCGTCGCCACCGATGACGCCAGCCTCATGGAATGGCACGGCGAGCGCGTGGAGACCGTGCAGGGAGATACCTTCGCCTTCAAGATCACCACCCCCATCGACCTCGTCCTGGCCAAGGCCGTGACGGATGAGGCCGAACCGACCATCTTCGAGGTGCCTAGTGACTAACCCGATTATCCCGCGCGTGGGAATCGCCACCGACGCCCACCAGATCGAGCCTGGAAAACCCTGCTGGATCGCAGGCCTCCTCTTCGAGGACGTGGATGGATGCGAGGGCCACTCCGATGGTGACGTGGTGAGCCACGCGCTTGTCGACGCCTTGCTCTCCGCCTCCAACCTCGGCGACCTCGGCTCCTTCGTCGGCGTGGGCCGGCCAGAGTACGACGGGGTCTCCGGTGCCCAGCTGCTGCGCGAGTGCCGCGAGTTGCTGGAGAAGGAAGGCTTCATTATCGGCAACGCCGCCGCACAGTTGGTTGGACAGAGCCCCAAGATGGGCCCGCGGCGGAAGGAAGCCGAGTCCGTGCTGAGCGACATTCTCGGCGCCCCCGTGTCCATCTCTGCTACGACGACGGATCACCTTGGCTTCACCGGCCGCAAGGAGGGCCGCGCAGCCGTGGCTACCGCCGTGGTCTGGCGCGCTCCCAATTCCTAACGTAAAGTCATCAGAAAAGGAGGACGCTGTGGCTTTGACAATGCGAATTACCAATACCGAGGCACTTCGTGCTCGGCACGACGAACTCCTGCACGCCTTGGAAGCTGCGGTTGGTGAAAACCTTAGCTCTGAAGATATGCGGATGCTTGCAGAGTCCGGTCGCTTTTCGAAAGCGGAGCGCGCTTTATATGACGAGCTCCGACGCGTCGAGCTTTTGCTTTACCGTTAGCTCCGTGAACAGTTGCGTGCCTCCGTCGACGTGCTGGAGGCATCTGGCAAAGGGCGTCTGACAAAAGGCATCAATCAAATGGCGTTTTCACGGCTGAAAACGCCATTTATTCGTTACAGATGGCGTTTTTGGACCCAAAGATGCCTTGTGACAGATGCCTTTTACGGGACGCCTTCCTGTCTTAGGTCAATTGAGTGCGGAACAATCCCATCACGCTGCTGTAAGCCGCCAGGTATCAGTGTTAAAAATGACGTTGCTCATCCATCCGCGACCTAAATCGGGTTGAATGGACAGGCACTGCGCCCAGTCCTGCTCCGTGTGACCATCGGCCGTGGTGAATTCCTACTTGCGGGTCAATTAGACTAGGCCGGGTGAGTACTTTGCGCATTTTTGATACCGCCACCCGCAGCCAACGTGAGTTCGAGCCGGTTCGTCCCGGCCATGCGTCGATCTACCTGTGTGGTGCCACCCCGCAGTCCCAGCCGCACATTGGGCACCTGCGCTCCGGCGTTGCCTTCGATATCCTGCGCCGCTGGCTGCTTGCGCAGGGCTATGACGTAGCCTTGGTGCGCAACGTCACCGATATCGATGACAAGATCCTCACCAAGGCAGCCGAGAATAACCGCCCTTGGTGGGAGTGGGTATCCACCTATGAGCGCGAGTTCACCAAGGCTTATAACACCCTGGGCGTTTTGCCGCCCTCCGTGGAGCCGCGAGCGACGGGCTTTGTGACGCAGATGGTGGAGTACATGCAACGGCTTATCGACGCCGGCTTCGCATATGCCGTGCCTGGCGAGGACGGTGCTGGTTCCGTCTACTTTGATGTCGCCGCGTGGAATGCCACGGAAGGCTCGGACTATGGCGCGTTGTCTGGCAACCGCGTCGAGGATATGGAGCAGGGTGAGTCCGATGCCGTGGGCAAGCGCAGCCCGCAGGACTTCGCGCTGTGGAAGGCGGCTAAGCCGGGCGAACCGTCCTGGCCCACACCGTGGGGCAAGGGCCGCCCGGGCT
The DNA here is from genome assembly GCF_001811845.1 of Corynebacterium sp. HMSC062E11. Taxonomy (NCBI): domain Bacteria; kingdom Bacillati; phylum Actinomycetota; class Actinomycetes; order Mycobacteriales; family Corynebacteriaceae; genus Corynebacterium; species Corynebacterium sp. HMSC062E11. The sequence goes on from NZ_KV806797.1 coordinate 83,268, forward strand.
GGCACCTTGAGTGCTCGGCCATGTCGACTTACTACCTAGGCGGCGAGTTCGATATCCACTGCGGTGGCTTGGACCTGCAGTTCCCGCACCACGAAAATGAGATCGCACAGTCCCATGCGGCGGGGGATAAGTTCGCCAACTACTGGATGCACAACCACTGGGTCACCATGGCCGGTGAGAAGATGTCGAAGTCCTTGGGCAACGTACTCTCCATTGCCAACATGCTGGAGATCGTCCGCCCGGTGGAGCTGCGCTACTACCTGGGTTCCGCGCACTACCGTTCGGTCCTCGAATACTCTGAGGCAGCGCTGACCGAGGCCGCGGCGGGCTACCGTCGTATTGAGGACTTTGTGGGCAAGTTCGAGGGCGTCGAGAAGGGCCAGTGGACCGCGGCCTTCGAGGACGCAATGAACGATGACATTGCTGTCCCGAAGGCGCTGGCGGAAATCCACACCACGGTGCGCGCGGGCAATAAGGCGCTGGGAGAAGGCAACCGTGAGGAAGCCGAGCGCCTTGCCGGGGCGGTGCGCGTCATGGCTGCGGTTCTTGGCTTTGATCCACTCGATGAACAGTGGAAAGATAGTGGCGAAGAAAGCGGCGCTGATGCGGCATTGGACGTCCTCGTCCGAGCCGAGTTGGAGCGTCGCACTACCGCCCGCGCAGAAAAGGATTGGGCTACTGCGGACGCTGTGCGCGACCGCCTTGCAGCCGCGGGTATTACCATCACCGACACCGCCGACGGCCCCACCTGGTCCTTGGCGGATTAACGTCCTTGGCAAAGGCCTAGGACAGCACAGAAGCCGAGGACAACATAAGGAGAAGAATTATGGCACGTACCCATGGCCGCGGCGGCGCAGGTATCCGCAAGACGAATAAGAAGGGCGCTACGAAGGGCTCTGGCGGTCAGCGCCGCAAGGGCCTAGCCGGCAAGGGGCCCACGCCGAAGGCGGAGGACCGCGTCTACCACGCCAAGCACAAGGCGAAGCTGGAGCGCGAACGCCGCAACTCGGGCCGCCACCACAAGGAGACCGCGGAGATGGTCGTCGGCCGCAACCCGGTCATCGAGTGCCTCCACGCTAAGGTTCCGGCAACGTCGCTCTACATTGTGCAGGGAACGCGCAACGACGCCCGCCTGTCTGAGGCCGTAGCCATGTGCAATACCCGCAACATCCCGATTCTTGAGGTCCAGCGCCACGAGATGGACCGCATGACCGGCAACGGCATGCATCAGGGCATTGGTCTGCAGATCCCGCCATATAAGTATGCCGACGTCCATGACCTGATGGATCGCGCACGCGATGCCCAGGAACCGGGCATGTTCGTCATCCTCGATAACATCACCGACCCCCGCAACCTCGGCGCGGTCATCCGCTCCGTTGCCGCTTTTGGCGGCCATGGCGTCATCATTCCGGAGCGTCGCTCGGCCTCCGTTACCGCGGTGACCTGGCGTACCTCGGCAGGCACTGCCGCGCGCCTGCCAGTAGCTCGCGTGACCAACGTGACCCGCACGGTTCAGGAGTTCCAGAAGGCTGGCTACCAGGTCGTCGGCCTCGATGCGGGAGGCGAGCACACGCTCGACACCTACAACGGCGGCACTGACCCCGTCGTCATCGTCATCGGCTCTGAGGGCAAGGGCATCTCGCGCCTCGTCCGCGAGAACTGCGATGCCATCATGTCCATCCCCATGACCGACTGGGTTGAATCCCTCAACGCCTCCGTGGCGGCAGGTGCGGTCCTTTCGGAGTTCGCCCGCCAGCGTCGCGCGGCCCAGAAGTAGGCTCACGCTTTCGTCGCCATGTTCCTCACGAGTGTGCGTCCCGCCCCGGAGCTTATTGGGGAGGGACTGCCCGGCGTGCCGGAACACATGCGCCGCCTGGGCGTGCTCATCGCAGCGCTGCCCGGCGGCGCCTTGCGTTTGCCTACGCCCGTGACCGTCGTCGTGGGGGATAACGGCGCCGGAAAATCCACGCTGCTCGAGGCCATCGCCGTGGGGCTTGGCGTCAATCCCGAGGGCGGCTCGCGCCACGCCCGGTTTGCCACCGGCGACGAGGACTATCCCGAGTGGCTCATCTGCTCGCGGGCGCACAACCCGCGCGACGTGTACTTCTTGCGCGGCGAGACCTTCCTCAACTTGAGCGAGTATCACCACCAGATCCACAGCCCGGAGAATCCCGATCCGCTCAGTGACCTGCCGTTTCTCAGCCACGGCCAGGGTCTGCTCGCCCTCGTCGAGAGACGCTTCCATTCTGACGGAATGATCATTCTCGACGAGCCGGAAGACGGCTTGTCCTATCCCCGGCAGGTCGAGGTTGTCACGCAGCTCGAGCGCCTCGCCGCCCAGGGCGCGCAGGTCATCCTCGCGACGCACTCGCCAGTCTTCCTCAGCATGCAAGGTGCGACCGTCTACGCGTTCGGCGACAAGGGGATTGCGCCCGTCGCTCCCGAAGCGACGGAAGCTGTCCACGCCGCGCGCGAGTTCCTTGCCGATCCATTGGGAACCGCCGCGTTTCTTATTGGGGAGGGCGAATGAGAGACTTCTATGTCGACGCCTATGCCGCGCTGGACGGCGGCCACGGACCTGAGTGGGTGTCCTCCGTTCCTGGTTTCGTGGCGCTGCGACGCCAAGGACTGGACCTGCGTGCGCCGGTGACCGTGCTGACCGGGGACAACGGGGTAGGAAAGTCGACGCTCGCCGAGGGCATTGCCTTCGAGTACGGCTTTCCTGAGCGCGGTGGGATATGGGGTGTGCAGCGCTCCGCCGGTCCCATCAATCCCCTCCGGAGGTGGGCGAGCCTGCGGCTAGGTACCGCGCCCAAGGACGGCTACTTCCTGCGAGCGGAGGCGCACTACAACGTTGGTTCGACCGCGATGTCGCATGGCGAGTCCGTCATGGACGTCGTGCAGCGTTCCTTTGATGGGCGCGGGCTCTACATCCTCGACGAGCCGGAATCTGGGCTTTCGCTCGTGCGGCAGATGACGCTCATGGCGGAAATCCATCGCGCTGCGGAGGCGGGTGCGCAGTTCATCGTGGTGACGCACTCACCGATTGTGGCAGCCATCCCCGGTGCGCGGATTGTTGAAATTACAGTAGATGGGTTCTTCCTTGAGCTGCGCGACGTGACACAGACGCTGGCGTTTCAGTCGTTGCGTGAGTTTCTCTACGCCTCCGGATGCTAGATTCAGGGCCGAGAAAGCTGGATGGCGATCTTTACTTCTTGGTTGCTGGCCAGTACTTCACATCTTGAACATTCAGATTGCGTGCGTGTGCCGAATACAAGGTTCTGGAGGATTGGGGTTCCACGGCTTAGAGACGAGGACAACTCGGTCCTTTGCCTGCCGTTTTCACCTTGTACAGATTCAGCTGCGGGTAACTTGAAGAATCTTCGCCAGCAAACCGTGACATCGAGAGTACATACATGCACAGACGTGTGCAACATCACGCTGGGACGTAATAATTCTCTAGATAACAACGGGTCGCAAGTGTGATTAGTCAGTACGCGAGAAAAGAAAACCTACGCGATGGAACGCGACCTCTACGCGATCGTCAACGACATTGCCGACCACTACAACAAGGTTCACTGAATGATGAACTGAAGGATCTTTTATCCCTTGTAGGCCTTTCATTGCACCACAGTGTTTCCTGCGAGCATGCTTCGCTCGGTATGAAACAGCGTCTAGGAATCGCCAAAGCACTGGTCGGTAATCCACAATTATTGCTTCTCGACGCTCACCTACGAACGGCCTCGACCCGAGGTTGGGGCTGAGTGGAGTGAGACACGATGGGGCGCACGTGCAGTCTAGAGCCCGAAGAATTCCTCCACGAGCTCGGCAGCGATGAAGGAATCCGTGTTTTTACCCAGGCGTGGGTCCAGCTCGTTGCCCGACGGGATGACGTGGCCCATGCCCTCGACGCTCACGAGCTCGACCGGCGCGCCGGTGGCGTCTGCCGGCTCCCAGCGGTCGACAACGGTGTCGGGGAAAAGGTGGGTGCGCTCTGGGCCGGCGGCATGGTTGAGCTCCGCGAAGCGTGCGGCGTTCTCCTGCGCGCCGGTGACGGCACCGCGGGTGCGCTTCGGGTCAATGCCCGCCGTTCCGCCCGTATAGGGCGCGAGCCGGTCGCCCGTGCCGTGGACGAACATGACCGGGGTGGGTTGGTACGCCGAGTCCGGATTGGTGGGCGCATGGTTGGCGCCGGCGCCGAGAGTGGAGGCGAAGATGCAGGCGGCATCGGCAAGCCCGGGGGCGTCGAAGAGCAAGCGGATAACCATCTGCCCGCCGTTGGAGAAGCCGCAGAGGAACACGCGGCTAATCTCCTGCTCCGCGCGCAGCTCGTCGAGGATGGCGCGCGTGAAGGCGACGTCATCGATGCCCAGCTCGCGCGCGGCGACGGGCAGGGTGGCGCGGGCATCGTTAAAGTGCTGTTCCACGCCGGTGGGGTAGACCGCAAGCATGCCGTGGCGGGTGGCGAGGTCATCGAACGTGCCGTTAGTGAAGCGGCGGATGACGTTCGCGGATTGCAGGGAGCCGTGGAAGAACAGGAGGAGGTCTCTCTGGCGCTCGACGTCATCATTCGGGCGGTACACGAGGTACGTGCGGGTGCGGTCTTGTAATTCGAGGCTACGGCGTTCCAAAGTCACGCATCTAGCCTAATCCTGATGCGCGCAGTGCTCATCGTGCGTCGAGGTGTGGTGTGTCTCGGCGTCGGCGCGATCGGTGGCGGCGCGGAAGTGTTCCTGGGAGGCGCGGCGGGCGGCGACGTCGTCGCGGACGGCCTTGCGGCTGCGAGCCCAGCCGATGCCGCGGCAGACCAGGTAAATAACAAAAGAGATGCTCGTGACGAAGACCGAGACGGGCAGGCCCGGCGCCAGGGAGAGGACCAGGCCGCCCACGGCGGAGACCTCCGCGAAGATGGTGGACCACACCACCGCGCGCAGCGGGGAGGAGGTAATCTGTACCGCCGCTGCGCCCGGGGTGATGAGCAGCGCCATGACGAGTAGGGAACCGACGATCTGTACGGACTGCGCGGCCGTCAGACCAACGAGGATGGCGAAGCAGACCGCTAGGGACTTCACCGGCACGCCGGCGGCTTGGGCCATGACGGGATCCGCAGAGGCGAAGAGCAGCGGGCGCCAGAACAGCGCCACTACGGCGACGATGATGGCGGTCGTGGCGGCGAGTAACCACACCGAAGCGGAGGAGACGCCGACGATTTGTCCCGTCAGGAGCGTCATAGCGGTGTTGGCGTTGCCAGGGTAGAGGTGCAGGAATAACACCGACAAGCCTAGGCCAAAGCTCATGACCACGCCGATGGCGCTGTCCTGTTGGCCTTTGAGGCCGAGCACCGCCAGAATGATGGCGGCGACGATGGCGCCGGCAATCGCGCCGAAGCCGATGTTCAGTCCGAACAACAGCGCTGCGGCCGCACCCATGAGCGCGAGCTCCGAGGTGGCATGCACGGAAAAAGACATCTGGCGCAGCACGATGAGCGAGGTCATCACTCCGGACAGGATGCCCAGCAGCGCACAAGCAACCAGTGCATCCTGTACGAAATCGACGCCCAGCAGGTACTGGGTGTCCTCGAGGAACTTAGACAACGATGAGCCTCCCATCGACGTTGAGGACCTTCACGGACGAGCCGTACAGCTCCGAGAGCACCTCCGAGCGCATGACCTCATCCACCGTGCCGAACATGTGCCCGTTGGGCGCGAGGTAGAGCACCTTGTCCACCACACCCAGCACGGGATTGATGCCGTGGGTGACGAAGAGGATGGAGGTGCCGCGTTCGTGACGCCACGCATTGAGCTTCTCGACGGTCGCCTGCTGCCTTCCCGGGTCCAGCGACAGCAGCGGCTCATCGGCAAGGATGAGTTCTGGGTCGTTGGCGAGGGCTTGCGCCTGGCGGATGAGCTGCTGCTGGCCGCCGGAGAGCTGGCCCACGCGGCGGTTGGCAATTCCGGTGGCGCCGACCTCGGCGAGGAGCTCGTCGACGCGGCCCCGAGCAGGCCGTCGGTTGCGCAGGGTGCCGTGGGCGAGGGACAGTGACACCAGATCCCGGGCGCGCAGGGGCAGGTCCTGGGGGAACATTCTTTGCTGTGGGATAAAGCCCACGCGGCACGCGACGTCCACGCTGCCCGCGGTGAGCTGGCGGGTACCCAGGATAGTTCCCAGCAGCGTGGACTTGCCCACGCCATTGGGGCCTAAAACGGCGATGAACTCGCCGCGGTCTACGGCGAGGTTCATATCCGACCACAGTGGTTCTACTGCGGCATTCTTAAAGGAAATGAGCACTTATGCGGCCTCGAGTGCGCTGACGACTTCTTCGTAGTAGTCGAGGAAGTTGGTCTTCTCCGGCGGGGTTTCACCAATCTCTACCACCGGGATGTTCTTGTCCTCGGCGGCGGTGCGAATGCGCTTGGTCATGTCGGTTTCGGTCTGCGGGTTGAAGATGAGCAGGTCGATCTTGTCCTGCTTGATGTCCTCGAGGAAGTGCGCCAGGTCGGCGGCGGTGGGCTCGCCTTCAGCAACGGTGGCCTTGCGGTAGCCCTCCGGGGTGGCGTCGGTGCTCTCGGTGTATTTGAAGATGTAGTCCGCGATGGGCTCGGTCTGCGCGTAGTTGTGCTGCGGGAGCTTCTCGATGCGTGCCTTCAGGCCCTCCACGCGCTCGACCAGAGGATCGGCGGTGGCCTTGGCCTCCGGGTTGGCCTCGTTGACGAGATTGGCTACGTCGGTCGCCACCTTCTCGATGGCCGCGGCGTCGTACCACACGTGCTCGTTGCCATCGATGTTGGTGATCTGCTCGGGGTGCTCGGCGGCGATCTTCTTGGCCTCGTCCATGGTCACGGTTTCGCCTTCGTGAGCGTGGTCATGATCATGACCTTCTCCATGGTCATGCTCGTCATGACCATGTTCGTCGTGGTCATGCGCGTGTTCCTCGTGCGCATGGTCGTGTTCTTCTCCATGATCATGATCGCCATGGTCATGCGCGGTCAGCGGCAGGGCGTGGATGATCTCGTCCTGGTTCTTGACTGCCTGGTAGAGCCATGCGTCGTAGCCGCCGCCACCGGCGATGATGACGTCGGCGTCGTTAGCGCGCGCGATGTCGGCCGCGGTGGGTTCGAAGTGATGGGGGTCCACGCCATTGCCACTCACGATGGGGCGGACGTCGATGTTGACGTCGGTCTGTGCGGTATCGACGACGGCCTGGGCAACGTCGGCCCAGATGGAGGTCGAGGCCACGACGTGGATGGTCTCCTTGTCGGAGCCGGCATCCGAGCCGCCGGCGGCGCTGTCATCACCGGAGGAGCAGGCACTCAGCGCTGCGGCACCCAGGGTGGCGGCGAAGAGGAGAGCGGTGGGACGTCGGAAAGCACGGCGTGAGTGGGAAGTGGTCATGTCCCTATTTCTACGCTTTAGTGAAAATTGTTGTCAAATGATAATGAGTTGAAAACGGGTAGTGTTACCGTCATGTCCAAACGCAGCACGACGCTGGCCTCCCTGGCTGCCGAACTCGGGGTTTCGCCCACCACGGTGTCCAACGCGTATAACCGCCCGGACCAGCTGGCGCCTGCCACCCGCGAGCGCATCCTCGCTGCCGCGGCCGAGCGCGGCTACACCGGCCCGGATCCCACCGCGCGCAGCCTGCGCACGCGCCGCCAGGGGTCGCTGGGGGTCCTGCTCACCGAGCACCTGTCCTATGCCTTCGAGGACATGGCTTCCGTGGACTTCCTCGCCGGGATGGCGGAGGCTTCAGCGGGGGCGAGCACGACCCTTACCTTGATTCCCGCCGGCCCGGATACCGTGGGCGCCCCCAACGATGCCCAGGCGGCGCAACTCGTAGGGTCGGCGGCGGTTGATGGCTTCGTGGTCTATTCCGTGGCGGCGGGCGATGCTTATCTGGAGGCCGTGCGCCGTCGCTGTCTGCCGGTGGTGGTGTGTGACCAGCCCACGGATTCGGGCCTGCCCTTCGTGGGCATCGACGACCGCGCCGCGATCGCCCCGGCGGCGCAGGCGCTTGTCGACGCCTCCCATACCCGCATCGGCATCCTCACCATCCGCCTGCACCGCGAGCGCCTCGACGGCGAAGTGACGGCAGAACAGCTCGCCGCGGCGGACATGCACGTCCAGCGCTCGCGCGTACTGGGGGCGCTGGACGTCTTCGCGCAGGCGGGCCTCGATCCTTCAGATATCCCCGTGGTGACGCGCCACATCAACGACCCGCGCACCGCCTATGCGGCAGCCGAAGAGTTGCTGAGCGCCCACCCCGAACTCACCGCGGTGCTGTGCACGACGGACTCGATGGCGCTCGGCGTGATAGCTTATGCCCGCGATCATGGAATTGCTGTTCCGGAGCAGCTTTCCGTCACCGGATTCGACGGCATCGCGCCGGCCCTAGCACTGGGACTGAGTACCGTCGTACAGCCGAATAAGGAGAAGGGGGCGGCAGCCGGGCGCATGCTGGCCAGTCTCATCGATGGGCGCGGCGACGTACCGCGCGCGTTGTTGGAGACCACCTTCCATCCTGGGCGGACCGTGGCCCCGGCTGGGGCTTAAGCGCTGTGCTGCGCGCGGGCGGCGGCGAGTTCTTCGAGGAACTCCGTCACCGCCGCGATATCGGGCACGCGTAGCGCCGCTTGCGTTGCGCCCTCACCGACCTTGACGCCGAGGTCCGGCGGTTGGTTGAGCATGGCGAAGCCGTCTTCATCGGTGGTGTCGTCCCCCACGAAGACCACTGCCGTGGCGCCGACGCGCTGGCGAAGCTTCTCAAGCCACGTGCCTTTCGTGGCCTGCGTAGCGGAAAATTCGACGACGCACTTGCCCGCAGTCTTAGGGAAGCCATCGGCGCTGAGAGCCTCGCCTTCTGCATAGGCCGCGGCCGCCGCGTCAGGATCCTGCAACTCTAGCGTCCGCAGGTGCAGCACGCGCTGGAAGGGTTTGACCTCCAGTTCCGCGCCGGGGTGGCGCGCGATGATTTCTTTGAGTTCTGCTTCTTTCTTCGCCAGGTGAGCTTCCATCTCCGGAGTGAGGGCGGAATCCTCCCAAGAGGACTCTGCGCCATGCGAGCCGCCCAAAAGTACCGGTTCACGCAGCGGGCAAACCCGCTTTAAGCCTTCGAGATGCCGACCGGAGAGTACCGCGGCGGTGGTGTTCGGGAGCTCCGCTAGGGTGGCCAGGGCGTCGAGTGAGCGCTGCTCCGGCTTTACGTCATACGCGTTGCGCGCGAAGCCCGCTAAGGTGCCATCAAAATCGGACACAACCGCGAGGTGTTCAGTGGAGGCGAGAGCATCAATCATGCTCCCCACCCTAGCGCTGAAAACTTCAGGGCTACAGCGAAGCCATCCGGATGATCGGTGAATCCACTTTGTCGGTGCGCAGCGTCAATACGAGTTGGTTGTTGGGGTTAAGCGCAAAGTCGAATTCATGGCCTTCGGCGATGAGGTTGCGCATGAGCGAATCGGCCCACCTGACCGAGCCCTCGCAGTCTTCACCGTTCGGTGGGCTCTCGTAGGTGGCTTTTTCTACCCTCATCACGTCACCCTCCCAGATCGTGGAGGCCTTGTTCCCTTTGTGGAAGGAGACCTCGGCGGTGAAGGGGACGCAGCCGGTCGAGCCCACGGCAGTGTGCTCACCGAAACTCATGTGCGGCACTTGCGCGGTATCGGCTGGGAGGGAGGATGGCGCGTCCGGGGAGGTATAAAGGTTGATGACCTGCCAATCCTTGCCCACGATGCGATCATCGCCGCGCGGCGTGGGCTCCTCGTCCGCGGAGCCGCACCCGGTGAGGCCACTTGCGAGCAGCGCCGAGGTGAGCACAGCGGTGAGCGCTGCGGCGGGGCGGCGTCGCATCATGCTTCCTCCTGATCCAACGCGCCGAGGAAGGACTGCGACCACAAAGCGATATCATGCTGGCGCACCTGCTCGTTCATGGCAGTCATGCGCTCGCGCATGGTCTCAGGCGATTCCTCCAGCGCCTTGACCGCGGAGATCAGGGCGCGCTTGATGGATTCGATGTCGAAGGGGTTGCACAGGTTAGCTTGAGTAAGCTCTGCCGCCGCACCTGCGAACTCGGAGAGCACGAGCGCGCCGGAGCCATCGCCGTGGGAGGCCACGTATTCCTTGGCCACTAGGTTCATGCCGTCCTTAAATGGCGTGACCAGCATGATGTCCGCGAGCCTGTAGTAGCGGCGCAGGACCTCCTTCGGAACGGAGCTGTGCTGATAGTGCACCACCGGCGCACCGAGGCGCCCGAAGCGCCCATTGATGCGGCCTACGGCTTCCTCCACCTTCGAGCGCGTGGCGCGGTAGTGGTCGATGCGCTCGCGCGAGGGCGTGGCCAGCTGCACGAAGGTCACCTCTTCTGGGTCCAGCGCCCCGGTTTCGAGGAGCTCCTCGAAGGCAGTAAGACGCTGCAGGATGCCCTTTGTGTAGTCGAGGCGGTCGACTCCCAAAATGACGTGCGTGGGGTTACCCAACTCCGCACGTAGCTGGGCGATGTCCCCCGCATCACCGCCTTCAGCGAACTCACCCGCCGCAATGGAGATGGGAAAGGCACCGATTCCGACGGAATGCCCACTACTGGTCACGATGCGCGCGGTGACCGCGCGGGTGCTCACTTCACCTTCGACCTTCAGGCCCTGGGTGCGGGCGAGCTCTAGGAAATTGCGGGCGTTGGATTCGAGGTGGAAGCCGATCAGGTTGGCGTCGAGAAGCCCCCGCACCAACTCCTCACGCCACGGCAGCTGGCGGAAGAGATCCGGGGAGGGGAAAGGGATGTGGAGGAAGAAGCCGATGGTGAGATCGGGGCGCAGCTGGCGCAGGATGCCGGGCACGAGCTGCAGCTGATAGTCCTGAACCCACACCGTGGCATTCTCCGCGGCGACAGCCGCTACCTCGTTGGCAAAACGCAGGTTGACCTCGCGGTAAGCATCCCACCAATCGCGGTTGTAGACGGGGGTGACGATGAGGTCGTGGTAGAGCGGCCACAGGGTGGCATTGGAAAAGCCCTCGTAGAAGGCTTCATAATCCTCTTGCGTGAGGCGTACCGGGTGAAGCAGGACGCCGTTGTCGGTGGTGAAAGGCTCAGGGGCCTCGTCGGCCACGCCCGGCCAACCCACCCAACAGCCCTGGTGTTCTTCCAAGACAGGGGAAAGCGCGGTGACGAGACCGCCGGGGGAGGCCTTCCATTCACGGGTGCCGTCGGCGGAGGTCTCGAGGTCCACCGGCAGGCGGTTGGCCACGACTACGAAGCTATTGCTGCGCCCGGACATAGCTAGGCCTTCTTCGCGGACTTTTTAGACGCCTTCTTCGTCGACTTCTTGGTGCTCTTCTTAGTCGCCTTCTTTGAGGCTTTCTTCGTAGCCTTCTTGGTCGCCTTCTTGCTGGACTTCTTGGAGGCCTTCTTCGTTGACTTCTTGCTGGACTTCTTTGGAGCAGCATCGGCTTGCTCGGCCAAGACCTTGCGGTGCACCAAGCCTTCCGGTTCGACGCCCAGCATCGACATAAGAGTCACGCCGTCAAGGAAATCCTCCGCATAGGTGGCAACGACGCGGCGCGCGGAGCGGGCGGTCTCTTCCTCTACTGCATGAGTCTGGTCAGCCGCTGGCTGAGTATCTGTGACCTTTGGTGGCACGGAGTCCTCCTGGGATGAAGTGTGAAAGCTTTCAGACCGGCTATTCTACGCTATTGCGACGCCGATGGGGCGCTCGGGTCATCTTTGCCGGGCACCGTGTAGGTGGGGCGCTGCGCTGGAAACTCCGTGGTGACGGGCCACATGTCCGTGACGGCATCACCCTGCTGGAAGCGCGCCTGCTGCGCGGGCGTCGGTGGCTTGGGGCCATACTGCGGCGGCGGGGCCGGCAGGTTGTGGCGCGGTGCGAAGGGGGACATGGGGACGCGGGGGATGCGTGCTCGCTGCGCCAAACGGGTGGCCCGTGAAAAGGAAAAGGTTCCCAGGCGCTTGAAGGCGGTATAAGGCCGGAAGTACTGCGGGCGGCGCAGGCGGCGGGCGACGCGCTCACCGAAGACCACGCCGGCGGCGAGCGCGCCGGAAATGGCAAGCGCACTGGCCAGGTTGGTCAGGCCGGTGATGAGCTGTTCGTTGAGCATGGCGTACATGCCGCGATACAAGGTCAGGCCCGGCAGCATGGGGGTATAGCCCACGATCATGGTGATGAGCGGTGGCATCATGTAGCGGCGGGAAAGGAGACCACCCGCGAGGCCTACCGCCACGGCCGAGAATCCGGAGGCCACGACAGCGCCAACGCCGAAAAAGACGACGAGGAAGTAGTAGAAAACCATACCGGCGGCCGCCGTGAGCCCGGAGATGGTGACCTCCGACCACGAAGCCCCCAAGGCCAACGCGAAGGCGGCGGAGCCGATTCCGCCGCACAGCACCAGAAGCGGGATCTGGTGATAGACGGGTGGCGCGAGCGTCGCCAGCGGCGGCAGGCTAAAGCCCACCCATGAGGCAACCTGGATACCCAGGCCCACGCCGGCGATGATGGCGCCGGTGGACATGAGGGCCTCGAAGAACTTGGCGGAGGAGGTCACGGGCGCGCGCGTGATGCCGTCCACCAGGCACTGCACCAAGGTCAGTCCCGCCACCAGCACGATGATGCCCGAACCGATGATCTGGGAGGGCAGAATGTGGATACCAAAACCCGCGAAGACGTTGTAGAGAATGGCCGCGGGGACAACGGCAAGCAGGCCACCGACGAGGTTCTGATAGAAGGGCGGCAAGCGGTAGCCGGCCAGGAACATGTTCGTGCCCATGATGAGCGCCGAAATGAGGAACGTGATGACGCCGACGAGGAGATCACCACCGAGCATGACGGCGATAAACCCACCCATGGCTCCCCAGGCGCTGACGATGGTGGTTGTGGAATAGGGGTTCTTCATCGCGTCGATATCATCCAGGACCTTCTCCGCCATGGCCGGCGGCGTGGCACCGGAGTGGATGGAGCGGATGAGGCGGTCGACGGCGGACAGCTTGGTGAAGTCCACAGCGATGCTCGGCGCCACGCGGAAGACGTGGAGGTTTCGCCGGTCCGGGCCCGTGCCGATAGCCGTGTGGATAGTGATCGTGTTCATCAGGATGGACACGTGACAGTAGTGCAGACCATAAGAGGATGCGACGAGGTGAATCTGCGCCTGGACGTCGGTATTGGCGGAGCCAGCCGCAATCAGGATTTCCCCGACGCGCGCGGCGATCTCCATGACGCCCGTGACCTGGGCCGGGTCGGTAAGATCGACCGGGGCAAGAGGGGAGGGCGGTGGTGCGGCCTTCGCGGCGTCAATGGTGGCGACGGAGGCCGAACGGTACAGCAGGCGCTGGCGCAAGGAAGAAAGAACAGACACGGAAAAGAAAGACCTCATCAACACTTCTGGGTTCGGTAAGTCAGCACTTTAGTAACTGCCGCCGATTTATGCACCTGCCAGTGCTTTTCGAGGTCCTCGCACCCGCTTTTTCGCAGCGCAAGCCCCCTGGCTTTCCTTCCGAGGGGTGGTCTCAGGTACGATGCCCTCTAGCGGATTAGCCGCGGTGCTGGAGTGGCGCAATTGGTAGCGCAACGCACTTGTAATGCGTAGGTTGCGAGTTCAAGTCTCGTCTCCAGCTCAAAGAAGGCCTTTTTAAAGGCCCATTTTTCTTAGTCGGCGAGGTGGCCAAGGGCGACGTCGATAAGCGCCCGGCGTCGCTGCGGTGACAGGGGGCGTTCGGTGAGGTGATCATGGACCCACAGGCCGTTCGCTATCACCATCGCGAGCGCCACGGATTCATCCTCCGTAGCGGGATCGGGGAGCCAACGCTCGTCGACATCTCTCCACACCTTCTGAAAATCCGGATGGGACTGCGCGTGGATGGACATCAGCAGCTCAATGAGCGGATCATTCTTGCCCATTGATTCCAACGCGGCACGGTAGCGCTGGCGCGGGCTTAATTCCTCGGCCGTCTTGCCGTCTGAGAGTGCGATAAGCTCCTCCTCCCAGCGCTCCGCGCACAACGAATGGCAGTCTATGAGCAGCTGGTGCCGGGAGGGGAAGTGGTAGATGAGCCCAGACTTGCTCATGCCCGTGGCCGTGGCCAAGGAATCATAAGTGAGCGCGTGGACGCCGTCCTTCTCGATGATGGTGAGCGCCATGTCGAGCGCTTCGACCTTTTTACTAGTGCGAGGCATCGGCACCTCCTGACGTGGGGTTGGTGCGGAAGCACCAGCCGGTGACCGCGGCGAAGACGAGCATGACTACGCCGAGTCCTGCGGCGGTGGCCAGGTAGGCGTCGGTATAGGCGGGGCCGGCAACCTCCGCGAGCGCCGAGTTGTGGAGCGCTTCCATGCCCAGGTCTTGGACGTCTTCGGGCAGACCGCTCTTGTACACCATGGGGAGTACGGAACCGGTGATCGCAATCGAGAGCAGCGTGCCGAATTCATAAGAGACCTCCTCCACGCCGGCGGCCATGCCGGAGCGCGAGGCGGGGGCGGCGCCGATGATGGCGGTGGAGGAGGCTGACATGACAAGTCCCGCGCCGATTCCGGTGATGAATAGGCCCGCCAGGTATGCGGGGAAGATGTCGTGCGTGCCGCCCCACACCACGCAGCCGATGCCCGCCGCCATGAAGAGGAAGCCACCGGCGATGATCGGCAAGAAACCCCAACGGTGGAGGTTGGCACCACCCAACGCGGACATTGGCAGCGCCGCCAGCGCGATGAGGGAAATGATGAGCCCGGCATGAAGCGGGGAATACAGGTCCACCAGCTGGAGCTTCTGCGTCGTGGTCATCTCTAGTCCCGCCATGCCAAACATGGCGCCCGCCGCAGCCAAGACGCCGCCGCTAAAGATGGGGGAGCGGAAAATATCGAAGGTGAGGAGTGGTTCCTCCAGCTTGTGCTGGCGGCGGGTGAAGAGGATGGCACCGATGAGGCAGGCGGCTAGCGCGCCGCCAATGAGCATGGCGTTGAGGTGGGCGCTGGCCACCGACTTGATGACGAGTATCAGCGAGGCCAGCGTGATGAGCGCATACAGCGAGGAGAGGAAATCCCAGTGCTTCGCCGGGTTCGCCATATTCGGCGGGGCGAGGAAGGCCGTGAGGATGAGCGCGATGATGACGATGGGCACGTTGACCAAGAAGACCGAGCCCCACCAAAAATGCTCCAGCAAGAAGCCACCCACCGTGGGGCCGGCCGCCGCACCCACGACGGCGATGGAGCCCCAAATGCCGATGGCTGTATTGCGCTCAATCTCATCCTCAAAGGTCAACCGGATGAGAGCGAGGGTCGCGGGCATCATGATGGAGGCCCCGAGGCCCAAAAAGGCGCGAGCCGCGGCTAATTCCCACGCGCCGGGCGCTAGCGCTGCGGCCAGTGATGCGATGCCGAAGATCCACAGGCCGATGACGAACATGCGGCGGTGCCCGATTTTATCGCCCAACGTGCCGGTTCCCAGCAGGAGGCCGGCCAGCATGAGCGCGTAGGCGTTGATGATCCACAGCTGCTGCAGCGAGGTGGCGTGGAGCTGATCGGAGAGCACCGGTAGCGCGGTGTAGAGGATTGAGTTGTCTAAGCCGATCATGAGCAGGCCCAGGGAAATGACGCCAAAAAAGGTCCACCGGCGCGTAGCGGAGGCGCGGAGGGATTCGGCGGAGGCTTTCACGTGGAGGTCTGACATGGTTCGAAACTATAGCGAACGGTCGTTACAGTTTCAAAGCTTAGAAGGTCGAGTTGTTGTCGCAGTCACAAAGTTTCTAGGACGTGAGAAGTCAGCTTTATGGTGGCGAAACGCGCCTTAAAGGGGGGACACTGGGGCCGTTAACGGCAAAAGTTAGAGAGGTAAATCATGGCACGCAATTACGCCACACAACTTGTTGAAACCTTGGAAGCCCAGGGTGTGAAGCGCATCTACGGCCTCGTCGGCGATTCCCTCAACCCCATCGTGGACGCAGTGCGGAAGTCCTCCATCGAGTGGGTTCACGTTCGCAACGAGGAGGCCGCAGCGTTTGCCGCGGAGGCCGATTCCCTCACCACCGGCAACCTTGCCGTGTGCGCCGCATCCTGCGGCCCGGGAAATACGCACCTTATTCAGGGACTTTATGACGCCCACCGCAACGGCGCCAAGGTCCTCGCCCTGGCCAGCCACATTCCTTCCCGCCAGATCGGCTCGAAGTTCTTCCAGGAGACCCACCCGGAGGCCATCTTCCAAGAGTGCTCGAGCTACTGCGAGATGGTGAACTCCGCTGACCAAGGTGCCGTGGTCTTGCACCACGCCATCCAGAGCACCATGGCGGGCAAGGGAGTGTCCGTCCTCGTTATCCCGGGCGATGTGTCCACGCAGGAGGCCGAGGATGATACCTTCACCTCCTCTGTTATTTCCGCCGGCAGCCCGGTCGTCTTCCCGGATCCTGCCGAGGCCGCCGCATTGACCCAGGCCATCAATGGGGCCAAGACCGTCGCCCTCTTCGTCGGCGCCGGCGTGAAGAACGCCCGCGAGCAGGTCCTCGCGCTCGCCGAAAAGATCAAGGCCCCCATCGGCCACGCCCTGGGTGGCAAGATGTACATCCAGTACGACAACCCCTTCGACGTCGGCATGTCCGGCCTGCTCGGCTATGGTGCAGCCCACGAGGCCACCCACGAAGCAGACCTGCTCATCCTGCTGGGCACGGATTTCCCCTACAACGACTTCCTGCCGGATGCCAACGTGGCGCAGGTTGACATCGACGGCTCCCACATCGGCCGCCGCACCCGCATCAAGTACCCGGTGACCGGTGATGTTGCCGCCACCATCGAGAACATCCTGCCGCACGTGGAGGAGAAGAAGGACCGCTCCTTCCTGGACAAGATGCTCAAGAAGCACTACGACAAGCTGAATCACGTTGTCGAGGCCTATACCTCCGGCGTGGAGAAGCACACCCCGATCCACCCGGAGTACATTGCCGATCTCATCGATCAGCAGGCCGATGAGGACGCCATCTTTACCGTCGATACCGGCATGTGCAATGTCTGGGGCGCGCGCTACATCACCCCGAATGGTAAGCGCGAGCAGATTGGTTCCTTCCGCCACGGCACCATGGCCAATGCTCTGCCGATGGCCCTCGGCGCGCAGGCGGCGAACCCGGGCCGCCAGGTCATTACCTTCTCCGGCGACGGCGGTCTGTCCATGCTCATGGGCGAGCTCCTCACGGTGAAGCTGCACAACCTGCCGGTGAAGATGTTCGTGTTCAATAACTCTTCCCTCGGCATGGTCAAGCTGGAGATGCTGGTCCAGGGCCTCCCGGAGCACGAGACTGACCACGAGCACGTGAACTACGCCAAGATTGCGGAGGGCGCGGGCATCAAGCACTTCCGCATCGAGGACCCGAAGGAAGCGCCGCGCCTCATCAAGGAGGCCTTGGCCTACGACGGGCCTGCGCTTATCGACGTCGTCACCGACCCTAACGCCCTTTCCCTGCCACCCACACTGACCTTTGAGCAGCTGCTCGGCTTCTCCAAGGCGGCAACCCGCACCGTCTTCGGCGGCGGCGTGGGCCAGATGCTCACCATGGCGAAGTCCAACCTGCGCAACATCCCGCGCCCGCAGGACTTCTAAGCGGACTCTCGGCATTCGGCCGTGACCCCCGCCTTCCCTCCGGCATACTTTTCGCCGTGGGGAGGCGGGGGTTTGCTGTGCGGGGAGTTCTCGGCTTGCACCTGCCGCGACGTCAACTTCTAAGCTTCGTGTCATGAGCACGGACTACAGCGACTACAGCATTGGTGAGGTGGCCGCCATCCTCAAGGTCACCACTCGAACGTTGCGGCACTGGGATGAGATTGGGCTGCTAAGCCCGCAGTGGCGCACTGTGGGAGACCACCGTCTCTACACAGAAGACGACCTGCAGCGCGGTATGGACATTGTGATCTATCGCAGCGTGGGCATTGAGCTGAAGGACATCGCTGAGCTGTTGCAGGCGCCCGCCGCGTCCGCCGTGGATCGTCTCCGTGCTCAGCAGGCTGCCTTGCTGAAGCGGCGCGCCGATGTTGACGCGATGCTGCAGGCAGTGAACCGACTAATCAAGGAGACCGAAATGGATCAGAACCTTAGCGCGAGCCAAAAGGTAAAGAAGCTGGGGGACGCATGGCCCACGTTGCAGGAAGAGGCCCACGAGAAGTGGGGTGACAGCACAGAGTGGGCGGCCAGTGCGGCCGTCGCGGAATCGATGGGGAAGAAAGACTGGGAGGAATTCTCCGTGGAGCATGAACACTTTGCGGCCGAGCTAGAGGAGGCCGCGAAAGCGGGACTTGAGGCAGGCAGCGAGGAGGCGAAGGAGATCGTCGACAAGCACCGTGCTCTCATCGCCCAGTGGTACCCGGTGTCGAGGTCCAAGCAAGTGCTCCTGGCGCGCATGTATTGCGAGGATCCGCGCTTCGATGAGACTTACCGTGGCAACGCCGACTACCTGCGCCAGCTGATCGAGGCTCAAGCCCAGGCAGAAGGGCTAGATCTGGATAATCTCGTGTGGGACTAATTTGTTCACAGCGCACGTCCAGACTCCGCTCAGTACCCTGGGAAGGCGTAGTGCAATACTTCTCACTTTGAATGAGAAACCCCCACGCCACCTAGCTATAGGAACAGCGGAGAAAGGACCAAAGCGGGACCATGGATGATTCAAAGGACGTCAAGGTACTTGTCGTCGATGACGAGCCCAATATCGTTGAACTACTTACCGTCTCCCTGAAGTTTCAGGGCTTCGATGTACACAGCGCCAACTCCGGCAACGAGGCTCTGCGCATTGCGCGTGAGATCAATCCCGACGCCTACATTATGGACGTCATGATGCCGGGCATGGACGGTTTTGAGCTGCTGGGCAAGCTGCGCGCAGAAGGCCTCGACGGCCCCGTCCTCTACCTCACAGCCAAGGACAGCGTGGATCAGCGCATCCATGGCTTGACCATCGGTGCGGATGATTACGTCACCAAACCCTTCAGCCTGGAGGAGGTCATCACCCGCCTGCGCGTGATCCTGCGCCGCGGCAATGCGGTGGATGATCAGGATGGCAGCGCCACCATGACCTATGCCGACCTCACTCTCAACGATGACACCCATGAGGTCACCAAGGCCGGGGAGATCGTGGAGCTTTCGCCCACCGAGTTCAACTTGCTGCGCTACCTCATGCAAAACCGCGAGGTGGTGCTGTCCAAGTCCAAGATTTTGGACAACGTCTGGCACTACGATTTCGGCGGCGATGGCAACGTGGTCGAGTCCTACATCTCCTACCTGCGCCGCAAGATTGATACCGGCGATACACCGCTGATCCACACCGTCCGCGGCGTTGGTTATGTGCTGCGTACGCCGCGCACGTAGGCTCGTCCACTATGAGCGAATCCCCCGCGAACACTCAGGGCTCGGATTCTGGATCCTCTTCGGTGCGGAACAGCGCCCTGCGCCGGCGCATGCAACGTCCTAAAGCGCTGCCCCTGCGCACGTGGCTGCTCGTCCTCATGGTTCTGGTTTCGGGCTTGGGCCTGGCTATGTCCTCCCTGGCGGTGTCGTCGATCATGCGCAATGTGCTCTACACCCGCGTGGACACTGAGCTCAATGACGCGATTGGCTCCTGGGCCAGCAACCTTGACGCGGCCTTTTATACCCCGCAGGACGGAAGCCGCCGACCCCCGACGGACTATGTAGCACTGGCGTATTATCCCGATGGTTCCGTGGTGACCACGCGGCCGATGGCGGGGTTGCCGGATGCCCGCTCGGTGGTCGTCGGCGGCGAGCCCACGAGTGTCCGCTCGGTTCAAGGCGAAACCGAATGGCGGGCCGTGGCGAAGCTCAAATCGGATGGTTCCGTGGTCGTCGTGGCCAAAGACATGACGACGGAGAACTCCATCCTTAAAGGCCTGGCCATAGTCCAGGTCATTATCGCGGCGTTGGTCATGCTCATCATCGCGTTGGTGGGCATGTGGCTCATCCACAGAGCCTTGCGTCCACTGCGCGTGGTGGAGAAAACGGCCTCCCAGATCGCGGCGGGCAACCTGGATAAACGCGTGCCGGAGTGGCCGCTGCACACCGAGGTGGGGCAGCTCGCCGCAGCGCTCAACGTCATGTTGACGCAATTGCAAAACTCCGTGCTCCATGCGCAGGAGAAGGAGCAACAGATGCGCCGCTTCGTCGGCGATGCCTCCCACGAGCTTCGCACCCCACTGACCAGCCTGCGCGGCTATACGGAGCTGTACCGTTCGGGGGCAACCCAAGACCCGGAGTTTGTCTTCAGCAAGATCGATGCTGAGTCGAAGCGCATGTCGCTGTTGGTGGAGGACCTGCTGGCGCTGACCCGTGCGGAGGGTTCGCGTTTGGATATGCGCGAGGTGGACATGTTGGAGCTCGTGCTCTCTGTGGGTTCTTCGGCGCGCGCGGCATTTTCTGGCCGCATCATCAACGTCAACAACGAAGCCTCTGGGATTCCGATGGTCAACGGTGACGCGGACCGCCTACACCAGGTGCTGCTCAACTTGGTGTCCAACGGCATCCGCCACGGCGGTGATGAGGCGTCGGTGACGCTGACGTTGCGGGATGACGAGGAGCACGTGCTTATCGACGTTGCCGATGACGGCAAGGGCATCTCCCCCGAAGATGCAGCCCACATCTTTGAGCGCTTTTACCGTGCTGATAGCTCACGAACCCGCGATACGGGTGGCTCGGGCTTGGGCTTGGCCATCGTGAAGTCTCTCGTGGAGCAGCACGGCGGTTCGATTTCCGTGGATTCGGAGCTGGGCAGCGGCTCGGTGTTTACCGTCCAGCTGCCCAAGGCGGCAGCTAGTTCCTAGCTGCCGAAAGGTAGCAGTCAGCTCTTAGCTGTCGCGGCAGCCGTCCTCATCCGTGCCGAGGTGCTGGCGGATACGCGCGGCGGCCTCGTCCATGGCGGCGGGGTCGGTGGCGTCGGCAGCGAAGGCCTTGGCAAAGTCGTAGTCTTCCATCTTCTCGGTGGGGAAGAGGTGGATGTGGGTGTGGGGAACGTCGAAGCCGGCGATGATGTAGCCGGTACGTGGGGTGTCGAAGGCCGTCTTGATGGCGCCACCGATTTCCAGAGCGATGGCATTGAGGTGTGCCCAGGTTTCAGGATCGAGGTCAGTCCACTTATCTACTTCCTCGACCGGCACCACCAAGGTGTGGCCGTAGCGCAGCGGCTCGATGGACAAAAACGCCACGCATTTCTCGTCGCGGTAGACAAAGCGAGCAGGCAGCTCGCCCTCGATGATCTTTGTAAATACGGAAGACATGGCCCCTAGGCTACCGCCAGTTAAGATAGACGGCATGCGCATTCTCGTTATCGGTTCGGGCGGCCGCGAACACGCCCTGCTCACTGGCCTGAAAGCTGACCCTTCTGTTACCGATCTGCACATCGCACCGGGCTCCCCGGCCCATGCGAAGCAGGCCACCGTCCACCCGGAGTATTCCCAGGTGGATGATCCTGCGCGCATGGTTGAACTGGCCGTAGACATCGCCGCTGACCTCGTCGTCATCGGGCCGGAGGTACCGCTGGTGAAAGGCGTCGCGGATGCTCTGCGTGAGCGCGGCATTGCGGTCTTCGGACCGTCGGCAAGCGCGGCGCAAATCGAGGGTTCCAAGGCCTTTGCCAAGGACGTCATGGCGGCCGCTGGCGTGCGCACCGCCCGCGCGGAGCAGCTCGCCCCTGGCGCAAGTGATGCGGACATCGAGGCCGCGCTCGACCGCTTCGGCCCGCACTTCGTGGTCAAGGACGATGGCCTAGCCGGCGGCAAGGGCGTGGTGGTGACCGAATCCCGCGAAGAAGCCCGCGCGCACGTCGACGCCGTCCATGCAGCCGGCAACCCGGTGCTGCTCGAGTCCTTCCTCGACGGCCCCGAGGTTTCCCTGTTCTGCCTCGTGGATGGTGAGACCGTCGTGCCGCTGCTGCCGGCGCAGGACCACAAGCGCGCCTATGACAACGATGAAGGCCCCAACACCGGCGGCATGGGCGCTTATACGCCGCTGCCGTGGCTGCCTGCCGACGGTACCCAGCGCATCGTCGACGAAGTCTGCGTCCCCGTGGCCAAGGAAATGGTCAAGCGCGGCACGCCGTACACCGGGCTGCTATATGCGGGACTGGCCTGGGGCAAGGAAGGCCCGGCCGTCGTCGAATTCAACTGCCGCTTCGGTGACCCGGAAACGCAGGCGGTGCTCGCTCTGCTGAAGTCCCCACTGGGAGAGGTCCTGAACGCCACGGCGACGGGGCGGTTGGCATCACTTGCGCCGCTGGAGTGGGAGGAAGGCTACGCCGTTACCGTGGTGCTGGCTGCCGAGGGTTACCCGGCTTCCCCGCACAAGGGTGATCCGATCACCTCGCCGGATCTTGATGATCCCACCCGCGTCCTCCACGCTGGCACCACCACGGGGGAGGGCGGATACGTATCCAACGGTGGTCGTGTCCTCAACGTCCTCGGCCGCGGTGCCACCTTGGCCGACGCCCGCGCCGCCGCCTACGAGGTGCTCGACGGCATCAAGCTGGAGGGCAGCTTCTTCCGCACGGACATTGCGTTGCCAGCGGAAAAGGGCCAGATCAGCATCTAATCCGCTGATAATGCCTCCTTTGGGGCGAGGCGTGGAATAATGAGCGACGTGGCTGAAAAGAAGAACATTTCCAACGTCCTGTCCGCTCGATACGCCTCCCCAGAGATGGCTGAAATCTGGTCCCCAGAACACAAGATTATTCTGGAGCGCCAGCTGTGGATCGCGGTGATGAAGGCGCAGAAGGATCTCGGCGTCGATATTCCCGCCCAGGCCATCGCCGCCTATGAGGCGCAGGTTGAGAACGTGGACCTTGCCTCGATTGCCCAGCGTGAGCGCGTCACGCGTCACGACGTCAAGGCACGCATCGAGGAATTCAACGCCCTGGCCGGCTGCGAGCACATTCACAAGGGAATGACCTCGCGCGACCTGACGGAAAACGTCGAGCAGCTGCAGATTCTGCGTTCCTTGGAGCTGGTGCGCAATAAGGCCATCGCGGTGGTCTCGCGCATCGGTGAGCACGCCGCGCAGTACCAGACGCTGGTGATGGCAGGCCGCTCCCACAACGTTGCTGCGCAGGCGACGACCTTGGGCAAGCGCTTCGCCTCGGCTGCCGACGAGCTCCTGCTCGGCATCGAGCGCGTGGAGTCTCTGCTGAGCCGCTACCCGCTGCGCGGCATCAAGGGCCCGATGGGCACCTCGCAGGACATGCTCGACCTCATGGGAGGCTCCGAGGACAAGCTCGCCGCGCTGGAGACGCGCATTGCGGATCACCTGGGCTTCTCCCGCGTATTCAACTCGGTGGGCCAGGTTTACCCGCGCTCCCTCGACTTCGACGCTGTGTCTGCGCTCGTTGAACTGGGTGCTGCGCCCTCCTCGCTGGCCACGACCATCCGCCTGATGGCCGGCAACGAGACCGTGACTGAAGGTTTCAAGGAAGGCCAGGTCGGCTCTTCCGCGATGCCGCACAAGATGAACGCCCGCTCCTGCGAGCGCGTGTGCGGTTTCCAGGTCATTCTGCGCGGCTACCTCACCATGGTGGCGGATCTGTCCGGCCAGCAGTGGAACGAGGGCGACGTGTTCTGCTCGGTGGTCCGCCGCGTGGCACTGCCGGATGCCTTCTTCGCCATTGACGGTATGTTTGAAACCTTCCTCACCGTGCTCGCGGAATTCGGTGCCTTCCCGGCGATGATCGACCGCGAACTGGAGCGCTACCTGCCCTTCCTCGCCACCACCCGCATCCTCATGGCGGCGGTGCGCGCGGGCGTGGGCCGCGAGACCGCGCACGAGGTCATCAAGGAAAACGCCGTCGCCGTGGCGCTCAACATGCGTGAGAATGGCGGGGAGCAGGATCTGATTGAGCGCCTGGTTGCCGACGAGCGCCTGCCACTCGATGCCGCCGCCCTCGAGGCCGCGCTGTCGGACAAGCACGCTTTCATCGGCGCTGCCGAATCGCAGGTGAGCCAGATTCTGGGCCGCATCAAGGCGATTGCTGATCAGCACCCGCAGGCCGCCGCCTACACCCCGGGCGAAATCCTCTAGTTTCACCCTTGGCGGTACGTTTCGATCAATTAAGGCCCCAGATCCTCAATTTTCTGGCCCTTATTTGATCGAAACGACTTCCCATTGGCGGCCGGGCTCACCCGGCACTAGCTCTTAGGCTATTCCAGGGATGCGCAGAACCGGCAGCTCGAAGCCGCCGAGGGATTTGCCGTTGGTAGCAAGGTAGCCGCCGATCATCAGAGCGGTGAGCACCGCCATGATGCCGAGAACCGTAGCACCCGTGGACGAGGTTTGCTGCTGCGTCGTCTTGCCCGGGATGGGTAGCTCCGGCACCGGCTGGATACCTTCCTGCGCACCGCGGCTGTGCAGCTCTTCCACGCACTCGGCAAAGGACTGCACCTGCGCTGCGTTGAAGGCATCGACGGCCTCCTTTTCCTGCGCCTGGTTTTCTGCCAGAGCGGCGCGCAGCTTAGGGCTGAAATCGCTACCCGTAGACAATAACGGTGCCGGTCCCTTCTCAGTCCGGGACTTCGCCGCATTGATCGAGTATTCGGCATCCCCTGGCAACAGCACCGATTCATCCTCCACCAGGTCCTCCGGGGCGGACGCGCCGACCATGATGATGACCATATCCGCGCCCGTGTAGCCGGCCTTGCCCAGCGCGGCCACCGTCGCCGCGTAGCCCGGAGCCTTGCTGATATCGCGCGAGGTGTACGCGGAGAAGTCCAGCTTCGGGAACTGCGCTTGAATCTTCTCCGAGGTCGTGCGGATGGTGTTGATGTAGCCCGCCCGGACATCGCGGGCTAGTGCGCGATCCGTGGAGGACGCCGACATCGTGCACAGCCACTGTCCGTGGGCGGACTCGCGCACGGAGATGTCGGCTGCGTGCGCAGCGGGCACAGACAGGGCGGCGCCCACCAGCACAGCGGAGGTCAAAAGGGAGGTCAGGCGAGAGTGCACGGGCTTAGCTCCTCGGGATTGGGATGTATCTTGAAGCAGTCTAGACGGGTCTAGAATGTATGTCATGCGTCCAGAACTTTCTTCCTATGCCCACATCGCCTCCGGCAAGGTGCGCGATATCTACGAAATCGATGACAACACCCTGCTCATGGTGGTCTCCGACCGTATTTCCGCCTATGACCACGCCCTCGAGCCGGCCATCCCCGACAAAGGCCGCGTGCTCACGGCGACGTCGAAGTTCTTCTTCGACGCCATCGACTTCCCCAACCACCTGGCGGGACCGCTCGATGATGAGCGCATCCCCGAGGAAGTCCTCGGCCGCGCAATGGTCGTGCAGAAGCTCGACATGCTTCCTTTCGAGTGCGTCGCCCGTGGCTACCTCACCGGCTCCGGGCTCAAGGAGTACAAGGCATCCGGCAGCGTGTGCGGAGTCGAGCTGCCTGAAGGCCTGACCGAGGCTTCCCGCCTGCCCGAGCCTATCTTCACCCCCGCCACCAAGGCGGAGCAGGGCGAGCACGATGAAAACGTTTCCTTCGATGTCGTCGTGGACAAGCTCGGCCGCGAACGCGCCGAGGAGCTGCGCGATGCCACCCTGCGCATTTATGCCAAGGCCGCGGCGTTGGCGGAGGAGAAGGGCATTATTTTGGCGGATACGAAGTTCGAGTTTGGCGTCGATAAGCACGGCACCCTGGTGCTGGCCGATGAAGTCCTCACACCGGACTCCTCGCGCTACTGGCCGGCCGATACCTATGAGGAAGGCAAAGTCCAGCCTTCCTTTGATAAGCAGTACGTTCGCGATTGGCTCACCAATTCCGGCTGGGACAAGGAGTCCACGCCGCCGCGCCTGCCGGATGACGTTGTCCAGGCTACCCGCGCGCGTTATGTTGAGGCCTTCGAGCGCCTGTCCGGAACCACCTTTTAAGGAGGCTGAATGAACGCACCGATTGCTGCCAAGCGTCCCATCACGCGAGAGTTCCACGGCCGCAGCTTCGTCGATGACTACGAGTGGCTGCGTGAGAAAGACGCCCCGGAGACCCGCGAATACCTCGAGGCCGAAAACACCTACACTCAAGAGCGCACTGCGCACCTGGAGACCTTGACGGAGAACATCTTCACCGAGGTCAAGTCCCGCATCAAGCAGACGGACATGTCCGTGCCCCAGCGTCGCGGCAAGTACTGGTACTACGGCCGCACCGAGGAGGGCAAGGAGTACGGCTATAGCTGCCGCATCCCGGTGTCGGAAGGCTCCGATCCGTGGACCCCGCCGACCATCCCGGAGACGGGGGCGCCGGAAGGGGAGCAGGTGCTTCTCGACGTCAACGCGCTCGCCGAAGGCCACGACTTCTTCGCTCTGGGTGCGTCCACGGTGAGCGATTCCGGTGACCTGCTGGCCTATTCGGTCGACGTGGCCGGCGATGAGCGCTTTGAGCTCTTCATCAAGGACCTGCGCACGGGCGAGCTGTTGGAGG
This sequence comes from Corynebacterium sp. HMSC062E11, assembly GCF_001811845.1. Taxonomy (NCBI): domain Bacteria; kingdom Bacillati; phylum Actinomycetota; class Actinomycetes; order Mycobacteriales; family Corynebacteriaceae; genus Corynebacterium; species Corynebacterium sp. HMSC062E11. The sequence goes on from NZ_KV806797.1 coordinate 109,685, forward strand.
ACCGCCTGGAAGGTATCTTCTACGGTGCGACGTGGGTCGGGGAGGAGTTCATCTTTTACACCACCGTGGATGATGCGTGGCGCCCGGATACGGTGTGGCGCCACCGCGTGGGTACCCCGCAGTCGGAGGATGTCGTGGTCATGCGCGAGGAAGACTCGCGTTTCGGCATCGGCGTTGGTACAACGCGCAGCGAGAAGTACATCATGATCGTGTCGAGCTCGAAGATGACGAGTGAGGCATGGGTACTCGAGCAGGACAACCCGGAGGGTGAGTTCCGCTGTTTGTGGGCGCGCGAGTCCGGAGTGGACTACGACGTCGACCACGCGGTCGTGGACGGTACCGACTACTGGGTGGTCACGCACAACGTGACCGGCCCGAACTTTGAGTTGGGCTATTGCCCGGTCAGTGAGGAACTTCCCTCTTTGCGTGAGCTCACCGTGCTCATGCCGCACGATGAAGAGGTTCGCTTGCAGGGCGTTGATTGCTACCGCAACCACATCGTCGTGGCCTACCGCCGGGGCGGCATCGGCCGGGCTGCGATTATGGATGTGCGGGAAGGCTGGGCGCGCCTCAGCGAGCTCAACTTCAACGAAGAGCTCTATACCGTTGGCGTGGCCGGCAACCCGGAGTGGGACGCCCCAGTTCTGCGCGTGAGCTACACATCCTTTATCCAGCCCGCACAGCTCTTTGACTACCGCGTGGCCACCGGTGAGTACACGCTGCTCAAGGAACAGGAAGTACCAGGCGGCTATGACAAAGACGAATACGTGGCCTACCGCGTCTGGTCTGAAGCACCCGATGGGACGAAGGTGCCGGTGTCCATCGTGCACCGCGCGGACCTGGACCGCACGCAGCCGAACCCGACGTTGCTTTATGGCTACGGGTCTTATGAGGCGAATATGGACCCGTACTTCTCGGTCTTCCGTTTGTCTCTCATGGACCGCGGCATGATCTTTGCCATGGCGCACGTTCGCGGTGGCGGCGAGATGGGCCGCAACTGGTACGACGACGGCAAGATGCTGGCCAAGAAAAACACGTTTACGGACTTCATCGCGGTGGCGGATGACCTCATCGCGCGTCGGGTGACTACACCGGAGACCTTGGTGGCTGAAGGCGGTTCCGCCGGTGGCCTGCTCATGGGCGCGGTGGCGAATATGGCGCCAGATCGGTTTAAGGCCATCGAGGCTAACGTGCCCTTCGTGGACCCGCTGACCTCCATTCTCATGCCGGAACTGCCGCTCACGGTGGTGGAGTGGGAGGAATGGGGCGACCCGTACCACGATCCGGAGGTCTACGACTACATGGCCTCCTATGCGCCGTACGAGAACATCGCTCCGCAGGAGTATCCGAATATTCTGGCGTTGACCTCGCTCAATGACACCCGCGTGCTGTATGTTGAGCCGGCGAAGTGGGTGGCCAAGCTGCGTGACGTTGCCACCGGCGGCGAGTTCCTCCTCAAGACGGAGATGGCCGCGGGCCACGGTGGTGTGTCCGGGCGCTATGCCCAGTGGCGGCAATCTGCATTCGAGTATGCGTGGCTGATTAACCAGGCCACGGGTGTCGAGGCTTAGAGACCGCTTGCGCTGTGTGGCTAATGAGCCACACAGTGACCTAGGCCTCCCATGTGGGGGGAGCTCCGAATCTCTCTCAGCGCGCGCCGGGGCGGTGGCTGTGCGATAATTTTCCTTATGCATGGCCACCTTCTGGTTTCGATTTCCAGTATTTTTGATGACACCCGAAGCCAAGCCTCTGATCTGCTCAAGCAGTTCGATAAAGCTGACGTTCCTGTCTCTTTGCTGGTGGCGCCGCACATCGACGGCAATTGGCACCTAGCTAAAGATGCGGCGACGCAATCCTGGCTTCGCGAGCAGGCCGAATCGGGCCGCGTGCTTATTCTCAATGGCTTTGACCAAGCGGTCCAGGGTCGCCGTGCGGAGTTCGCCAACCTGGATGCACACGAGGCACGTTTGCGCCTCAAGGGTGCGACGCGGCAGATGGCCAAGATCGGCTTTGAGCCGACCATCTTTGCGCCGCCGCGCTGGCGAATGTCGGAGGGAACACTAGAAGTCCTTCCCGAGTTTGATTTCGACTTCGCTGCCTCCACCCGTGGCATCCACGACCTTCGCACAGGCGAGCTCCACCAAGCCCGCAACCTGTCCTTTGGTGAGGGCTTCGGTTCGGCAAAGTGGTGGCGCCGCAACATCATCCGCGCTGCCGAGCGCTCCGCCCAGCGCGGAAACACCGTGCGCCTATCGATTTCCGGCCGCAACCTCGATGACCGTAAGGTAGTTGCTGATTTCCTTAAGGCCGCCGAGCGCGCCATGGCAGCAGGTGCCCGCCCCGCTGACTATTCCGTTTTCACGCACGCCGAATAGCCCACCAACCTCTTTTTCTTTGGGGTGTGGCCGAATTAGACGCGGTGTAGGTTTGTGAACCCGTCGGGTGTGCTGGCTGCGTGTTTCACGAGCGCAATCCCCGAATTGCGGTAGCGGACGTAGGTTTCAATTGCCCCACCCGCAATCGGAGCGAGAAAAGCCTCTCTTATGAGGGGCTTGACCTGGCTGAGCAGAGACGAACTTAGCGAGTATTCCGGTGTCGCGGGTCAGTGAGTAAGTGGCAGGAAGCTCCGTCAGTAATGCTGGCGGGTGTCCGGCTGCACTGTTTGCGGCGTCTAGCGCGTACTCGGTACTACATGGGGGGTGGAGGCGCCACGACTCGGTGGCGTTGCGTCAACTTCTACTTGGAAAAGCTAGTTCTTGTGGCTAACTTCAAACAGATCATCGCGATGTGCATTGAAGGTGATGGGGTCTTTACAGGTTTACAGCCAACTGCCCGTGTAAACACATGCAGATAAGCGTTTGGCGCTCTTGGGGCAGAGGTTTAAAAGCGTTCATTTGTTTGAAAATGATGTTTTGCTGCTGTCATTAAATGCGCCAGCTTCTCATACGGGCGCGTACGAAAGTACGGTTCCTTCTCGAATTAGGTGTGGTTCATTGAAAAGCGTGTGCCCCCGGGAGGTTTCCCTGGGGGCACGTGCGTGTTTCTCTTAGCTCTTTAGAACCAAGAAAGTTAGGGCCAATCTACTTAACAACAATCTTTACCATTACCGGCTCGTCATTCACGGTTACTTCCTGACTACCCTCGAGCGCTCGCGCGGAGGAAAGACTGGAAAGCCCTGAACAAGATGCGTTGATGGTATGCGAACCAGGTTCCAACGCGTAGAAGTACACGCCTTTGGCATTAGTCGTGTGTACCTTTTCCTGCGAAAGGCCAAGAAGCTTACATTCGCCTGCCGGGTTACCACTGGAGGTTACAACGCGAATCGTTGATTCTCCTGCATTAGGCTTGGACTGCCCATCGTTGGGGAGGCCTTGGCCGACACTGATTGCAACAACTAGGGAAATAATGCCCAGAACGGTACCAATGAGTCCGAGAAGGTTACTGGGGTTATTAATGAGAGCTTGAACCTGAGCTGGAACCGGGATCTGTGGTTGCATTGTTTTGGATCTCCTTAATGTCATTGAAGGTATTTAGCATGCTTGGGCTTATACGTAGGGCACTGTTTTCAGGGCAGCCGAGATCGCTGATGCCATGCGTGTGAATGCCGATGGCAGCGTTGTCTGTGGCATAGACCGGAGAACCGCTTTGTCCGCCTGTGGTGTCTAAGCTATAGCAAAGTCGAGTTTGGGTTCCTGGATGAAGGATTCCGAAGAGAGAACTTCATGAGTGTCCTTTGCAGGAGAGAGATGATTTGTGGGGTGAGCTGGGGTAAGTCCCTTTCACCTTGTAGTGAATTATGAGGCATCGAAAAGGAGCCTGCAACCGTCAGGCGGTTTGATGTTGCCTTGTGCTCCCCCCCAAAAAAGGGGAGGGGTGGCCTCTTGTTTCATCGGGTCCGGCTGGTCTCTATTCAGATTCGGTTGGGGCGCAGGCCGCGCCGATGATGCCAAGCGCAGCCAGCAGGCCGAGGCCACCGACGGCGTACTGAGCTTCGCGCGGGATGTTGCGGGTCATCGACTCAATCTGCTTCCGGACAGGCTCGAAGCCCGGGATGTTGAACTGCGTGTTGGCAAACCCAAGGAAGGCAACCGGAATGGCGAGGGCTGCGGGGATGGTGAGGCCGAGGGCAGTCGGCAGGCAGTGCTCGCCGGCAGAAGAACCGGAGCTGTGAGTTGGCTTGGTGTCAACCTTGTCGTCATCGTCGGTCTGATCCGGCTCCTCCGACGGAGCCGGCTCCTCAGACGGGTCCGGCTCGTCGGTCGTGGTGCAGTCCTTGAGCTGGTTATCGGTGCGCTTCACCGTCGCAAGGTTAAAGCCCACCTTGACCGGGTCGTGGTCGGAGGAGCGGTAGGGGTTATCGGCCTCGAAGACATCGCCGCCGGTGTAGTTGCGGCGGGAGTATTCCATGGCGATGGGCTCGTCAGAGTTGATGTTCCAGGTCTGCGCGGCCTGCGCGTCGACGTGCTCGTTGGCCAGGATGTGGTCCAGGGAGCCGAGGCGACCGGAGAACTGGTAGGAGGCCACGTTCTGCCAGTCCTCTTGCGCATTGAGCTCTTCCACCGGGATGGTGTAGCCCGCATTGCGGAAGACGGAAATGGCATCTTCCTTGGAGTAGGCGTTCAGGTCACCCATGACGAAGGTGGCTTTCTTCTGCCACTGGGGCTGCTTGGCCAGACCATCGAGGACGGCCTGGGCGTGAGCGTTGCGCACGTTGGGGTTGTTGCCCTGGCCGTCGCCGGTATCCGCATCACCGTTCGCCACAGAGCCCTTGGACTTGAAATGGTTGGTCACCACCACGAAGGAATCGGGGCCCTCAGCAGCACACCTATCGGAAACGGGCTGAAACTCCGCGGCGAGCGGGGTGCGAGCGGTGCCCTTGAAGCGGGCGTCCTCAAGCAAGGTGGCCTCACCCACCGGCTTAACGCGGTCCTTCTTGTAGATGATCGCGGTGCGGATGACGTCCGTATCGGCTGACGCGTTCGCCGGGGCCTTGACGTAGTCCCATTTCTCAGAACCCGCGCGGGAGTTGAGCTCACCCACGAGGTACTTCACGGCGTCATCGTAGGAGCCCCCCACGGTATTCGCGGCGTTCTCGATCTCAGACAGGCCAATGACATCGGCATCAAGGCCCTCCAGCGCGGTGAGGATCTTGCCCTTCTGGTCATTGAACGCGGACTCGGACCACGCACCGCGGAAGGTCCCGCTATCGGAGCCCACGCCGTTGCCAAAACGGTCCTTATACGCCTTCGCGCCGTTGTCCTCGCCCAAGTTGATGAAGAAGTTGAGCACGTTAAACGCCGCCACGGTGTAATCGCCGTCCACCTGCGGGGCCTCCGGACGGGCCGGGTCCCACGTAATCGGCAGGTCCGCGGCGGCAGAGTCACCGGTAATCATCGCGGTGGGTTGGAAGCGCCACTGCTCGTGACCGTAGCCCAGGATGACGCCGGAGTCCGCGAACTCTACCTGGTTGGTGGTGCGGATGGTCTTGACCTCCGAGCCGTTCTGCATGATGTAGGGCAGCTTCGTCGAGGCGCCATCACGGGAGAAGTCGCGGGTGGAGCCGTCGTCCAAAATGACGTACTTTGCCGCGTTAGCGGCTTCCATGTCCTTTTGTTCCTGGCTGCCCGGGGAGACGATGTCGGTGGGCTGACGCAGAGCCTCGGTGCCTGGAGCCAAGCCGAGCTCGCCGTAGCGGTTGAGACCGTAATTGTCGGTCACGGTGTGCACGCCAGGCTTGAGCAGCATGGACTCGAGCTTCTCCCGCTCCTCATCGCCTTCCGGAAGGGCATCGATGGCGAGCGGGGTGACGGCGGGGAGGGCGTCGTCAAGCGTGGAGCCGGCGCTCAGGGCAATCTGGGTCTGCCCAAAGTACTCATCAACGGTGCCGGTGACCTCGACGGAATCCCCGATGGCCGGGTAGAAGCCGGTGCCACCGGTGTAGACGAAGACGGCCTCGGAGGCCTCGGTCGGCGCGGTCTGGCCCGTGCCCGGGGTCTGGATGGTGAAGCCGTTGAGGGACTTCTCACCCTGCCACACCGCGGTAACCACACCTTGGGTGGTGACGTTCTGGCCCTTGAGCGGGGACTCCGCGCCAGTGCCCTGGATCTCCGGGATGGTGACGGCGGAACCCGGCTCGGCTGGGGTGGGGTCTGGGTCCGACACATTTGCGCGGCCGGCAGACTTCGGCGTCGGCGCTGCAGCGCTGAAGTCTGCGGCATTGTCGTCGGTGTCGGAGCCCTCGGCGTCGCGCTGCGCGGAGGTGGAGTTGTCCAGTGCCTGGGCGGGGGAGCCCTCGCTTATCGACGCCTCCCCGTACCCCACGATGTCCACCTCGGCCCCGGAGGCGTCGTAAAGCTTGACCGAGCCTTTGGAGCCGGACAGGTTCAGGTTCCCCTCTACATCAGGGGAAGGAAGCGGCTCCCCGGTGTCGCCGCCACCTTCCTGGATGAGGAAGTAGCCCCCAGCCGGGAGGGAGCCGGATAGCTCGTGCTTTCCGCCTGAGTTGCCAGAAGCGGATAGGTACTCCACGGACCAGCCAGTGAGGTCGAGGTCAGCGGAGGTGGGGTTATAAAGCTCGATGAAATCCTTAGTAAACGCCGCCCCCTTGTTGCCGCCGCCACCGTAGACCTCAGAGATAACGGCGTTGGAGCCGTCCGCCGCCGCACCGGCCTGAGGTGCGACGATGCAGGTAGAGACAAGAGCAGCGATGGCGAGTGAGCCAATGCCTTTGAGATGCATGAGAGGTTCCTTGGATAGGTGAGAACAGGACAATGCATCTCGTTCTACCCGGGTTTCGCACCGAGTGATACCGGAGCGCACTAGGTGAGCTGGGGGTTAAGGTGGGATTCCCCAAGAATTCTTCAGCCGTTTGGTTTGAATTCATCACCCCCCAAAGATTCCGAATCTTTCTTGCCGGCGGGATAGACTGGCGGGGCACCTATACTCACGCACAGTAAGGCAAAAATTTTCATGGCTCGTGTAGTTGTCAATGTCATGCCCAAGGCCGAGATCTTGGACCCGCAAGGTCAGGCCGTTGTTCGCGCGCTGGGCCGCCTGGGGGTTGCTGGTGTCAGCGACGTGCGCCAGGGCAAGCGCTTTGAAATTGAAGTCGATGATTCGGTCAGCACCGAGGAGCTGGAGAAGGTTGCTTCCACCCTGCTGGCCAACACCGTGATCGAGGACTACGAGGTCATCCAGTAATGAAGATCGGCGTTATTACCTTCCCCGGCACGCTTGACGACGTCGACGCGGCCCGCGCCGCCCGCACCGCCGGCGCCGAAGTCGTGTCCCTGTGGCATGCGGACGAGGACCTGCGCGGCGTCGATGCCGTCGTGGTTCCCGGCGGTTTTTCCTACGGTGACTACCTGCGCTCCGGCGCGATTTCGGCGCTCGCCCCGGTGATGCGCGCGGTCGTCGATGCCGCTAACAAGGGCATGCCGGTGCTCGGCATCTGCAACGGCTTCCAGATTCTGACGGAGGCTGGCCTGCTGCCCGGCGCCCTGACCCGCAACCAGGGCCTGCATTTCCACTGCGTGGATACCTACCTCGAGGTGGAGAACGCACAGACCTCCTGGACCAGCGAGTTTGAGCAGGGGCAGCGCATCCTCATCCCGGCGAAGCACGGCGAAGGCCGTTTCCAGGCGGATGCGGAGACCGTGGAGCGCTTGGAGGGCGAGGGCCGCGTGGTCTTCCGCTATACCGATAACTTCAACGGCTCCATCAACGGCATTGCCGGCATCACCAACGAGGCCGGCAACGTGGTGGGGCTGATGCCGCACCCGGAGCATGCCATCGATCTTCTCACCGGCCCGTCCACCGACGGTCTGGGTTTGTTTGTGTCCGCCCTCAAGGTCGTCGCTTAACCCGCGCCGACGGTTAAAGGAGAAACAATGACCGTACACAACGACACCGTCGAGCAGGCGGCCGCGCAGCCTGAGCTGGACCAGCCCTACCGCGAATTGGGCCTGAAGGATGACGAATACGCGCACATTCGCGAGATTCTGGGCCGCCGCCCGACCGACGCCGAGCTGACCATGTACTCGGTGATGTGGTCGGAGCACTGCTCTTATAAGTCCTCCAAGACGCACCTGCGCTACTTCGGCGAAACCATGACCGAGGAGATGGGCTCCAAGATCCTCGCCGGCATTGGTGAGAACGCCGGTGTGGTGGACATCGGAGACGGCAACGCGGTGACCTTCCGCGTGGAAAGCCACAACCACCCCTCCTACGTGGAGCCGCACCAGGGTGCCGCGACGGGCGTGGGCGGCATCGTCCGCGACATCATGGCCATGGGCGCGCGCCCGATTGCCGTGATGGATCAGCTGCGCTTCGGCCCGGCGGATGCGCCCGACACCAAGCGCGTGCTGCCCGGTGTTGTCGACGGCATTTCGCACTACGGTAACTGCTTGGGCTTGCCCAACATTGGCGGCGAAACCGTTTTTGATGAATCTTATGCTGGTAACCCGCTGGTCAACGCGCTATGCGTGGGCACGCTGAAGGTCGAGGACCTTAAGCTGGCCTTCGCTTCTGGTACCGGAAACAAGGTGATGCTCTTTGGCTCGCGCACCGGCCTCGACGGTATCGGTGGCGTGTCCGTGCTGGCGTCTGACACCTTCGAGGATGGCGCGGAGCGCAAGCTGCCAGCCGTTCAGGTGGGTGACCCGTTCGCGGAGAAGGTTCTCATCGAGTGCTGCCTGGAGCTGTACAAGTCCGGCATCGTGGTGGGCATCCAGGACTTGGGCGGTGCGGGCTTGGCCTGCGCCACCTCCGAGCTGGCTGCGTCCGGCGACGGCGGCATGGAGATCAACCTGGACAACGTCCCGCTGCGTGCGAAGAACATGACCGCAGCAGAGATCCTCGCTTCCGAGTCCCAGGAGCGCATGTGCGCCGTGGTGACCCCGGAGAACGTGGAGAAGTTCAAGGAGATCTGCGCGCACTGGGACGTCACCTGCGCCGAGATCGGTGAGGTCACCACCGGCAAGCACCTCATCATTCGCCACCAGGGCGAGGTCGTCGTCGATGCCCCGGCACACACCATCGCCAACGAGGGCCCGGTGTACGACCGCCCGTACGCACGCCCGGAGTGGCAGGATGCGCTGCAAGAATTCGAGGGCGTCGAAAAGCAGGACATCACTGTGGCGCTCAAGAAGCTCGTGGCCTCCCCGGCACTGTGTTCACGTGATTTCATCACTGAGCAGTATGACCGCTACGTACGCGGCAACACCGTGCAGTCCCACCACGCGAACGCTGGTGTTCTGCGCATTGATGAGGAGACCGGCCGCGGTATCGCGGTGTCGGCTGACGCGTCTGGCCGCTACACCAAGCTGGACCCGAACATGGGCGCACGCCTGGCTCTGGCGGAGGCCTACCGCAACGTCGCCGTCACCGGCGCCCGCCCGGTCGCCATCACCAACTGCCTCAACTATGGCTCCCCGGAAAACCCGGACGTCATGTGGCAGTTCCGCGAGTCCGTGCACGGGCTTGCCGACGGCGCCGTGGAACTCGGCATCCCCGTCTCCGGTGGCAACGTCTCCTTCTACAACCAGACCGGCGAGGAGCCGATCTTGCCGACGCCCGTCGTGGGCGTCCTGGGCGTCATCGATGACGTCCACGCGTCCATTGGCAACGAACTCGGCCTCGTGGAGGAACCGGAGGTGCTCGTTCTGCTGGGTGAGACCAAGGATGAGTTCGGCGGTTCCATCTGGCAGCAGGTGAGCGCTCATGAGCAGGGCCATGAGGCGAAGAACGGGCTCAACGGCTTGCCGCCGCAGGTCGACCTGGCTAATGAGCAGCGCCTCGCTGACTTCTTCGTGGGCAACGAAGGTCTGACCGCCGCTCACGATATCTCCGAAGGTGGCCTCGCCGTCACCGCATTCGAGATGGCCAAGCGCAGCGGCGTGGGCCTGAACCTGGATCTGTCCAAGGTCCACGAGGACGCCTTCGTGGCTGCCTTCTCCGAGTCCGCTTCCCGCGTGCTCGTGGCAACGACCGCTGACCGCGTCGACATGCTGCTGCACCGCGCTGAGGAGTGCGGTGTGCCGGCCGTCATCATCGGCCAGACCACCGATAACGGCGAGTTTGAGCTCGGCGGCGAGTCCATTGCTGTCTCCGAGCTTCGTGAGGCCTGGGCAGCAACCCTGCCGGACCTCTTCGGCCACGCGGTGGGCGCCAACTCCGTCGTGGAGTAGACCTCACGCACAGTACTGCAACCGGGCAGGGTTCTCGCCAAGGCGAGGCCCTGCCCGCACTGTCTAATTGCTCCAATCAGCGTTGTAGACTATTAGTAATAGCTGCGTACGGGGGCCGGGGAACAGAGATGGAAGACGTGAAGAGAAAAAGAACTTTGTATGTTTTTCTCGATGAGTCGGGGGATATGCAGTTTGGTGCAAAAGCCTCCACGCACTTCCTAATCACAGCATTTTGCACTTTCAATCCAGCAGGCACTGCGATAGGACTGCAAGCGCTGAAGTATGAACTTATGGCAGCGGGGAGTAAAGACCTTGAGTTTCATGCAACAGAAAATTCGAAGGGAACGCGAAAGCGGGTAATAGACCGAATTAATGAGCTTGATCGGTGCCGTGTCCACACGATCTGGGTGGATAAGCGAATGACGCATCCGACTTACCAGTCTCCACCGCAGCTTTTAGGGCTCTTTGCTGGTGCAATGGGGAAGTGGATTAATGCGGTGTGGGGAGACTCAGAGGTAAGCGACGTAATCTTAATTTTCGACTCGGTTCTTACTGGCAAGGAAAGATCGGCATTTGAAAAGAGGATAAAGCCTCTGTTGAAAGGCCTACAGCTAAAGTTCCGTGTGCTCTTTCATCCAGTAAAACAGGATTTGAACGGTCAGATTGCTGACTACTTTTCTTGGTCCTGGTTTCAGAAAATGGAACGAGGCAAGGGACAGTACGTTCAAGCACTTTCGCAGCGGCACAATTGGGATCAATTCAATATGTTTTCGGCGGGAAAGACCTATTACTGGAGTGGCCCGGTCCGAAAATAAGCGACCGCCCCACCTACCGGCGTAAGCCGGAAAGCCTTCAGGGGCTCTTTCAGTGGGGCGGAACCTTTCGCCTTGAGTTTAGACCTTCATCGTGTGGGGAGGCAAGGGAGCTATTAGGAAATGCCGAAGGCAGGAGCGAGGGGCCGGCCCCGCCCGCCGTGAGGCGGCAACCTCCTAGGAACCAACCAATTAAGCGCCGATGGTGCGGGCGATGGTCTGGTCCCAGCTCAGCTTCATCTGGTGGGAGAAGAGGTTGAAGGTGTGCGAGCCCTGGGGGCTGAAGTAACGGTTCACTCGCACCCCGGCATTGCGGGCGTTGCGGGTGAATTCCTCTGAGCACTGGTTAGCAACCGTCTCTACCGCGCGGGGTCCGAGCCATTGGCCGGGGTTATTGGTCCCATCGATGGGACCCGGGGTGCCGGAGGCCGAGCCCACGAAGACCTCGACGTCGCGCAGGCGCCCAGGGTTGGCGTTGGGGTCGTGCTCGAACCACTGCGGGGAGCCCGGCAGGCCCCACGCATTGAAGGAGGATCCGCCGCCATAGGCGATCATCGCGGTGGAGGTGGGGAAGCCAATCGCACCGGAGCGCACCGGGCAGCCGGAGTAGGAGGCTGCTGCTTTGTAGCGCTGTGGGGCGTGGCCGGCGATGTCGAGTGCGGCGCCGCCCGTGGAAGAAATGCCGCCGATGGCATCGCGGCCGGTGCCGTGGAATTCGGCGTCGATCAGCGGGGGCAACTCAGCGGTCATGTATGTGTTCCACTTGTTGACACCCAGGATGGGGTCCTCGGCATTCCAATCGGTGTAGAGGGAATAGGCGCCGCCGAGCGGCATAACGACGTTGACGTTCTTGCCCACGGCCCAATTGCGGATATCAGAGTGGGTCATCCAGTTCATGCCGGCCTGGCCGCCTTCCACTCCGGGCAGCAGGTAGAAGGAGGGGCGCGGCTTATCGCCCTCGGGGAGCAGGACGTTATTAGAAATCACCGCACGGTTGGCAGGGGACCACACGTCTACCACCCAGTGGTTGCCACCCATGTGGCGCTTTGAGGTAATGAAGGCCTTGTCACCGAGCCAGGGCTGCGGGTTGGTCACGCGCGAGGAAACCTCGCCGATGGTGCTGGACTGTGCGGAAGCGGAGCCGACGCCTGCCGACGCCGCCCCCAGCGCCACCATGGCAGCTGCGAACAGCGCCGCGGTGCGGCGAGAGCGTGAGACAAAGGAAAGCATAATGTGGGTAGTTTACGTGGCCAGCGCCCTCGAACTGCAAATATTGGAAGAAAAACTGGTGAAAACTGTTGCTCCACCCTTGTCTGCCACAATGCTCGTCCGTATAGTTACGGGTACGTAAGTTTTGGGAGTGAATGCGTTATACGCATGACCCGCATCTCAGGCAAGGCAAGGCCCCCACTATGAACGCACCCAGTGCTCAGAAATCGTCCCCGCAAGAATTTCCAGTTGAAGAAGGCTCTGTGCAGGAAAGCAGCACGATAGAGCAGCTCATCCAGCGAACGTACTGGATGGCGGACCGCGGCCCGCGCCCATTAACGCGCGGCTGGGGGCACTTCTTTGCGGCCATTGCCTCCCTGATCGCATCGACGGTTCTGATTACCTTTGCGTGGATGACGCTGCCGTGGTGGCAGGGGCTCGCGGTGACGGTCTACGGCGTCGGCGTGGTGGGCCTCTTTACGGTCTCGGCGTTGTACCACCGCTGGCCGTGGGTGTCTATGCGTGCGGTGCAATGGTGGCGGCGTGCTGACCATGCGACGATTTCGGTGTTTATCGCGGCGACCTACACGCCCTTGTGCGCCATCGTGCTGGAGCCAACGCAGGCGTTATGGATGCTGACCTCGGCGTGGGTGGGCGCCATCATGGGCGTCATCTTGAATCTGGTGTGGATTAATCACCCACGCTGGCTGGACGTGGTGGTTTACCTCGTGCTGGGCTGGCTCATCCTGCCGCTATTGCCGAACCTGTGGCAGTCCGCAGGACCGGCTGTGGTGTGGCTTCTCTTTGCCGGCGGCGTGGTCTATTCAGTGGGTGCGTTGATGTACGGCTTCAAGTGGCCGGGGCGCAACGCGCGCTGGTATGGCTACCACGAGCACTTCCACACCGCGACGATTGCCGCGGCGGTGGTGCACATGGTAGCCATCTGGATGGTTGTTGCGGGCTAGCCGAATACGGGGGCTAGCTTCACGGAATTTATGGGGATGGAGCTTATTCAGCGTCGGTGAGGTCCTCCGCGAGGGGGAATTCGACGACTAGGCCTTGGCACAGCACGCGTGCGTTAGGGTTGCCATCCCACGTGGGATTAAAGCCAACCGCACGCAGCGCTTCGACGAGTAGCTCGCCAACGGCCACAGGTGTGCTGAGCTCGGCATCGGTTCTCATGGTGCCGAAACCAAAGAAGAGGTCTCCGGTGTGGATTAACCTGTCGACGTCCTGCATGTGGCAATAAACATATCCTGCGGCACCGTCTTCTTCCGCCTTTTCGGCGCCGCATTCAGCGCCGTCGGAGGCGTCCCAGCCCTCGTCGAAGCTGAAGGCTAGGTTGCGCTGTTGCAGCTCATCACGGAGGGCGTCGAGGCGCTGTGCGTCTGCGGACTTCTCTGTGACCTTCTGTGCGTACTTAGCGGCAACTTCGTCAATGATGGAATCGAAATCTTCCGGGAAGGGATCCGTGCGCACTGTCGTCCACTCGGAAGGATCGTCGAGAAGCTCAATAAAGTCGTTGTGAATGTCCTGGCGTGAATGGCCGTGGCACAGATGCAGCGAGATGTCGTTGCGAAGGGTTCCGGAGACCAAGATGTCTTCGGAAGGCGGGAAGGAACTGGAGAACATGGAGTGTGGTGTGGTCATGCCTGTGGATGGTAGATGCGTGATGCTGACAGTCGTTGAAAGCAGGGAGGGCACCCCGCCAGGTGGCGGAGGTGACCTCGAGATGCGTGGCGTGACTAGACGTGGAGCGGATCCACACCGGCCTCGGTGAGCATCGGGATGTTGTGTACCTCAGGCGGAACGCCGAAGGCATCCACGAGAACGACGGACCATGGTGCGAGCGAATCGACGAGGTCGTTGATAGCAGCGCGGGCGGCCTTCATGCGGCCGGCCGGAATCAGGTTGTGCTCCTGGTACCAGCCCGCGTGCTGAACCAAGGTGTCGAAGACGAAGAGGTGGCGCAGCTGCTCGAAGACCTGGCGTGCCAGCGAACCTTCCTCAAGGCGCTCTTCTGCCTCAATCATGGCCTGGACCAACAAGGTATCCACGCGGGCCCAGCCGGCGGCGATGAGGTGATCCTGGCACTGATCCACGATGGCGGCGGCCTGCACCTTATCGGCCTTGCGAGCCGGCTGGATGCGGCGCACGAGGGAGAAGAGGATGGACTGGGCGCGATCGTCGATCAGCTTGGCCTGGTAGGTGGCGTCGAAAAGCGAGGCCTCTGAAGGATTCACGCGGTCCACCAGGCCTTGCAGGCGAGTAGTGAACCCGTAGCGGCGGCGAACCACATCGGTGGCGGTGGTAGCCGCGTACTTCACGGTGTCCCACGGGCTCATGTCATTCATCGCGCGACCATAGGCGGTGAGCAGGTTCTTGCCCACCATCTGAATGAGCACAGTGTTATCGCCCTCGAAGGTAGCGAAGACATCGGAATCGGCGCGGTAGGTGGTCAGGCGGTTCTCGGACATGTAGCCGGCGCCACCGCAGGCCTCGCGGCACTCTTGGATAGTGCGGGTGGCGTGCTGGGTCTGCGCGGATTTGATGGCAGCTGCCAGGGATTCCATCTCACGGGAGGCAAACTTCTGCTCTTCGGTCGGCTCCGTCACAGACCAGGTGCCAGCCTCGTGCTGATCGTTTTGCTCCTGGTAGCGCTCCAGAATTTGGTTGTAGAGCAGGTGCAGCGCGTATGTACGGGCCAGCGGAATGAGCAGGCGGCGGCGGTGCTGGCGGTGCTCAATGAGGCGCTTCTCGGCGCCGGTCGCGCCCTCGAACTGACGACGGCGGTTGGCGTAGCGGATGGCGATGTCCAGGGAAGCCTCGGTGGCGGCGCCCGCTGCGCCGGATACGCCGATGCGGCCGCGGATGAGAGTGCCCAGCATGGTGAAGAAGCGAGCATTCTTGGACTCGATGGGGGAGGAGTACTTGCCCTTCTCGTCCACATCGGCGAAGCGGTTGAGTAGGTTCTCGCGCGGCACGCGGACGTTGTCGAAGCGCAGGGTGCCATTATCGACGCCTACCAAACCACCCTTGTGGCCATGATCGCCCAAGGCAACGCCCGGCAGTTCGTTGCCTTCCTCGTCGCGGATGGGGACGATGATGGCGTGGACGCCGTGGGAGCGGCCGTCGCTATCCGGGGTGATGAGCTGGGTGAAGACGACTGCGGCGCGGCCATCCTTGGCGGCGTTACCGATGTAGTTCTTCACCGCGGAATCGGAGGGGGTGTTGATGATGAACTCATCGGTCTCCGGGTCGAAGGTGGCGGTGGTCTCGAGGGATTGCACATCGGAACCATGGCCGCGCTCAGTCATGGCGAAACAGCCCGGCAACTCCAGGCTGGCGGCCTTCTCAACCCACTCGAGGTGGCGCTCGGTGCCTAGCTGATCCAGCGCTCCACCCCACAGGCCCCATTGCACACCGGACTTAATCGCCAGCGAACCGTCGACCCACGCCAAGCCTTCGAGGGTGAAGGTGGAGAGATTTGGCTTGCCGGCACCGCCGTGCGCGCGGCGCAGGCCGTGGTTGAATCCGCCGAAGTCACGAACCTTGGAGAGGTTCTCAAAGGTGTGTTGGCGCTGCTCCGCCATGGGCAGATCCGGGTTCGGGAAGAGCGAAGGATCGTTGAGGAAGGTGCGCAGCTCCTGGCGGAAGGCGGCGTGGGGGCCGTCGAGAAGCGCGGCAAGTTCGGTGGCAACAGCAGGCTTCGGGGTGGTCGGCAGGCGGTGTGGGCTGCGGGCTTCGGCCTTGGGGGCGTCGGTGGAGGCCTGGTTGTTGAGCTCCGGGGAGATGGACTTTTTGTCAGCGGAAGACTTGGTCAGTGGCATGAGTGGTCCTTTCTGGGAGGCTTTTCTTAACGTTCGACGATGGCTGCGACGCCTTGGCCGCCGGCGGCGCAGATGGAAATGAGGGCCCGTCCGCCGCCGTTTTCTTCGAGAATCTTGGCGGTGGTGGCGAGGATTCGGGTGCCGGTGGCGGCGAAGGGGTGGCCGGCGGCCAGGGAGGAGCCCTTGACGTTGAGTTTGGTGCGGTCGATGGGGCCTAGTGCGGACTGCAATCCGAGGCGTTCGCGGCAGTAGGTCTCGTCCTCCCATGCGGACAAGGTGGCCAAGACCTGGGAGGCGAAGGCCTCGTGGACCTCGTAGAAATCGAAATCTTGCAGGCTTAAGTTGTTGCGCTCGAGCAGGCGCGGAACCGCGTAGGTGGGGGCCATGAGTAGGCCGTCGGGGCCGTGGACAAAGTCGACGGCCGCGGTCTCTGAGTCCACGAGGAAGGCGCGGGGCTCGATGTTGTGCTCGGCCGCCCATTCCTCGGAGCTGAGGAGGGCGACGGAGGCGCCGTCGGTCAGCGGCGTGGAATTGCCTGCGGTCATCGTGGCCTGCGTGCCGTGTTGCTCGGCATCGCGCTTGCCGAAGACCGGCTTGAGCTTGGCCAAGGACTCCAGGGAGGAATCCGGGCGCAGGTTGGTATCGCGGTTGACGCCGAGGAAGCCCGTAGTGAGGTCATCAAAGAAGCCCTCCTCCCAAGCCTTGTGGAGGTTCTGGTGGGAGGCGAGCGCCAACTCATCCTGGGCCTCGCGGCTGATGTTCAATTCGCGGGCGGTGATGGCGGCGTGATCACCCATGGAGAGTCCGGTGCGCGGCTCACCGTTCTGCGGCTGTTCCGGGGCCAGCTGCGAGGGACGGATAGAGCCGATGAGCTGGGCGCGCTGCGCAGCGGTCTTGGCGCGGGTGAGGTTGAGCAGCGTACGGCGCAGCGTGTCATTGACGGCCAGCGGGGCATCCGAGGTGGTGTCCGTTCCGCCCGCGATGCCGGTGGAGATTCGGCCTTGGGCAATGGCATCACCGACGTGGATAGCTGCCGCAAGAGAAGTGCAGCAGGCCTGTTGTACATCGATGGCGGGGGTCGTGGAGTCGAGGGCGGAGCCTAGAACGACCTCGCGGGTGAGGTTGAAATCGCGGGAGTGCTTGAGCACAGCGCCGGCGGCGACGAGGCCGAGACGTTCGTCGTGAAGCCCGTAGCGTGCGACGAGTCCATCCAGCGCACTGGTGAGCATGTCTTGGTTGGACGCGTGGGCGTACTGCTTATTGGAACGAGCAAATGGGATGCGGTTGCCACCCAGGATGGCTACGCGGTGCGGGGGGTTGGTCATTAAAAAGCTCCTTCGCGAGTGGTCTCGTGCGAATCATCCCAGCGGGAGGGGGGTAGCAACCCGGCTGTTCGTTTCGCGTCACAACTAAAGTGATATTGTTAGTTCTATCACTCAATTAACTAACCTTGCAACCAGCTCAACAAAGCTCGCAAGGTTGTGAAGAATCGAGAAAGGAACATGCCAGCCTATGCCGAACGTCACAATTGCTGAGAAGCTCATCAACTCACCGCTCGCCGCCAAAGCAGGAGTACCCCAAGGTCATCCCCTGCGCCGCCACAAGGCTGGGGAACCAGCGCTCGATGGCCCCATCGTCATTGGCGGCCAGGGGCGCATCGCTGAGTTTCTGAGTTCTCAGCTAGCCGTGGACTACCAGGTCATCAATGCTTCCGCGGAGGCGAAGCGGGCCGCCCTCGTCTTCGACGCCACCGGCCTGGAGACCCCAGAGCAGCTGCGTGAGCTCTATGACTTCTTCAACCCGCAGATGCGCAACCTTCTGCCGTGCGCGCGCTTGGTGGTCATCGGTACCACCCCGGAAGCTGCGGACACTATCGACGCCCGCATTGCCGCCCGCGCACTCGAAGGGTTCACCCGTTCCCTGGCCAAGGAAATGCGCAAGGGCGGCACCGTGAACTTGGTCTGGGCAGACCCCGCTGCCACCGCAGAGGTGGAGTCCACGCTCCGCTTCTTCCTGTCTGGGAAGTCGGCCTTCGTGGACGGGCAGGTTGTGCGCGTCAGTGCCCAGGGACACGATTCTCCGGCGGCCAATGGCGAAGCGCAGAACTGGGAGCAGCCGCTCGACGGGCGGCTGGCGGTGGTGACCGGTGCTGCCCGTGGCATCGGCGCCACCATTGCTGAGGTGCTGGCGCGCGATGGTGCGAGCGTCATCTGCATCGACGTCCCGCAGGCCAGCGAGCACTTGGCCAAGACCGCGAACAAGGTCAAGGGCACCGCGCTGCCTCTCGACGTCACCGACCCCCAAGCCGCAGACAAGATTGCCCAGCACGCGCAGGAGCGCCACGGCCGAGCCATTGACGTCATCGTCCACAACGCCGGAATTACCCGTGACAAGCTGCTGGCCAACATGAATGAAGGCCAGTGGGACTCTGTTCTTGCCGTTAACCTCTTGGCGCCGGTTCGCATTACCGAAAGCCTCTTGGAATCCGGTTCCCTCGCCCCGGGTGCCGCTGTGATTGGTGTGTCCTCCATGGCTGGCATTTCCGGCAACCGCGGCCAAACCAACTACGCCACAACCAAGGCCGGCATCATTGGCCTCGTTGATTCCTTGCGCTCAGTGTTGGCGGAGAACGGCTCCACCATCAACGCCGTGGCGCCGGGCTTTATTGAAACCGCCATGACCGCGGCGATGCCGACCGGGCCGCGCGAGATCGGCCGCCGCCTGAACTCACTGCAACAGGGCGGTTTGCCTGTCGACGTCGCGGAGACCGTCGCCTTCTTCGCCTCGCCGGCCTCCGCGGCGGTGAGCGGCAACACCGTCCGCGTCTGCGGTCAGAACCTCATGGGAGCCTAAATGAACGTCACCACACTCAACGAGATTCCGGACCTTCCCGCCCTGTACCGCAGCCTCATGCTGGGTGCGGTCCCCATCCCCGGGCTGGGGGCGGGCAAGCGCAAGGTTGAGGACCCGCAGACCGCGTACCGCGTCGACAGCGTAGGCGTCGACACCGAGCACCTGGCTCGCTACTGCCAGGCCACGGGCCTGCGTCTGAGTAACGAGCTGCCCGCTACCTATCTCTACGCGCTGGCCTTCCCGCTTGCCATCAAGGTCATGGCAGCACCGGACTTTCCGTTCCCAGCCGTGGGCGTGGTGCATCTGTCCAACCGCATCGAGCAGAAACGCCCGCTGCGCGTCGACGAGCGCTGTGACATCGCCGTGCACGCGGAAAACCTGCGCCCGCACCGCAAAGGGTTGGTCATCGATATGGTGACCACGTACAGCGTTGGCGGCGAGGAGATCTGGCGCCAGACATCAGTCTTCCTAGGCCAGGGGGCGAAGTTCACCAAGGACACCCCGCGACAAGTGAGAACACGTCCGGAGGCTGAGCGCTTCCTCGACTTCCCCGGCGATGAGGCGGGAACGCCTGCGGCAACGCTGCGCTTTAGCCCCGAAAGTACCCGCGTCTATGCCGCGGCATCGGGGGATAAGAACCCCATTCACGTGTCTGCGGTGGGTGCCAAACTCTTCGGATTCCCCGCGCCCATCGCGCACGGCATGTACACGCACGCTCGCATGCTGTCGGTGCTCGACGGCACCCTCCCCGGTGCTGTGCGCATCAGCGCGGACTTCTACAAGCCCGTCATCCTTCCGGCGACCACGGGAGTTTACGTAGCGCCCGGCGGCACCACGGACAGCGGTGGTGAAGCCCGCACCGTCACCTTGCGCAAGGCCAAGGACCCAAGCTCCCTCCACGTGGCGTGCCGGGTTGAGCCTCTACAGTAGGCGCGGCCCAGTGGATGAGCCTCGGGCTCATCCTTTTGTTAATCCACGTGCTGGTGCTTTGGTGCCACCACCAGTGGCTTCGGGGAGTATTTGCCGCGCAGTCCGCGAAGGATGCCGGCGTGCTCCCAGAGGCGCTTGTCTTCCTCGGTGCGGGGAGTGAATTGGCGGGCAGCTAGCGGCTGCCAGTCAGCGTCCATCGCCATGTAGGAGACGGTGGCGTGGATGGCGGTCTCCAGTTTTTCGCGGCCGCCGCGCGGGTTGCCTGAGCGCACGTGGACGGACATCTGCATCGAGCGGGTATCCGTGCGCATCATGCGGGCATCCACCTCGATGAGATCTCCAATGTGGATTGGCCGGTAGAAGCGGATTCCGCCGGCATAGACCGCGACGGTGTGCTCGCCGGACCACTCCATGGTGCAGGCAGCGCCCGCCTCATCAATCCATTCCATGGCGGTGCCGCCGTGGACGTTGCCGCCCCAGTTGACGTCGGTGGGCTTGGCCAAGAAGCGGTTGACCATGCGGGGAGCGTCGGACGGGCCGTCATAAGTCTGCTTTTCCATCTCCGCTTCGATGGCTTTGCGCAGCTCGATGCGGGACTCTGCAGCCTCCCATACGCGCTGGTGCTCAGTGGAATCCGGAACGAGCGGCGGAACGGCCATCGACTTTCCGGTCTCAGTGTCCTTGGCCACGAAGATGACGAGGCAGTCGCAGGCGCGTGTGAAGATGCCATCGCGCGGGTCAGCGGAGAGCACTTCGTTGACGATGTGCATGGAGGACCGCCCGGTCATCGCGATGCGCGAGCGTACCTCTACCAAGTGGCCCGAAGGGATCGGGCGCGTGAAGTGAATGTGGCCCACGTAGGCCGTCACGCAGTAGGTACCGGACCATTGAACCGCGCACGCATAGGCGGCCTTATCGATCCATTCCAAAACACGCCCGCCGCCGATGCCTTGGGCGCCGGCGATGGTGAGATCTGTCGGGGCGGCCATAAACCGCAGCGTGATGGAGGGGGACTTCCCAGTCGGGACAGGCTTCTTTTCTTCCGAGGAGCTTGGTGGCATGGTTGGTGACATGGATAACAAAGTATCAGGGAGTGTGCATAGCGTATGAAAAAGGCCGTTGATGCCGCCACCACCCGTGCCGCCGTCGAAGCGGTGGCGGAGTGGATCCGTGACCCTGAGAGGACCGAAAAACCAGGTCGCTCTGCTCTGGCGAAGGCCACCCGCACAACAGCCCGCCTGGTGGAGGCGGACGCGCCGGGACATTCCGTGGAGTTGCGGGTCCCCCCATTCGTGGCAGTCCAGTGCATCGCCGGTCCCCGCCATACCCGGGGTACCCCTCCGAATGTGGTGGAGATGGATCCCCTGACATGGCTGCAGCTGGCAACGGGAGTCATTGGCTGGGAGCAGGCGCTTAACGCCGGCCGCGTGGACGCCTCCGGATCCCGCTCCCACGACATTGCAGCCTGTTTGCCCGTGATTCCGTTAGTTTTCACAGGCCCAAACAGCTAGGATTGGCGCCGTGGTAGCTGAACACGTCCAGAGCATGACTAAGCCCTTGTCGACGGATCCCAGCCTGGATCCGGAACCCCGCGAAGAATGCGGAGTTTTCGGTGTTTGGGCACCAGGAGAAGAGGTTTCGAAGCTAACCTACTTCGGGCTTTTCGCCCTCCAACACCGCGGACAGGAGGCCGCCGGTATCGCGGTGGGCGATGATGATCGCATCGTCGTCTTTAAGGATATGGGCCTTGTCTCCAATGTCTTCGATGAATCAATCCTGAGCTCGCTGCATGGAAACGTGGCCGTCGGCCACACGCGTTATTCCACTGCAGGCGGCAAGGAATGGTCGAATGTGCAGCCGATGTTTGGGACGTCCCCCAGCGGTGTTGACATCGCGCTTGGCCACAACGGAAACCTAGTAAATTACCTGGAGCTGCGCGCAGAGGCCGTGCAGCGCGGGCTGATTAAGCCACAGGAAGAGTCCGTCTCGGATTCCATGTGCTTGTCCATCTTGTTGGCGGACGGCGTCAACGAGGACAACACCGTCTTTGATTCGGCCCTGCACTTGTTGCCTACCGTAAAAGGTGCCTTCTGCCTCACCTTCACTGACGGGCACACCCTGTATGCGGCGCGTGACCCACATGGCGTGCGCCCGCTTGCCCTGGGCAGGCTCAACACGGGCTGGGTGGTAGCCAGCGAGACCTGTGCGCTCGACATCGTCGGCGCGCAGTTTATCCGGGAGATCGAACCGGGCGAGCTCGTTGCCATCGATGAGACCGGAATCCGCTCCGAGCGCTTCGCCGAGACCAAGCGCCATGGTTGCGTCTTCGAATACGTCTACCTAGCGCGGCCCGATACGAATATCAAGGGCCGTTCTGTCAACGCCACGCGCGTGGAAATTGGGCGTCGTCTAGCGCGCCAGTACCCGGCACCCGATGCGGACATGGTGATCCCCGTTCCCGAGTCTGGCAACCCGGCTGCCGTCGGTTATGCTCGCGAATCCGGGCTGACCTTCGCGCACGGCTTGGTGAAGAACTCTTATGTGGGCCGCACCTTCATCCAGCCCACGCAGTCCCAGCGCCAGATGGGTATTCGCCTCAAGCTTAACCCGCTGCGGGAGGTCATTGAAGGCAAGTCCATCGTCGTGGTGGATGATTCAATCGTGCGTGGTAACACGCAGCGCGCGCTGATCCGGATGTTGCGGGAAGCCGGTGCTGCCGAAGTCCACGTGCGCATCGCCTCCCCGCCGGTGAAGTGGCCGTGCTTCTACGGCATCGACTTCGCCTCCCCGGGCGAGCTCATTGCCAACGCCAACCCTTCCGATGATCCGGAAGAGGTAGCACAGACCATCTGCACCGCGATTGGTGCGGATTCGCTGGGATTTGTCTCCACCGATGAGATGGTGGCGGCTACTCAACAGCCGCGCAACGAACTGTGCTGCGCATGTTTCGACGGTAAGTACCCACTCGGACTGCCTGCCGGAAACCCCAATGCTGAGGCCGTGCGCACCCTGCAGGGCTCGACGACAACTAACGAATAAGGACTAAGTCACTCATGAGCGAGAACACGTATGCTGCCGCCGGCGTCAACATTGAGGAAGGCGACCGCGCAGTAGAGCTAATCACCCCCCACGCCAAGCGCGCCACCCGCCCCGAGGTTATGGGCGGGCTCGGCGGATTTGCCGGCCTATTCAAGCTGGGGGAGTACAAGGAACCGGTCCTTGCGGCTGGCTCTGATGGCGTAGGCACCAAGCTGGCTGTGGCCCAGGCCATGGACAAGCACGACACCATCGGCATCGACCTCGTTGCCATGTGCGTGGATGATCTTGTCGTGTGCGGCGCTGAGCCGCTCTTCCTGCAGGACTACATCGCCGTGGGCGAGGTAGTGCCGGAAAAGGTAGCAGAGATTGTCAAGGGCATTGCTGAGGGCTGCGTCCAGGCTGGTGCAGCGCTCCTCGGCGGCGAGACCGCCGAGCACCCAGGGGTGATGGGCAAGGATGAATACGATGTCTCCGCTACTGCGGTTGGCGTTGTAGAGGCTGATGAGCTGCTCGGCCCGGATAAGGTGCGCGAAGGCGACGTTCTCATCGCCATGAAGTCCTCCGGCTTGCACTCCAACGGTTACTCCTTGGCACGCTACGTGCTCCTGGAGCAGGCGGGTCTGCCGCTCGACGGCTACATGGAAGACCTAGGCCGCACCCTCGGCGAGGAACTTCTGGAGCCTACCCGCATCTACGCCAAGGACTGCCTGGCGCTGACATCGGAGTGTGCGGTGTCTACCTTCTGCCACGTCACCGGAGGCGGCCTTGCCGGCAACCTGGAGCGCGTCATCCCGGAGGGCCTGAGCGCTGAGGTGAGCCGCTCGACGTGGACTCCGGGCCAGATTTTCAAGACCATTTCTTCGGTGGGCAAGGTTGCCCTCGAGGAGATGGAGAAGACCTTCAACATGGGCGTTGGCATGATCGCCGTCGTTGCGCCGGAGGACCGCGAGCGAGCATTGGCTATGATGACCGCCCGCCACGTGGAGGCGTGGGAACTGGGCACCGTTCGTGCTGCCGAAGAGGGCGAGCCGCGCGTTGTCATGACCGGCGAGCACCCAGGGTTCTAAGTCCTGAGAAAAGGAACAAGGCCGGAGGCGCTTCCCCTTAAGTAGAGGGGAGACGGCTCCGGCCTTTCGCTTAGGTGATGTACAGGGTGGGACAGTGACTCGCGCGCCTAGCGCGCGTCGGAATCATCCTCATCCCACTCATCCGAGTCCCAGCGATCTGCGTAGTCCTCGTAATCCGCGTACTCCGAGTATGGGTCTTCGTCCTCGTTGTGGGAACGCTTGGAGTTCTGTGAGGCGAGCTCACGCTGGAGCGAATCCAGATCCATCTCGGGCGAATTGTACTTCAGCTGGCGTGCAACTTTGGTCTGCTTTGCCTTTGCGCGTCCGCGTCCCATGTGCATGACCCCCTTGAGGTGTGTAGGGCGGTCCAGGGATTCTTGGCCGCCCCATCGTCTTAGTCAGATATGTGTATGTTCCTGTAAGACACCATAGCCTGTGTGAAGAAAAAATTCCGAACTACCCCCAGTGGTGCGTGGAAAAGTGCGCTAGCCCGCGGCCAACGGGCAGTGTGCATTTCGCCACTATTTTCCGCGCAGCCGGTCCACAGCGGCGCGCCCGGCCTTGGGGCCCTCGTCGGCGGGAATGGAGTCCGGCTCGACCGATGCCGCCACTGGACCAATGCTCAGATCCCCGTGGTTGAGGGCGCTGCGTTTCACTAGACCAAGCGCGATGGGGCCATAATCGCAATCCTCTACCACGGTGCCGAGCTTGCCGACGCGCCGTCCCCCCAGCGAAATATCCGCCCCGCTTACGGGGAGCTCCGGAGCGGAGCCGTCGAGGTACAGCATGATCAACAGGCGTGGAGAGCGCCCGAGGTTCTCTACGCGCGCGACCGTCTCCTGCCCGCGATAGCAGCCCTTCTCCAAGTGGACGAACGCGGGGTTATCATCGCTGCGTCGGATCCACTGGGGAACCTCGTGGGCGATGGTTTTCGCATCGAGGTCAGCGGCCAATTCTGGTTCGCGTGCGCGCACTCGTTCGGCGGTATAGGCCATGAGCCCCGCTAAACTTCCGCCTTGCTTTTCCAACTCTGCGACTGCTGTCTCCAGCTCACCCCGCGGCACGAGGAAATCCTGGCGCGGGCAGCCCGGCCAGTGCACGCAGCGCTCCATCACGGCGTTGGAAGGCTTCTGTAGCGGCTTGCCCAGCACGGTGATGATCGCCGCGTCCGCTTCCTCCACGGTGACCTGGGACCAGAAAATCATGGCGGTGAGGAAGTCTCGCAAAGATTCGAACTGGGCCGGTGGCACATCGAGGTAGAAGGTTTCTCCGTCGAAGGACAGGTCGATGTGGTGTAGGACGTGGCCCTGCATGTCTAGATCAAGGGCGCCGGCAGAGAATCCGGCGTCCACGTCATCGAGCTTCTGGCTCAGGAGGTTGTGCAGGAAAGCCCGGGCATCGGGCCCGGAAACGGCAATGACCCGGCGTTGGGAACGGTCGATGATGGCGGAACCTGTCTCCACCGCGCGCTGCTCCACGAGGGGGTTGCCGTAATGCCAGGGGATACCGGAGACGTCGACAAGCGTGGTGCCCTGGAACTCAGCGGCCCCGGGCCGGGAAAGAAGTGGCGAAGTATAACTCACGCCCTCCGATGGTAGGGCATAATCGGGTCTATGAGCCTTCAGCGTAGGAAAGAGCCGGTCATCTACGTCGTGGAACCGTTTGGAGGGTCGGTGCGGCGTCATATGCCGAACCTACCGTTGGTCTATTGGGACGATGCTGCGGTCACACGCGGTGATGGTATCTTCGAGTCCCTCCTCGTGCGTGACGGCAAGGCGGCCAATTTTCATCGCCACGCGGAGCGCTTCCGGCATTCCGCGCGTGCTCTCGATCTTCCGGAGCCACCCATCCACAAGTGGAAAGAAGCCACCGAGCTGGCCATCGCGGACTATTGTGGTCCCGCCGCCGGGGAAGGCGAGGACGGTTTAGCGCGAGAGGCCAAGTGCACGTGGACCTATACCCGCGGGCGGGCCTCGACTGGGGTGCCCACGGCATGGGTGGTGGTTCAGGAGATTCCGGATGACGTTGTGGCGCAGCGTGATACCGGCGTCAAGGTGATGAGCACGCCGCGTCTGTGGCAGGTGGCGGAAGAGTTGCCGGCGAAGACGCTGAATTATGCGGCCACGATGGCCACGCTGCGCCTGGCCCGCGAGCGTGGATTTGATGATGTGATTTTTACCGATCCCGATACGGGGCTGGTCTTGGAAGGGGCCACCTCCACCGTGGTGGCGGTCAAGGGTACAAAGCTGCGCACCCCGGCGGGCAAGGGAATACTGCCTGGCACCACGCAAGCTGCGCTTTTTGAGTATGCCTCTGAACAGGGATATCGCTGCAAGGCGAAGGAGCTGAATCTGCGCTACCTCGAGGAGGCTGACTCAGTGTGGCTCGTCTCCTCGGTGCGCACTGCGGTGCGTGTGACGCGCCTGAATGAAAAGAAGCTCAAGGCGCCGGCGAACGCGGAGAAGATACGCGCGCTGATCGACGCCGCCCTGGCACGCTAACTTCGCCGCATTGCTAGTTAGCCAGCCACACGGGTGAGCTCGGCGGACATGTAAGGGCGCATTTCGCCGTCGACAAGCCGCTCATCCACCCAGCCGAGGTTGTTGTTCGGCATGAGGCCATACATGCGCTTGCCGGGGCCGAGGTTGGCGGGGCCGGTTTCGGTGACCATCGTGGACGCGGACTCGAGCTGCCAGGCGCGCTCGTTAAACAGCGAACCATAGAAGATTTCGTTGATGCCGTTGGACGAGGTATAGGTCATCTCAATCTCGTCCTTGAGTGAGATGCGCCAGAACCCGGACTCGCGGACATCGGGGCCAACCGGGTTGCCCTCGGAATCAATCTTCCAGGTGCGGGACGTATAGGTCAGGTAATTCTCACCGTCGTGGGCGATGATGAGCTGCTGGCCAAAGGCGTACTGTTCACCGTCGGTGCTGTGGGCTTGGCCTTCCCCTTGCCATACACCGACGAGGGGGAGAAGCCCGAGCAGACCATCGTGCAGCGACGGACCCTGGCGCAAGTTCGCCGTCTCATCCGGCAGGGGATTATCTGCTACATCAACGGTGGGAATGTTGCGGGAGGCTGCATCCTTCCATGCCTCCGCTGCCTGGTTGACGGCCGCGTTGCCGTCTACCTTGGTGTTCTCCGGGTGGGTGTTTTCCGTGTTTTTCTCGCTATTTGTCTGTTCGCTCATGCTGCCCCAGCGTAGTCGTGGCAGCGCCGCGGAAACCACTAGGCTCCAGTAGTCTAGGGAGCCATGCGCGCTTTGCTGATTTCAAACCCTAATTCTACGAGCCAGAATGCGGCTCTCTTCCGAGAGGTTTTGCCCGTCATTCGGGAGGTGGATGGGTTGCAGCTGCTTGCTCGCTTCACGCACTACCCGGGCCACGCAGAAGACATGGTGCGCGGTATGACCCGGGAGGACTTTGACGTCATCCTGGTCTTCGGCGGCGATGGCACGGTCAATGAGATCGTCAACGGGTTGCTCGGCCCGGCGAATTTCGCCCAGCGCCCTAGCCCTCAGGAGATCCCGGCGCTAGCGGTGATCCCTACTGGTTCAGCAAACGTCTTCGTCCGCGCCCTTGGTTTCCCCAATACCCCCGTCGAGGCGGCGCACGTGCTGGCCCGGATGCTGGAGCGAAACACCCGCCGCACCGTGTCGTTGGGTATGTGGAATGACCGGTGGTTTGCGGTCAATGCTGGTTTCGGGCTGGATGCAGACGTGCTGGCTCGCGTGGACCGTGCACGGGAGATGGGCTTTTCAGCCACCCCGCTGCGCTACCTGGCGGTGGCCTTTCAGGCCTATCAGCGCGCCCGCATCCGCCCACCGCGCATTAATGTGCGTGCGCGCTCGAGCTCGGGCGAAACCTTCGCGGCCGATGACGTTCCCGTCATGTTCACCTCCAACACCAACCCGTGGACCTTCCTGGGGCCGCTGCCGGTGGTGACCAATCCGCGCAATTCCTTCGATCAGGGGCTTGGCCTTTTTGGTGTGTCGGACCTCGGCGGGATTGATGGCCTCGTGGGCGTTCTCCACCTGTTCGGCGTGGATCACCGTCACTGGTTGAATAAGGTCACGGATGCCCGCACGCTGCATTTTGAGGATGCCGTTGAGGTGGACCTGGTCTGCCCCAAGCCGCACCGCTTCCAAGCGGACGGGGAGTCGGAAGGCACCTTTACGGAGGTGCACTTGGAGTCGGAAGCAGACGCGCTGGAAGTCTTTGCTCCCATCGACCCAGCCCCGCCCATTCACCGCAGCTTCCGCCGAGTCCTGCGAGATCTCATCCGTATTAAGTAGCCGGCGGTAGTAACAAGTCTGCGGTGCGGGTACCGCTGGTGCACCGTCGGCTTAGTTTTGCATCGGCTTAGTTCTGCCTGTTTTGGCGCCAGCTCGGCGGCGTCGTCGGCGCGCTGCCCACTTCGTTGGCGGTGTCTTGCGCTTTTTGCGCGGCATCCTCGACGGCCTTCTCCTCCGAACCATCGATCTCCAGCGGGGAGAGTTGTGCTGTTTTTAGCGTGATATTGCGTCGCTGTACCTCGAAGGTGATGGAGCCGCCGTGTAGTTTCACGGAGGTGGCTTGAGAAGGCAACGGGAGTTGGCGCGTGTCCAAGACCAGGCCGAAGGCCTTTTTCAAGCGTTCGTCATCAGTCCCGTAGACACTCATGCGAAACTCTGGGCCGACGAGGCGCAGCGTCACCGTCGCGGTGGACTTGGTGGTATCCCCCGGCAGCGTGCCAGTGAGCTCAGCCTCGGCGGAGGGCCCGCCGGTGGGGGACATATTATCGGGGTTGGCAATGGAGAGGTCAGTAATACCCAGCATGCGGCCCAAGGCCACTCCGTCGAGGCTGATGCTGCGCGTATAGGTGGATACCGGTGAGCCTTCCAGTTCGCCGCTGAAGAGTTGTTCGGGGTTAATTGTGATGTCGCGCAGTGTTGTGGAGGCATTGACCATGCCGAGTTTCGGAACTTCCACGTCGGAGGAGTTGACCTCCAGGTATGGAATCTCTTTGGTTAGCGCGGCAAGGGAGAAGGGGACGCCGCCGATGTAGACATTCGGGGTGTTTTCCAATTGGGAGCTGGCTTTGGCTTTCTGGGCCACGGTGTGTTCTGCGTGCATCGCCACCGCTGAATCCGCCAGCCATGCTGTCAGGGCCACACCCGCAACGGCGGCAAGGCGTACGGCAGTGCGGTTGAGGTAGATGACAGTCACCCCTCTATTACTACCGCACGTAGGGTGGGAAGCATGAATATTGAGACCAAGACTCTGCCACTGAACCCAGATGTGGCCCAGCGCGTGGAGGAGCTGGCCACTGCTGCTGAAGCTCACGACGGCTTTGCGCCCCTCTCCGAGCAGTTTCTTTTAGGGCTCAGGGATGAACGCCTTGGGCACCATCATCTTCTCGCAATTGAAGATGGTGCGGTAGCTGGCGTGGCTGCCCTCGATGGGCAGACTGTAGAGCTCTTTGTTGGCGTGGAACACCGTGGGCGAGGGGTAGGGCAGGCGCTTGTCGACGCCCTCCCAACCTCCCCCCAAATCTGGGCCCATGGCAATCTTCCCGCTGCGCAAGCGCTGGCGAAGCGCAACGAGATGGACGTCGTCAGGCGCCTGCTTGTCATGGCGATTGAGGGGAAGGACTTGCGCGCGGCCGAGGAAGCGCCGGCAACGGTTGATGGCCTAGAGATTCAGACCTACGCCGAGTCAGTGGAGCGCTTCGGGCGCGAGCACGTCGAGGCGGAATGGGTACGCACCAATAACGAAGCCTTCTCCTGGCATCCGGAGCAAGGAGGCTGGGATCTGGAGCGCCTGCACCGCGGGATGGAGGCAGAGTGGTTCGATCCGGCCGACGTGCTTTTCCTGTGGGATTCTCCGAATGACTCCCACAGCCACCCGGTAATGGCTGGCTTCCACTGGCTGAAGTGGCACGACGAGGCTACCCCAGCCTTCGGTGAGGTCTATGTTGTGGGATTGGGTGAGGACTATCGCGGGCGCGGGCTCGGTGGACCGCTGCTGAGCGCTGGGCTGCAGCGCATGGCGGCTAAAGGTGCGGACAAGGTCATCTTGTATGTCGAGGCTGATAACGCTCCGGCGGTAAAGGCCTACGAGCGTTTGGGCTTTGGCATCGCTGAGGAACACTGCGTCTGGGCGAAAAGTGACTAGCCTCACCGGCTTTTGGTACAAGTTCACCGATTGTTCATCTCTTGATCCCTGTGGGGTTAACCCGCCCTGTATAGCTTTACAACACGTGAGTTAATCGCGCTCGTCTCAAGAAGATCGCTCAAAGAAGAGTAGAGGGCGATTTGCTCGGACAATCATTCTCTTGTATCCGCACCGGAAAGGTTTCCCGTGATCCGCAACTTCAAGCGCACCGCCGCTATCTTCGGCATCGTCGCCGCCACCTCCACTGCTCTCGTTGCCTGCTCTGAGTCCAACGAATCTGGCTCCGCTGAAGGCGGTTCCGATGGGGCAGAGGTTTCCGGCGACCTCTCTGGTGAGGGCGCATCCTCCCAAAAGTCCGCTATGTCCGTCTTTGAGAAGGCATTCCTGGAGGCATACCCGGATGCTAACTTCTCCTACACTTCTTCCGGCTCCGGCGCTGG
The DNA here is from genome assembly GCF_001811845.1 of Corynebacterium sp. HMSC062E11. Taxonomy (NCBI): domain Bacteria; kingdom Bacillati; phylum Actinomycetota; class Actinomycetes; order Mycobacteriales; family Corynebacteriaceae; genus Corynebacterium; species Corynebacterium sp. HMSC062E11. The sequence continues at coordinate 140,210 of NZ_KV806797.1, forward strand.
TGTGAAGGCTTTCAACGGCGGCACCGTTGACTTCGCCGGTTCTGACTCCGCTCTGAAGGAAGATAAGGGCGAGGTTGAGGCCGCCAAGGAGCGTTGCGGTGGCAACGACGCATGGCACCTGCCGACGACCATTGGCCCCGTCGCCATCGCCTACAACCTGGGTGACACCGAGGTCAACCTCTCCACCGAAACCCTCGCCAAGATCTTCAAGGGCGAGATCACCAAGTGGAACGATGACGCCATCAAGGCTGAGAACGAGGGCACCGACCTTCCGGACAAGAACATCACCGTCATCTTCCGCTCTGACGAGTCCGGTACCTCCGATAACTTCCAGAAGTTCCTGAAGTCCGCTACCGGCAACTGGGACAGCGAAGGCAAGCAGTTCCCGGATTCTGTTGGTGAGGGTGCTAACGGTTCCTCCGGTGTGGCTGACCAGGTTGCCTCCATCGAGGGTGCTATCACCTACGTTGAGGCTGGCTACGCTCATCAGAAGGAAGCCGATGGCGTCAAGATTGCCAAGATTGACTTCGGCAACGGCCCGGTTGAGCTCAGCTCTGAGTCCGTCGGTGTCGCTCTCGACCACCTCGCTTTCAAGGAGACCAACTCCGAGCACGACATGGTCGTTGACTCCGACAAGCTCTTTGCTTCCAAGGATGAGGGCGCTTACCCGCTCATCCTGACCACCTACAACATCGTCTGCTCCGCTGGCTACGACGAGGAGACCTCCGCTCTGGTGAAGGCCTTCTTTAACACCGTCCTGGACAATCAGTCCGAGGAGCTGGAGAAGGCAGGCTTCATCCCGGTTTCCGGTGACCACCTGGAGCGCCTGAAGGCAGCCGTCGAGGCTATCCAGTAAGAGCGCGTTACTACGCGGGTTTCTTTGAACCCCCGTAGCGTCCGTTTGAACACACACTTCCGCCCCCAACCCGCCCTTCACGAGCGCTTTGGGGGCGGCAGCATGTCCCGTATTTTCATTGTTTCCGTTGAAAAGGATTCCCTAGTCTCATGGCAGACAACAATCTCACCACAGCGTCGTCCGTGAAGGAGGATGCCGTTTCAGCGACCCGCCCTAGCGCGCATGCGTCCGAGGCGGACGCCACCTCTACGCCCGCCGTCAAGTCCGGTGTGAAGCGCCCTGGTGATCGCATTTTTGAATTCTTGTCCACTGCGTCCGCAACGCTGATCACGGTGATGATCGCTGCCATCGCGGCCTTCCTGATCTGGCGTGCGGTTCCTTCTCTGTCCGTCAATGAGGGTGGCATTCTGGGCTTCTTCACCTACGGTGACCGTTGGGAGACCAACGACACCGATGCTATGAAGTTCGGTATCCCGACCATGTTCGGCCACACCGTCTTGATTTCCATCGTGGCTCTCATCATTGCGATGCCGGTCGCGCTCGGTATTGCCATCTTCCTGTCCAACTACGCGCCGGCCAAGCTGGTCAAGCCGTTGGGATTCTTGGTAGACATGCTCGCCGCCGTGCCATCCATCGTGTACGGCCTGTGGGGCTGGCAGGTGCTCGGCCCTGCGCTGTCCGGCTTCTACACCTGGCTGCACTCCTGGGCTGGTGGCTTCTTCCTCTTCAAGGTCTACGACAACTCCCCGAACTTTGCGACGGGCCGCAACGTCCTCACCGGTGGCATTGTTCTGGCGGTGATGATCCTGCCGATCATCGCTGCCACCGCCCGCGAAGTCTTTGTGCAGACCCCTCCCGGTCAAATCGAGTCCGCCTTGGCCCTCGGCGCCACCCGGTGGGAAGTCATCCGCATGACGGTTCTCCCCTTCGGCATGTCCGGCTACATAGCCGGCTCCATGCTGGGTCTGGGCCGCGCGCTGGGTGAGACCATGGCTCTCTACATGGTTGTCTCCCCGCTGGTGGACTTCCGCTTCTCGCTGTTCGACGGCGGTACCACCTTCGCAACGGCCATTGCCCTGGCGGCTGCTGAGTTCGGTAATGAGATGCGTGCCGGTGCGTATATCGCCGCTGGCCTCATGCTGTTCCTTCTGACCTTCTTGGTCAACGCTATTGCCCGTTCCATCGTGAAGAGCAAGTAAGGAGGGCTCAGAGATGACTACGACTACAACTTCCAACTCTGTCCCGGCATCTTCCGGCCCGACCTTCCTGGATATCTCCTCGAGCCGAAAGACCACCAATACTGTTGCCACCGTTCTCGTGTGGGCAACGATGATCATCGCCATGATTCCGCTGCTGTGGGTTCTCTTCGAGCTCATTTCTCGCGGTTCGGGCGCTATCCTGAGCCCCGAATGGTGGACCCACTCCCAACGCGGAATCCTTGATACCGAGGCCGGCGGCGGTGCGCTCCACGCTATTATCGGTACCTTTGTGCAGACCGTCATCGCGACCGTCATTTCCGTTCCGATCGGCATTTTCACCGCGATTTACCTGGTGGAGTACTCCCGCGGTGGAACGCTGAGCCGTCTTACTACTTTCATGGTGGACATCCTCTCCGGTGTGCCTTCCATTGTTGCGGCCCTGTTCATCTTCGCCATGTGGATTACTCTGTTCGGCTTCAAGCGTTCCGGTATGGCGGTGGCGCTATCGCTTGTGCTCCTGATGATTCCGATTGTGGTCCGCAATACCGAAGAGATGCTCCGCGTGGTCCCGATGGATCTGCGTGAGGCTTCCTATGCTCTCGGTGTGCCGAAGTGGAAGACCATCGCGCGCATCGTTCTGCCGACCGCACTGTCCGGCATTGTCACCGGCATCATGCTGGCCGTGGCCCGCATCATGGGTGAGTCCGCGCCGGTGCTGGTGTTGGTGGGCTCCACCTCCTCCATCAACTGGGACGCACTCAAGGGTGCGCAGTCCTCGTTGCCGTTGATGATGCTGGATATGTACAAGTCCGGCGCTGATCCGGCCGTCCTGGACAAGCTGTGGGGTGCCGCCCTTACGTTGGTTCTCCTCATCGCGATTCTCAACATTGGCGCGCGCATCGTTTCGGCGAAGTTCTCCGTCAAGAAGTAACCGTATTCACTTTCTACCTACCCCATAGGAGCACTACTCATGTCCAAGCTTGAGCTCAACGACGTGAACATCTACTACGGTGACTTCCACGCCGTACAGAACGTCAACATGCAGATCCCGGCGAAGGCCGTGACTGCCTTCATCGGCCCTTCCGGCTGTGGTAAGTCCACAGTCCTGCGCACCCTGAACCGCATGCACGAGGTCATTCCTGGTGCTTATGTCAAGGGTGAGATTCTCCTGGACGGCCAGAACATCTACGGGCCCAAGGTCGATCCGGTGTCCGTTCGCAACACTATCGGCATGGTCTTCCAGAAGGCCAACCCGTTCCCGACGATGTCCATTGAGGATAACGTTGTTGCCGGCCTGAAGCTGTCCGGCGAAAAGAACAAGAAGAAGTTGAAGGAGGTCGCCGAGAAGTCCCTGCGCGGCGCCAACCTTTGGGATGAGGTTAAGGACCGCCTGGACAAGCCGGGCGGCGGCCTGTCCGGCGGTCAGCAGCAGCGTCTGTGCATTGCTCGCGCGATTGCCGTGGAGCCGGAAGTCCTGCTGATGGACGAGCCCTGCTCGGCGCTCGACCCGATTTCCACCTTGGCCGTGGAGGACCTGATCCATGAGCTGAAGGAAAACTTCACTATCGTTATTGTTACTCACAACATGCAGCAGGCAGCCCGCGTGTCGGACAAGACCGGCTTCTTCTCCCTGGAAGCTACCGGCCGGCCTGGCCACCTGGTGGAGTTCGATGACACCACGAAGATCTTCGAAAACCCATCCAAGAAGGATACCGAGGATTACATCTCTGGCCGCTTCGGCTAAACATGCGCTTCGGCTAAACACTGACAGCGCCGAAAGCCGGCACCTCTTCTAAAGGTCTAGAAGAGGTGCCGGCTTTGTGCATGCACTGTGCGCTAGGTGTGGCGAGCAGTAGGGGGGCTAGCGGTGAAACTGGCGCTCCAGCTCCGCCATGCGGGCCTCCAGCTCAGCCTCTCGTTGCTCCTGATCGCGCTTGCGCATGTAGCGGTCGGGGTCCAAGCCCGTTGCCAGGTAAATGATGCGGCCGGCAGCTGCTGCGCAATGATCGGCGAAACGCTCGTAGTAGCGCGAAAGCTGCGAGGTTTCCACGGCCTGGCGCACCGTTCCTTTCCACTCCCGCTGCGTCAACATACGAAGCAGGTGTTGGTTGATGTCATCGACGGCGTCGTCGTCCTCGGTCAAACGGAGCGCCAGCTCCGGATCGCGGGTGATGAGGATGTCTTTGAGGCCTGAGGACATGTCGAGAACGAGACGTGTGTATTCCTCGAAATAGCCCATAATGTCTGACGGAACAACTGATTCAGGGTGGCGGCGGCGGGCGCTGGTGGCAATGTGCTGAGACAAGCGGCCCATGCGGTAAAAGTCTTCCACAATATAGATGGAAGCTATGACCTGGCGCAGATCCTTGGCCATCGGGTTTTCCAAGGCCAGAAGGGACACCGCACGGTCTTCGCAGCGCGAGCGGACTTCATCCAACTCATCGCGCAACGACAAGGCCTCTTCGGCTGGTTGCAGGGAGGATTCGATTAATGCCTGAGAGGCAAGAGTCATCAGCTTATGAACCGCAGTGCTCATGATGATGAGGTCATGGGCAAAGTTGTCCAACTGTTCACGGTAGGCAGCGCGCATGTCACGTACTTTAGCTGAACAATTGGTCTAGTGCCTGTCGAGCGACACAAAAGGGAATTTTCGTGGCTAGCCGCCGGAATGCATAATCTCCGCGCCTTCCGGCACGGTTGCATCCTCCGGATCGTCGAGCCACCCCTCGGGAAGGACCACTTTGGCGGGGGATCCCTGGCGTCCGCGGGCGCCATCGGCGTCGTCGGCAAGCGCAGGCGAATCAGCCCACGGCTCGAGCAGCTCCCGGAGAGCGTCGAGGGAGTTCACGCGGGACAGGCCAGCACGGACCTGACCTCCCACGGGAAAACCGCGTAGGTACCAGCCGATGTGCTTGCGGATATCGCGGCTGGCCTGGTCCTCGCCCTCGTGCTGCGCCAGCAGTTCTGCGTGGCGAATCATAATCTGCGTGACCTCACCCAACGTGGGCTCGGCCGGCACCGGCTCGCCACGAAGGTGGGCGGAGAGCTCCGCGAAGAGCCAAGGACGACCCAGACAACCTCGTCCCACGACGACGCCGTCGCAGCCCGTTTGTTCCATCATGGCGCGGGCATCCGTGGCCTTGAAGATATCGCCGTTACCCAAGACAGGGATACCGGTATGGGCCAAGTGCTCCTTAAGGCGCGCAATTTCATTCCAGTCCGCATGGCCCGAGTAGCGTTGCGCGGCGGTACGGCCGTGGAGCGCGACTGCCGACGCCCCTTCTTCCACCGCAATGCGGCCGGCGTCGAGGTGCGTGTGGTGATCCTCGTCGATGCCCACGCGCATTTTTACGGTGACCGGGATATCGGTGCCCTCTGTGGCCTTGACCGCTGCGGCGACGATGTTGCCAAAGAGGCGGCGCTTATAGGGGAGTGCGGAGCCTCCGCCGCGGCGCGTGACCTTGGGAACCGGGCAGCCAAAGTTCATATCGATGTGGTCAGCCAGATTCTCATCCACGATCATCTTCGCCGCCTTGTAGGTGTACTCCGGATCGACGGTGTACAGCTGCAGCGAGCGCGGATTCTCCTGTGGATCGAAAGTGGTCATGTGCAGCGTCTTGGGATTTCGCTCTACCAAGGCGCGGGCGGTAACCATTTCGCAGACATAAAGGCCGGAGACGGTGCCGGTCTTCGCTATCTCTTGCTCGCGACACAGCACGCGAAAGGCCACGTTGGTCACGCCCGCCATGGGGGCGAGGACAACGGGGGAGTTGAGCTGGATTTTTCCGATAGCAAGAGTCACGCCGCCAATTGTGCGCGGAAAGAGCCTGGGGTGGCAAATTCTCACGAGGAAAGTGAGGGGTGCACACAGTTTGGGGCAGAGTGCGGTAAATCCTCCACCGATTCGCTAGTGTGGTGCATGTAACTAACAGGAAAGGACCGTAACGTAGGTCGTTTCTGCACATAAAAGGAGGACTAATGTCTGAGAGAATTGCATACGCACCGTTTGAGAAGCTCGTGATGAGCGCTGACGAGGCCGCAAAGTTCGTCAACCACGGTGACCGTGTGGGAATCTCCGGCTTTACCGGCGCTGGCTACCCTAAGGCGTTGCCGACTGCCATCGCGGAGAAGGCGAAGGCAGCTCATGAGGCGGGCGAGGAGTTCAAGATCGATGTTTTCTCCGGTGCCTCTACCGCTCCGGACTGTGATGGTGTGTTGGCTGAGGCAGACGCCATCCGCTTCCGCTCTCCGTATAACTCTGACCCGGTTTTGCGCGGCCGCTTCAACGACGGCTCCGCCCTGTACCAGGACATCCACCTCTCGCACTCTGGCCAGCAGGTGGAAGAGGGCTTCTACGGTGACTTCCAGGTAGCCATTATTGAGGCCGTTCGTATTGATGAGAACGGAAATATCGTTCCGTCCTCCGCCGTGGGCAACAACCTCGAATACATCGATGCCGCCGACAAGATCATCATTGAGATCAACGAGTGGCAGTCCCTCAACCTCGAGGGCATGCACGATATCTACAAGATCGAGAAGCTGCCGAACCGCCAGCCAATCCCGATTACCAAGCCGGCTGACCGCGTCGGTACCACCTACATCGAGATTCCGGAGGAGAAGGTCGTGGCTGTGGTCAAGACCAATGCCCCGGACCGCAACGCTCCGTTCAAGGCCCCGGATGAGGTTTCTGAGAAGATTGCTGCAAACTTCATCGAGTTCCTCGAGGGCGAGGTTGCTGCCGGCCGCCTAGAGTATGACAAGTTCATCATGCAGTCCGGTGTGGGCAACGTCCCGAACGCCGTGATGGCAGGCCTGTTGGACTCCAAGTTCGAAAACATTCAGGCCTATACCGAGGTTATCCAGGACGGCATGCTGGATCTTATCGACGCTGGCAAGATGACCGTCGCCTCCGCAACCTCCTTCGCCCTGTCCCCGGAGTACGCGGACAAGATGAACGCTGAGGCTGATCGCTACGCCAAGCACATCATCCTGCGCCCGCAGCAGGTATCCAACCACCCGGAGGTTATTCGCCGCGTGGGCCTGATTTCTTCCAACGGCATGATTGAGGGCGATATCTACGGCAACATCAACTCCACCAACGTCTCCGGCTCCCGCATCATGAACGGTACTGGCGGCTCGGGTGACTTCACCCGTAACGCCTACATCTCCACCTTCGTCTCCCCGTCGGTGGCCAAGGGCGGCGCTATCTCCGCCATCGTGCCTTTCGTTTCTCACACCGACCACACCGAGCACGACACCATGGTCATCATCACCGAGTATGGCGTTGCGGACCTGCGCGGTTTGGCCCCGAAGGAGCGCGTGGAGAAGGTCATCGCCGTGGCTCACCCGGACTACCGCCCGATGCTGGAGGAGTACTTCGAGCGCGCCAAGGCTAACAAGTTCCAGCACACCCCGCACGATCTGAAGACCGCCTTCGATTTCCAGGTGAACTTCATGGAGAAGGGTGACATGCGCGGCTAAGTCTTAGACCCGCAAGGTTGTGGCCCTTACCACTGAAGGTGAGGGCCATTTCCTTTTCTTTGGTGCCACCGGCTAGGATAGGTGAGCGTTGGGCCTTTAGCTCAGTTGGTAGAGCTACGGACTTTTAATCCGCAGGTCGTGGGTTCGATCCCCACAGGGCCCACAAAAAGAGCCGCCTTCGGGCGGCTCTTTTTTGTTTTGGGGCCCAAGCGCAGGGCTGGGTTCAGGGCTAGCTCTTAACGAGCTTCCTGATGGCCCGCATGGCCTCCTCGAGCTTCGCTGTGGCTACTTGCCCGTCTTCGGCGGCTGCTCCCGCCACACAGTGTTCTATGTGGTCCTCCAAGAGTGCTAGGGAAACGTTCTCGAGCGCTGAAGTAACCGCTGAGATCTGCGTGATGATGTCGATGCAGTATTGGTCCTCCGCGATCATGCGGTGGATGCCTCGGGTTTGGCCTTCGATGCGCTTGAGGCGAGCCAAGTACTTTGCTTTCTGCTCATCATTGGAGTTGTAGCCGTGCACACCCGGCTCGTGACAGGAACAGGTATCCCGCTGGTCAGCCATGGTTTTCTGCCTTTCTGCCAGGACGATTTGGTTAAGTGAGGATGTCTCCAGTATATTTTTACAAAGTTGCCTCAAGGCAACGGGCCCCCATCGTCTAGCGGCCTAGGACACCGCCCTTTCACGGCGGCGGCACGGGTTCGAATCCCGTTGGGGGTACCAACACTTTTGTGTTGGTGCACAAGAAAATACTTATGGCCCTGTGGCGCAGTTGGTTAGCGCGCCGCCCTGTCACGGCGGAGGTCGCGGGTTCAAGTCCCGTCAGGGTCGCCATATTTCAGCCTCGGAGCATTGTTTATAGAACATATGCCTCGGGGCTTGTGTCGTTTTATGGTGGTGTGTGGAGGCTCCTGCAACGTCGCAAATGGCGCATAGATCTGTATAGGTCTAGGCGCTGTGGTGACAGTGTGTATTGAGGGGCTGCATCACCGTGAAAACGGTGAATGACATGCTGATTTGGTGTGCTTATCTAGCTTTGTGTAGAGTACTTATTCGTGCCCAGCGCACAACAGATAATTGAAAATGGCCCTGTGGCGCAGTTGGTTAGCGCGCCGCCCTGTCACGGCGGAGGTCGCGGGTTCAAGTCCCGTCAGGGTCGCCGAAGTCCTCGTGGCTTCTGGCCAGATAGCTCAGTCGGTAGAGCACACGCCTGAAAAGTGTGGGGTCGCCAGTTCGATCCTGGCTCTGGCCACAAGACAGCCCCTTCCATTGGAAGGGGCTTTTTTGTTGCTCTTTTTGGTTTAATGGGCGGCATGACTACTTCAGTTGCGCACCAAACCGATCAATCCCGTTTCGTCATCACCGTTGATGGGGAAGAAGCAGGCTTCGCCGAATACAGTGATTCCGCTACCACACGCGAATTCACGCACACGGAAATCTTCGAGTCATTTCAGGGCCAAGGACTGTCCAAGCCGCTAATTAAAGCGGCACTGGATGATGACTCAACGGCCGGCCGCCAAGTCATTCCAACGTGCAGCGCCGTGGCGCGCTTCATTGAGAAGAATCCCGATTACCAGCGGCTGACTGCCCGTGAAGGCAGCCTTTAAGGGCACGGTCTATTAGATGTAGTAGTCCGGGTCCACCAGCTTGATGCGCTCATCCTTCTTGCGCGGGCGGTTGGTGGCCGGGATACCGATGGCAATGTGCTCCGGTGGCACGTCCTTTGTCACCACGGCGTTGGCACCCACAGCGGAGCCGTGGCCGACGGTAATCGGGCCGAGCACTTTAGCGCCCGCGCCAATGGTGACGTTGTCCTCAATTGTTGGGTGGCGCTTAGTCTGTGTCAGCACCTGACCACCGAGCGTGACGCCGTGGTAAAGCATGACGCCATCGCCAATTTCGGCGGTTTCACCGATGACGATCCCCATGCCGTGGTCAATGAAGAAGCGCCGGCCAATGGTAGCGCCGGGGTGAATCTCGATTCCGGTGAAGAAGCGGTTAAGCTGCGCCAAAATACGGGCTGGCCCACGCCATCCACGTTTCCACATGCGGTGGGCGATTCGGTGCGCCCAAATGGCGTGAAGGCCGGAGTAGACCACGGCATTTTCGACGTCGCCGCGCGCGGCCGGATCATGCTCGCGCGCGTTGGCGAGGTCTTCACGAATCATCTTCAAGATGTGCATGCGAACCATCCTATCTAGAAAGAAAAAGCGCCCCCTAGCACAGAGGGCGCTTTTATTCGGAGGGCTCACCACGGCGCCGTGCTTGGCGACGTCCCGTGGAAAGCCACGTTAGCGTTTTCCTTAGGCCTCGCGAATGTCCTCGAAGAGGATGGTGGAGACATAGCGCTCACCGAAGTCCGGGGCGACGACGACGATGGTCTTGCCCTTGAACTCATCGCGCGCAGCCAGCTTGAGTGCCGCAGAGACGTTGGCACCGGAGGAAATGCCGACGAGCAGTCCTTCTTCGGTGGCCAGCTTGCGGGCAGTGGAAACGGATTCCTCGGTGGTTGCGGTGAGCACCTCGTTGAGGATCTCGCGGTCCAGAACCTCTGGGACAAAGTTGGCGCCGATGCCCTGGATCTTGTGGGGGCCAGCGTGTCCCTCGGAGAGGACGGGGGAGTCAGCGGGCTCAACGGCGACCAGATAGGTGTCGGGGTTCTGGGAACGCAGGTAGCGGCCCACACCGGTGACGGTGCCGCCGGTGCCGACGCCAGCGACGAAAGCGTCAACCTTGCCCTCAGTGTCGTCCCAGATCTCGCGGCCCGTGGTTGCCTCGTGAATCTTCGGGTTTGCCTCGTTGGCGAACTGGGAGGCCAGGATGGCGTTGGGGGTCTCAGCGATAATTTCGTTGGCCTTCTCGACAGCACCCTTCATGCCGGCAGCGCCCGGGGTGAGGACGATTTCAGCGCCATAGGCGCGCAGCAGTACCTTGCGCTCGTTGGACATGGTCTCCGGCATGGTGAGGATGACCTTGTAACCCTGGGCGGCACCGACGAGTGCCAAGCCGATGCCGGTGTTGCCGGAGGTGGCCTCAACGATGGTGCCGCCTGGCTTTAGCTCGCCGGATTCTACGGCGGTGTCGACGATCGCCTTGGCAATGCGATCCTTGACGGAATTAGCGGGGTTGAAAGACTCAACCTTCACCAGTACCTCGGCGCCGAGGCCTTCGGTCAGGCGGTTGAGGCGGACAAGCGGGGTACCGCCGATGGTGTCGAGAATATTGTTGTATACAGCCACGATGTGGACTCCTTGAAAATAAGTTCTGATGTACAGCAGACACTCTACACCGTGGCAATAGACTAAGTGGTATATAGATTCTGAACAGATCATTCGGGCATGGCATGTGGGATTTGAGGCGTCTCATGAGGGCGAGGCGTGATTTAGAATTACCCCCGTCGGCCGGTTATACTTCGCAAATAGTGTTCGCCTACCCCCGTTTCAGGCGGGAAATGTGGGTGCACCTGCTGGTTACCCCCGAGTAAGAGAGAGTCTCATGGAGCCGCACCGACTCAAGGATGACGACGAAGCCGTACGCGCAGCGCTCTCGTCACTAAAGACCGCAACGGGAATCCCCGTCACGATGTACGGGACCTTGCTGCCGGACAATCGCCTGCAGATTACCCAGTGGGTAGGGCTGCGGACCCCGGCCTTGCAGAATTTGGTGATTGACGCGAACGTGGGCGTCGGCGGGCGCGTTGTCAGCACTCGCCGCGCGGTTGGTGTGTCCGACTACACTCGTGCCACCACAATTAGCCATGAGAATGATCGCCATATCCAGGATGAGGGGCTGCATTCGATCGTGGCGGTGCCGGTCACCGTTCAGCGTGAAATCCGCGGTGTCCTCTATGTTGGCGTCCATTCGCCGGTGCGCTTGGGCGACAAGGTAATCGAGGAAGTCACCATGACCGCTCGGTGCCTCGAGCAGGATCTGGCCGTTAATTCCGCGTTGCGTCGTGCCGACGGAGGCAAGGGCGGCGCTGCTCGCGGTCACGTGATGAACGGGGCTGAGTGGGAGCAGGTGCGCTCAACGCACTCCAAGCTCCGCATGTTGGCTAACCGAGTCAACGATGAAGACCTCCGTAAGGAACTAGAGGCTCTTTGCGACCAGATGGTCTCCCCGGTGCGCGTTAAGCAGTCCACCAAGCTTTCTGCTCGCGAGTTGGATGTTCTTTCCTGCGTGGCGTTGGGGCATACCAATGTCGAGGCGGCCGAGGAAATGGGTATTGGCGCCGAAACGGTGAAGTCCTATTTGCGCTCTGTCATGCGCAAACTGGGTGCACATACTCGCTATGAGGCGGTTAATGCGGCCCGTCGTATAGGCGCGTTGCCCTGATCGTAGGTAAGTTGGGTGGGCGTGAAAGACCAATTTATTGTCTCCGGTGGGGCGCGCCTGCAGGGCACCGTCAAGGTGGACGGTGCCAAGAACAGTGTGCTGAAGCTGATGGCTGCGGCACTGTTGGCGGAGGGCACCACCACGCTGACCAACTGTCCTAAAATCCTTGATGTTCCACTGATGCGAAAGGTCCTTGAAGGCCTTGGCTGTTCAGTGGAAATCGATGGCCACACCGTGCAGATCACCACGCCGGCCACGTTGCATTCCAATGCAGACTTCGATGCGGTGCGCCAATTCCGCGCGTCGGTGTGTGTATTGGGGCCGCTGACGGCGCGTTGTGGTCACGCAAAGGTAGCTTTGCCAGGTGGCGACGCCATTGGTTCCCGCCCATTGGACATGCACCAATCTGGGCTAGAGAAGATGGGCGCTAGCACGCGCATCGAACACGGCGCCGTTGTGGCGGAGGCGGATCAACTCCATGGCGCGAACATCAAGCTCGATTTTCCCTCGGTAGGCGCCACCGAAAATATTCTCACTGCTGCAGTCCTTGCGGATGGCGAAACTCAACTCCACAATGCGGCCCGCGAACCGGAAATTGTGGACCTGTGCACGATGCTCAAGGAAATGGGCGCCGACATCTCCGGGGAGGGGACATCCACCATCACCATTCGGGGAGTGGACAAGCTGCAACCGACGGAGCACGAGGTTATCGGTGACCGTATTGTTGCGGGTACGTGGGCATATGCTGCCGTAATGACTCGCGGGGATATCACGGTGGGCGGTATTGCTCCCAAGCACCTGCACCTGCCGTTGGAGAAGCTTAAGTCCGCCGGTGCGGATATCGAGGACTATGTCAATGGTTTCCGCGTGCGCATGGACCGGCGTCCAACTGCTGTGGACTACCAAACGCTGCCGTACCCCGGCTTCCCCACGGATCTTCAGCCGATTGCCATCGGGCTCTCCGCGGTCGCGGAAGGTACATCCATCATCACGGAAAATGTCTTTGAGTCGCGTTTCCGGTTCGTCGATGAGATGCTCCGCCTTGGCGCTGATGCCCAGGTGGATGGACACCACGTAGTTATCCGCGGTCAAGAGCGCCTGTCCTCGACGCATGTCTGGAGCTCCGATATCCGCGCAGGTGCCGGATTGGTCCTCTCCGCTTTGTGTGCGGATGAGACGACCACCGTGCACGATGTCTTTCACATCGACCGCGGCTATCCCAACTTTGTAGAGAACCTGCAGGCCTTGGGCGCCACCATTGAGCGCACTCAAGAGGAGGAGCTCTACTAAGGAACATTGCTTGGCGACGTCCCTATGTGGCGCACCTTTTTGGTGTGTCACCTGGGGATTTGTTGTTTGTTGGGGGTGTGCG